>CAIJXU010000094.1 GCA_903824725.1 uncultured Bacteroidota bacterium | reverse complement strand
ATTTTCTTGCATATTCCAACCTATTTTCTTGCATATTCCCTTAAAATACAACTCCATCGGAGATGAATTTTAGCCATATTTTGGACAATTCCCCTTGATTTAGAGTTAATTATAACAATAAAGATGGATCAAAAAACTTTGGGCAAGAATCCCAGTTCACAACCTAGCTAGTTAAATGTTGCGCTTTTATTGAATCATTTATCGTAAAAGTTAATGCTTGGTTAAAACAATTTGCTTAGATTCTTTCATATAGTATTGAAAAGCTTGCAAATTAGATATCGCATAATTCTGCATCTTATTCATCAAGGCGGTATCTTTTATTGATTTAATTTTTGGATTGTTAATCTTATAATCAAATAAATCGACGCTCTTATCCCTCCTAACGATCAATAACTTACTGGTATCAATTACGCCAAACTTATCGTCTGCATTAAAAAATATGTATGGCCTTGTTTCTTTAAATAAATCAATACCTAAAGTTTGATTCATATAAGGCAATTTTAGTAAGCCCATAATACTAGGATATACATCAATTTGACCAGCCATTTTTGAAAATACCTTCTTCTCTTTTATTAATTCAGGACTATAAAATAATAGTGGGATGTGAACATAATCTAATGAAATCTCATAGGGACTAGTCATAACAGTACCATGATCAGCTACAAAAACAAATAAAGTATTCTTAAACCAAGGCTGCGCTTTTGCTTTTACTAGAAAACTGCGCAAGGAATAATCCGCATATTCAACAATTTGTTTTTTAATATCCCTATTCTTTGGCTTAAAGTGATCAGGAATAATATAGGGTACATGGTCACTTGTTGTCATAAAAGTTGTAAAAAAAACTTTCTTTTGATCATACAAATCATTGAGAATAGGAATTGAAGCATCAAACATAAACTCATCCGTGACACCCAAAGTACTTTTTACCTGATCAGATGGGTAGTCTTTTTGAGTTATGATATTCTGGAAGTCATTTGCTCGAAGAAATCCTTCAACATTGTCAAATTGACCATCATGAGTAGTAAAGTAAGTAGTAGTATAACCATTATTTTTTAATGAAGTTGCTATGCCATGATAGTTGACTTTAGAAATAATATGCATTGGTTGTTGCCTAAAAATAGCAGGGAAAGAAAACAAGGTCCCAAATATTCCGTTAAAAGTGTGTAAGCCTGTAGAATATGAATTTTCGAAATAATACCCTTCATTTGATAAACTATCTAAAAAAGGAGTTAGGTTATTTGTGTTACCATGTCGTTTCATTTTTGAGGCACTCATACTTTCCATGATAATTAAAACAATATTTTTTTTATCTAAAGTGTCAATGCCATTATATTTAATCTCTCTTGAAAATGGATTTGATGCCTTTTGATCTTGTAAATTAAGATAGGCATTAACATTTGCTAAAGCAACGCTCTCGTCAATCAATTTTATTTCTTGATTCTTAGGATCTGCTTCTTCCAAATAACTAGTAATAAATGTGAAATTAGGATTCAAACCAAGTTGATTCAAAAAAGGATTATTTGTTATATAGGCAGTACCAATACGAATAGGAGATTTACTCTCAATACGCCCTCTTATTCCATGAAAAATAATCCCTAATGATAAAATAGAAATAAAAAAATGTAAATATATATTATGAGTCTTTTGAAAATCATGCCCATCTTTAAAAATCTTTATTAAAGACTTACGGAATAAAAAGGCCACCAAAACAAAAAATAGCATATATAAAAAATGCACTGGCTCTTGCAAGATCATTTTTATAATAAATAATGAGCTATCGGCCCAGGCAAGAGCTGTAACTGAAAATCTAGAAGAAAATTGTATAAAATAAGGAATGTCTATTGTGCATATTAAAAAAGCATAAGTAAATAAAATAAACACATAATAAAATAAAATTCGCTTAAAAAATGGCGTAACTGATGTAAAAAAAGTAATAATACTAATGACCAAAAAAGGTAATAATAAAATATAACCACTTATCACCATATCATATCTAAACCCCATAATAAACGCACGAATAATATCGAATATTTCATCGGTAATAACTTTATCAGTATTCAAAATAAAAAGTAACCCCCTAAATACAAAAAATATGAAAATCACAAGCAAATATATTTTTGCAAATGATTTAATATTATTAAGCATTTTATTTGTCTTGAACATGATATATTTTGAATAAATATAGTATATATTTTATATATCTTGATTTCAAGAAGTCGGCTTATCGCAGTCGAGCCATTAATCTAAAGATTATTTGATCATTTTCCTTACCACTTCACTTAAAACCTTAGCCCATAATTCATATCCAGGCTCAATTAAATGAATCCCATCCCCTGAACAAAATCGGGTATCCAAATCGCCATTCTCTTTTATAAAATACTTAGTCAAGGGTAAATAGATGATTTGATGGGTTACTTCCTTTTTAATAATAGAATGAACTACTTCATATTTCAAGCGATTACTAGATTCAGGTTTTAGTCCTGTAGGTAAGGGTCCAATTAAAATAATTTTAGTTTGAGGCATATGCAATTTCATCCATTGTAATATTAATTTAATTCCTGATGCAGTTTCCTCACCTGAATCCTCATTAAAATTATTAACTCCAATTGTAAGAACAATTACTTTAGGTTTAGCCGACGCATAAGTTCCATGTTGTAATCGCCAAAGAACATGTTGTGTTCTATCACCAGAAATTCCAGCACTCACCCATTGATATCCTTTAAACGCACTATCAAAAAATATTTTACCAGGTTTGTAAGTCACAGAAGGCCTTTCTCCTCCAATTCCTTGTGTAATTGAATTACCTAAAAAAATAATATCCAGCTTCTTATTAGATGTAATGAGTTGATTAATATCGTCATTTTGTACCCACCAATCCGTTCCTTCTTTCCATCCTGCCGCTGAACGATATTCCGCGGATGGCGTTGCTATAGAGGCAAAATGAGTATTGTATCCTGTACTTTTTAATACAAAATCAACAATGGGCGTTGGATTTTCTAAACTATGTGGATGATGCCCCACTCCAGGTTTATGTATGACAGTTATAGAACCACCCGCCTTTTTAATTTTAATCTCAAATGGATTTGTGTTTTCTTGAACAGGCACCACTTCATCTGCATCACCTACCACATGCAGCATGGGGAAGCCTCCTTTTGCAATACTATCCGCGTGGTCAATTGGATGATCTTGAAATTGACTGGCTTGTTCTTCTGTCAATCGATAATCATTTTTAAAAATAGCCCAATCCTCTTTGCTTCCAGGTCCTTTCCCTTTTCCACCGGGCCAACTTTTTAAATCCAATACAGGGGCATCTGCATATACCGCAGCAACTTTCTTTGGATTATGGTATGCCCAATTATATATATAGACACCACCCCTACTCATGCCTTCTAACACTACTTTTTTTGACAAGCCCAACTGTTGCATGTAGGCGTAAAATTGATCCCATATTAAAACAGATTCCTTATTCCCATATAATTCAGCTACATCGCAATAAACAATATAAAAACCCCTCTCTAATAATGCTATGTCTGTTTGTGGCTCATGCCCCCAAAATCTTGCTCTCCAAATCCAAGGCGATCCTTTCACTACTTTTTTTGGCCTTACTATCTTTGCATTTCTATTATTAAATGTAAAATCGATGCATTCAAAACCATAAAAAGAGCTGAGTGTTTTTGTTTGTTTTACTTTTAAAAAAACAGATGCTTGTTTCACTTCATTCAATTTAATAAGCTCATACAATCGCTTTGAAATGAGTGTAGCGCCTAAAGAAGAAGGATGTACCTTATCTAAAAACAAATCTTGTTTATCTGCAAATAAGGAATGTACATCCAACAGTTCCGCCCCTGTCTCAAAGGCTACTTTTTGAATACGTGGAATAATGTTTTGCTGAATGACTTGTTTAAAAACAGAATTACTATCTACTAAAAAAGAAGGCAATGGCAATAACAAAATGATGCGAGGATGGGAAGGTAGATTAGAATACGACATAATTAATCGTGTATAGTCCTTTTCAAAATTTTCATAAAAAGCTTTATTTATATTTTGCTTATAAAGTTCCACCTCCTTTGGGTTAATATTACCAAGATCAATTACAACTATATTGGGCTTGCATTTAATACTATTTTTATATTCAGTTGTATTAGCATAGGGCAAGTTACCATCAGGCAATAAAGTGACCCCTCTAGTGCCAAAATTGCTTACTTTGTAAGATACCCCAAGTAGCGATTGCAATTGTTGTGGAAAATTATTTTTTTCTCTATTCACTACCCCTATACCATAAGTAATACTATTACCAACACAAGCAATTTTAATAGGCTGTTGACCAAAAATAGTATTTAAGAAAAGTATATTTAAAATAAAAAAAGAAAAGACTACTTTAAATTTCGAAATATGTTTATTTAAAAAATACATATTAGATTAAGCTATTAAAAAATTAATTCCCTTTACCGTCTAAAATGATAGGCGTTTTCCCACCTCCACCCATGATAATTACTTTTGAATTAGGCGAATTCATCAAACTCTTCATAGCTTGAATTTGCTCATACTGTAATTGCTTATCCCCTAATCCTAAACTTATAATTTTTTGATAATCGGCAATACCTTGCGCTTCCACTCTTTTACGCTCCGCTTCTTGTTTTTCTTTTTGCAAAACAAATTGCATTTTTTGAGCGTCTTGCTCCGCTTTAATTTTTTCTTCGATAGAAGCTTTTACTGTAGCTGGCAATGTGATGTTTCGAACTAATAATTGCTCTAATACAAATCCTCTTTCTTTTAAGTTAGCCTCTATCGTTTTAAAAATTCTTGTTTGAAATTCATCTCTTTTTACAGAGTATAAATCAACTGCTGTATAATACACCGCATTATCCCTGATTTTTGTTCTAGTGATGGGTCTTACTATTATATTTTTAAAATCATACCCAATTTGTCTTACTATATTAGGTGCTTGTCCTGATTGCACTCGGTATAATACTGTCAAATCAATAACGACTTCCAAACCATCTGCAGTTAAAACACGAATGGCGTCATCTCCTGATTGGTCCCCTTCGTTGTGCACACCACTCATAGTATAATTTTGCGTTCGAACATCAATAGTATTGACTGTGACTAATGGGTTAACCATATTAAGTCCACTATATAAAATATCATCTTGCACTTTTCCGAATAATGATTTTACACCAATTTCACCTGCGTCAATTTGCTTTACACTAGATGCCAAAAATCCAATCACTACAATAACCAATCCTACAGATCGAACTGCTCCACTATGTTGCGAGATAGGCAAATCCAAATTTTTCAACGCACCTGCAGCAAAAAATATGACCAATCCTAAAATAATTAAAAACATAAAAAAATATTTAAATGAATATATAAGCGATACTTATTTTGTCTAATTAGACTACCCTAAATATACACATTTTAACTTGCATGATACTTATTAGCATATTAAACTTCCAAGTAGTATATTTTGTGACAAATTTTGGATAAATTAGCAGAAATAATTATACCCCATATGAAAAAAATAGCCTTACTTCTTACCCTTATTTCTATAATTAACACGAATTTATTATGGGGACAAGCAAAACCTGAATGGAATGACCTTTTTTCTAAGATTAATCAGGAAGTTTTAACACATTCTAATGCGTACAACTCTCTAAAAATTGCATCTAAAACCATCGGACATCGTACAACAGGTTCGGCAAATGGGCACAAAGCAGAATCCTACACTTTTAATTTACTAAAGTCATACGGCTACACGAATTTAAGGTTTCAACCATTTGAAGTAGAGAGTTGGAGTAGAGGTAATATTTTAGTGAAGATCGGTTCGGACATTAATAACTTAAAACCTATAAAATCAGTTTCATTAGCCCATTCACCAGTAAAAGTAAATCTAACTTTAGAAGTAGTAGACATGGGAAACGGCGTAGAGGAAGATTATATTGCAAATCCTGAAAAAGTGGTTGGGAAAATTGCGCTTGTATATTTAGGTATACTTCCAGGCTCTAAACCAGGCACGCCGGGTTTGCATCGCTCCGAAAAAACAGCCATTGCCACAAAGCACGGTGCAAAAGGAATTATTGTGATTAACACACCGGCTAACGGCGTATTATTAACTGGCACCGCATCTGTCACAGGCAAATTAATTCCCATCCCTGCTGTATGTATCGGAAAAGAAGATGGAATGTTATTAAAAGAGCAACTTAAAAAGGAAAAATTATGGAGCCATATAGATATGACTAATTTTTCGGGCATGATTAAAGCAAGAAATGTAGTTGCAACTATAAAAGGAGCTAGTATTCCTAATGAAAAAATAGTCATTGGAGGTCATTTGGATAGTTGGGATTTAGCAACAGGAGCCATTGATAATGGGATAGGCTCTTTTTCGGTTTTAGATATGGCACGCACTTTTGCTAGCTTAAAATTAAAGCCTGCTCGCAGTATTGAATTTGTATTATTCATGGGAGAAGAACAAGGACTATTAGGGTCAAGAGCTTATGTAGCGGCTTCTATGAAAGATAAAAGTATTGAACAAATTAGATACATGTTAAATTTTGATATGACCAATGATCCAAAAGGTTTTTCGACTAGTGCAGAAGAAAGCAGAACATTATTTCAAAGTATTGGAACGATCGCAAATAAAATAGACACTAATTTCAAAAATACTTTTTCAGTAGGCGCTGGTTTGCACAGCGATCATCAACCCTTTATGCTTCGCGGAATACCCAATGGGGGCGCGGCGGGTGGAGGTTTGCCAAAAGGCGCTTCACCCTGTTACCATGCCGATTGTGATGTATTTGATTTAGTGAATGAAAAAGAATTGCAAAATACAGTAAGATATGGCTCCATGTTATTATACGGCATCGCAGATGCCAATGAAATAAAAGCAAAACATTTAACCGACGAAGAAACGAAACAATTTTTATTGAAGAATAATTTGAAAGAACCCTTGCAAATTGCAGGCGAATGGCGTTGGAAAGATTAATGCAAATAGTATAAAATTATAAAAAATGAATACCAATCCTACTACCAACTTACAAAAAGTTAAAATGATTTGGGCTAGTATTGAAAACTTATTATTTATTGGCTTTGCTGCCACTATTTTATATGTGACTGTTCATTCATTTGTCGAAGGGAGCTGGAAAAGCTTTATGGGTATGGGTTATTTGGATAATTTAGCCAACCCTATTCAGAAAAAAATATATTACCAATCGGTCATGGCTTTGCTTTCCATCTTAACTACTTTTTTCTTATTAGTAGAAATGATTCGATTGTTTATACAAATGAACCCTTTTAAAAATGGTAAACAAAAAATAAACCAATTAAAAAATAGCTTAGTCGGGAAAACCTTTTATAGTTCCCTTACTCTTATTTTTGATCGCATTCGCAACACTTCTTTTATCAAGGAATTTTTTAGGAGATATAAATCTAATTTTTTAGCTCGCGTTTTTAATGAATACGTATCCAAATTAATAATCATTTTTGTATACATCGAAATGATGCCTTTTTTTGAAAAATTTGCCTTGTTCACCATTCAAAAAACATGGTATGGTTGGTTATATGCTTATTTAATATGGGAACTCTCCTATTGGATTTGGCATTTTGCAGCACATCGAGTTAGATTATTTTGGTGTTTACATTCTCCTCATCATGCACCAGCTGAAATGAATTTAACCGTGGCATGGGTACATTTTTTTGCAGAAGGTTATTACACGGCTGCCATTCAAGTTCCAATTTTAATGATTTTAGGAGTCAGACCCGAAATGGTGGCTATTATTTTAGTAATCGATGGTACTTGGGGTACTTTTATTCATGCAGGGGAAGATGCTTTTAAAAATGGAAGGTTAGGTTTTCTTGAAAAGATTTTTATCACTCCATCTCACCACCGCGTACATCATGCAAAAAATCCATTATATATGGATACCAATTTTTGTGTTTTATTGCCTTTTTGGGATTGGTTATTTGGAACCTTGCAAAATGAAAAAAAAGAAGTGAAAATTGAATATGGCATCACAAGAAAAATGGAGGTAACTAATTTCGTTGACTTTTATTTTGGTGAATGTATTGCCTTATACCAGGATCTAAAAAATACAATTGGATTAAAAAATAAAATAGCATTAGCATTCATGCCTCCAGGCTGGACACCCGAAAGCACCGAAAATACTGCAGTTTCCATGCGTAAAGCATTTTTAAAGGGGCAAGAAGCACTTGGAAAATCAAGTAAGGACTATTTACTAGAAAAATGGAATCCCAAAAGTGCTTAGTATAGAAACCAGTGTGTTATAGAGCTAAAATCTTCAAAAATAGTGGCGTTCATTATGATATCTATCAGTGTTTTTTTGTAACTTTAAGAGCATTCAAATGCTATTGAAACATGCTCGATCCAGCCTCCATAGGCAATGCTGACAAACTTATAAATAAAGATATAAGATTCGAAGCGTTATTCAACTCCGCTTCTATTGGCATTATTGTAGTAGACGCCCATGGCATGATTGTCATGGCCAATGAATTTGTACATCAACAGTTTTTATACACAAATAATAGTATGGTAGGGGAAGTGCTTGAAAAACTCATCCCCACCCGATATCATCATAAACATACTGGCTACCGAAATAATTACCTTGACAAACCTAAAGCACGTGGCATGGGCTTAGGCATGACTTTATCTGCCTTACGAAAAGATGGAAGTGAATTTCCTGTTGAAATCAGTTTAGGCCACTTTAATACCAATGGCATTCAATATGCGATTGCCTATATAGTTGACATAACCAAAAGACAAGAAAATGAAGCAAAAATCATAAAACAACAAGCGGAGATGGAAGTGGTGAACGAGGAAATGAAAAAATTAAACATCAACCTTGAAAGTACAGTACAACAAAGAACTAATGAGTTACAAAATACATTATTTGAATTAGAAGCCTCTAAAGAAGACCTTACCAAATCATTGGAAAAAGAGAAGGAAGTGAATGATCTTAAATCTCGCTTTGTTTCAATGGCTTCTCATGAATTCCGTACACCATTGAGTACCGTTTTATCTTCCATTTCATTACTGGCTAAATATACTTCCACCGAAGACCAACCTAAAAGAGACAAGCATATAGATCGTATTAAATCGTCGGTTAAAGTATTAACTGATATTTTAAATGAATTTTTATCATTAGGGAAAATTGAAGAAGGTAAAGTGGATACAAAAGCAGAATTATTTGATATTGCCGAATTCATTCATAATTTAATCGGCGAAATGAATGTTTTGCTAAAACCAGGACAGGAAATACAATACCTCCACGAAGGTCCCAATAACACTTTTACCGACAGCCATTTGCTGAAACACGTTTTAATCAACTTACTATCCAATGCGATAAAATTCTCGCCTGAAAATTCCAATATTAAAATCGAAAGTAAAGTTGATTTAGAAAATACAAGAATTAAAATCATCGATAGTGGAATTGGCATTCCAATGGCCGACCAAATACATCTATTTGAAAGATTTTTCAGGGCAACCAATGTGACGAATATACAAGGTACCGGCTTGGGGCTTCATATCGTAGGTAGGTATATTGAAATTTTAGCTGGAACCATCTCCTACCAAAGCACACTCGAAAAAGGCAGTACTTTCACTATAGAACTACCCACTAAAATAAAAAATGATTTTGAATAAATTAATATAACCTATGGAAAAGATTTTACTCATCGAAGACAACGAGGCACTTAGAGATAACACTGCCGAAATATTAAGTCTTGCTAATTACGAAGTAAGCACTGCTGAAAATGGTAAGATAGGAGTTGAAATGGCCATGGCCAACCCTCCCGATTTAATTGTTTGCGATATCATGATGCCTGTATTAGATGGGTATGGTGTGTTTCAAATTATTAGCAAAAACTTAGATTTACAACATATCCCCTTTATATTTTTAAGTGCAAAAAGCGAAAGAAACGATTTAAGAAAAGGAATGGAAATGGGTGCCGATGATTATATTACAAAACCCTTTTCCGATTCAGAATTAATCAATGCAATAAGAGCAAGATTAGAAAAAATTAAACTATTGCGCGCTCAAGGTGGAAAAGAAATTGAAAATTGGTACCAAATTATATCAGATTTAGGTAATAAAGATGAAATGCATGATGCATTAGAAAGTCATGATATTATTCAATACAAAAAGAAGCAGGTCATTTACGCCGAAGGCCAACATCCCAATAAACTTTACTATATACAAACTGGGAAAGTTAAAATATATAAAACAAGTGATGGTGGAAAAGAGTTAATTATAGGTTTATTATCGGCTGGTGATTTTTTTGGTCATATTCCCTTAATCGAAAATTCGATCTACGAAGAATTTGCAGAAACGATGGAGGAATCCACTATTCGTGTTATACCTAGAAAAGAATTTGAACATTTAATAACGCAACATCAAGAAATTGCACTAAAAGTAATTAAACTACTTGCTAATAATATTGCAGAGAAAGAACAACAATTAGTAGCCCTCGCCTATCATAGTCTAAGAAAGCGCGTAGCAGATGCCTTATTAACCTTAAAGAAAAAATACGCAAATAAGGAAGATAGTGGCAATTTTTCAATCTCTATATCCAGAGAAGATTTAGCGAATATCGCAGGCACTGCCACCGAAAGTTTAATTAGAACTTTGAGTGATTTTAAAACCGAAAAATTGATTGAAATAAAAGATGGGAAAATTACCATTTTAGAAGAAAAGAAATTGACTAATCTATTTAATTAATCTTAGGCCGAAATAGTTTGAAATTTCTCATTAGTGAATTGAGCCCAATGATTAAATTCATTTTCTAAATAGGAGACCTGCTCCTTGAATTTTTCTAATGATTTATGGTAAGGGGTATCTGCAAAAATTATAATCGATTTTTTTAATGTGATCGCTTTTTTTAAGGAACTCATATCCTTTCTTAAAAGCTGGATAGCTGTTTCTCTATTCAAAATTTGCTGGTGTATTTCCTCTGCCCATTCAATATAATTATTGAGTAACGACTTATCTAATAAAATACTCAATTTTCGCTTCATCGCAGATTGCTCCTCCTGGATATTATCCAATGTTTTTAATAACCCAGCTATTTGTTGATATAATAATTCCTTATTCATATTTTTTAATTATGACATGTAATTTTATCTATCCCTACTCCTAAACGAGGACTAACATAAGGTATGCCTAAGTTCATTCCCCTTAATATCAATAACAAACCCATACTAAAAATGAATATTGGCAGTAGGCGTTGTAATTTTCTTCTAAACACAACACCAAAATACTGCCCACCCATTGCCACCATTATCAATGCCGGTATCGTGCCTAATCCAAAAAAAGCCATGAGCAGTCCCCCTTGTATTACATCTTGTGTTGCTAATGCAGAGGTCAATGCTAGATATACCATACCGCATGGAAGTAAACCATTTAAAATGCCAATCAAATAATAGGAAGCATTGTTTCGCTGATTAAATAAATCAGCTAATTTTTTAACAATGGGTGTATATAAAAAATTAAAAAATACTTTCCCTCCTGTTGTTTTTTTTGATTTTATTATAAATACATAAACCACATACAAAACCATAATACTGCCCATTACTATAGATAAATTTTCTTGTACACCATATAGTGGTAATTGACTTCCAAATAAACCCAATAACACGCCCAAGAGGGAATAACTACATATTTTTCCAAAATGGTATAAAAAAAGTGCCCCCCACTTTTGCAAATTTGTTTTATTAGATAATGGCAATGCCATCACTAAAGGGCCACACATACCTATGCAATGAACACTCCCTAGTAATCCCATTAAAAACCCAATTTCAAATAAGTGACTCCATTCCATTTTATAATATTAATTTTTTTTCGAAATAATAATGAACCCCTTTATTTTCGACTGTCAATTTTAAAGTATAATTTCCCTTCATACTATTTAATAAAGCAATATCAAAGGTGCCGTTGGTACAAACGACTTCTTTTTTAAAATCTCTTTTTTCATCTGCAATACAATACAATTGAACTTCCCCCTTGGTCAAACTTGTTTGTAATAGTTTTGGCAAGAATACATGAAGTGCATTACCATTATTGGACACTTCGAATTCACCTTCCAACGCATTTGCCTTTTGTGTCGCATCAATTACTTTTTGGTATTTTAGCTCCGCTCCATAATAATCAGTTTGTACTAAATCAAATTTTTGTTGTGACGACTTATAGGCCAATATCAAAATGCCACATACAAATAATAAGTACACCATTAAAATTCGATAACCCCAATTCATTTTCATACATTTTTATTTTAAATAGAAGGTCCTAAAAATAAAGCGGTCAATACATCCATCTGCTTATCTTGTTGATACAACCCTATCTTAACTTTAGTTTTTCTTGACTTTATTTGCTCATTTTTTAATACGATAAAAAAGCTTGTTTGGAAATAAGATTCTTTGGGCACTTCTATGGGACTCACTAATTTTATTTCGCCTTCTATGTTTTCTAATTTTATGTTGAGATGAATATTATGTCTGGTCTTATTTACTAATTTTATATTATACAGGTTACTTGTCTTATTTTGATCCAGCAATTGATAGGTTTGACCAGGTGTTCTTAAAATTCGAGCCGCAATGTCGGCCCTGGTTATCAATAAAATGGCTAAAAATGACAACAGTAGGGTTAAAACAATCGTGTACAGCTTTAATCTCCAACTAAATACCATTTTTTGTTTATTGGCAATGCCATTTTCAGAAGCATACCTGATTAATCCTTTGGGTTTATTAATATGATCCATAATTTCATCACAAGCATCAATACAAGCAGTGCAATTGACACATTCTAATTGTGTACCATTTCTAATGTCAATTCCTGTTGGACAAACTCTAACACAAGCATGACAATTGACACAATCACCTTTATCGCTAGTCAGATCCGACATCTTACCTCTTGGCTCCCCTCGTACATAATCATAAGCCACTAAAATAGAATTGCGATCTAACAAAACACCTTGCAATCGCCCATAAGGACAAACAATGATACAAGCCTGCTCTCTAAACCAATAGTAAACAAAGAAAAATACCAAGGTGAAAATAACCAACGCACTAAAAGTGCCAAAATGAACAAAGATGCCCTCTTTAACCAATACCCCTACCTCGTCGATCCCAATAATATACCCTAAAAAGAAATTGGCTATTAAAAATGATAATAAAAAAAACACTACAATTTTACTGCCTCTTTTGAATAATTTTTCGGTATTCCATGGCATTGCTTTCAACTTTTTTTGCTGGTTGGCATCCCCATCAATAAAATATTCAATTTTCCTAAACACCATTTCCATGAATATGGTTTGAGGACAAGCCCAACCACACCATATTCTACCAAAAGCGACCGTAAATAAAATGACAAAAACAATAAAGGTTAAAAAACCAATTGCGAAAATAAAAAAATCCTGTGGCCAAAATATTTTACCAAATAAAATAAACTTTCGTTCTAATACATTGAACAAAAAAACAGGCTCCCCACCTACTTTTAAAAATGGTAAAGTAAAAAATAAAACTAAATATAAATAACTAAACAAAGACCTGGTTTGATACATTTTACCAGATGGCTTTTGAGGAATTACATAATTTCGATTGCCTTCTTTACTTATCGTACCAACAGAATCCCTAAATGTCTGATCCAACAAATCTTTTTTATAGTTCGCTATACTTTCGGAATCGTTATTATTTGGTTTTATCATTTTGTTTTTTTACAGAAGCGCTATCTAATCTGTCAGCTGCCTCTTTATATAAATCTCCTTGTGGGGCTTTGGGATGTGGCGGATGCGTGCCTTTTAAAGTTCTTATAAAGCTTGCCAACTCCGCTATTTGTATGGGCGAAAAAGTGGTTTTCCAAGATTGCATACCCTTATCCGGATATCCATATTTAATTGTTTTAAAAATATCTTTGAGACTCCCACCATGTATCCAATATTCATCGGTTAAATTGGGACCTACTAAACCTTGACCACCATCAAGATGGCATGGAACACATGCTTTAGTAAATAACTCTTTACCTACAGCTACGCCAGCCGAATCTAATTGAACGACTGTATTTTCATCTACGTTTTCCTTAGAAGATGCTAAATATGCATCGGTTTGTTGTTTGGCTGAAGTCATTTCGGCATTGTACTCCTCGGTTGGATTCATTCCAGTATGCCAAACTTCAAATTTTAGTAAATAAAAAACGGCCACTACGATTGTGATATAAAAACCATACTTCCACCATGGTGGCAAAGCGTTATCCAATTCCTTAATGCCATCATAATTATGATCTAATAATAAATCTGCTTCCTTTTCTAATGGAACCGCTTTAGTAAAAATTTGCTTATCTAATTTGTGCCATGTCCTTACTAACCAAGAATCCGTCACCACTTTGCCATCAACAACTAACTTTTTAGAGGGATGGATAGATTTAAAAATATTCCTAATAAATAAAACCAATAATAAAACCACCAATAATTCCAATAAAATAACCGAAGTCATGGTCCAAAATGTATTATAGGATAAGCCCCCATAAAAACTGGTCACACTGGCTTTAGTTGCGGTATCAGTTATATTGGGGGTTGCAGTTTGAGCCATTAAATTTTTTGAAAACAAGGACCCCATCACCACAACAAAAATCATCATCACTTTACTGGCCGACTTGGACAACTCCACTGCTTTGGCTGACACCATCATTAATACCTTAGCCAATATCCACACAACTAAAACTAATAAAATTGCCACTGTAATCATAAGCCAAAGCAAATAATTAGTAGCAGATTCAGGCTTAGTTGTAGCAATAGTTGTTTGTGCAAATGTTGCAATCGAAAATAAACTAGTCAATGCCAAAAGGAATGTATATTTATTTTTTAACATAAGAAATGTTTTAGGATTTATTTATTATTGCTCTAATGGTAAGTTTTTAATTTTGTCCACCTGCTTATTGTCTAGGACTTTTACATACCACAAAACAGCAATGAAAAAAGCAACAAATACTAACAATGAAAAAATTGGATAGATATTTTGATCCTGCATTGTTTCGGTATATTTTTTTATAAAGCTGTACATAGTATTAATTTTTGTTTATTATTTTTTTGTTATGTCAGTGCCTAATCTTTGCAAGTAGGCGATTAATGCAATGATTTCCTTGTTGGGTGCAACTTTTATTCCATCTTGCTTTAAGTTGTCTGAAATGCCTTGGGCTTGCGTCATTAAATCTTGATTGGCTTTGTGTGCATAATCAGCAGCATAAGGAACCCCTAGCGTGCGCATCGCATTAATTTTTAA
This sequence comes from uncultured Bacteroidota bacterium, assembly GCA_903824725.1. GTDB lineage: Bacteria > Bacteroidota > Bacteroidia > Chitinophagales > Chitinophagaceae > Sediminibacterium. The sequence continues at coordinate 17,798 of CAIJXU010000094.1, read as the reverse complement.
TGGTGTAGATGCAGTATCTAAATTAGCATCTATTAAAAAGGAATAGGAAGGCATCACGGAACCTGTAGAAATGGCATTAGGTTCTTCAAGATGATTATAATGCCATGTATTTGATTTCTTCAAATTCCCTGCCCCTTCACGAGCTAAATCTGGACCTGTTCTTTTACTACCCCACTGAAATGGATGATCATAAACAAACTCACCCGCTTTACTGTACTCCCCATATCGCTCTGTTTCACTTCGGAAAGGGCGAATCATTTGTGAGTGACAAGTATAACATCCTTCACGAGTATAAATATCACGACCTTGTAACTCTAATGGCGTATATGGTTTTACACTTGATATGGTAGGGATATTTGATTTCACTAAAAAAGTAGGTACCAATTCCACCAAGCCGCCTATCAAAATAACGACCAAGGATAAAAGTAAAAATGGGGTTGGTTTTCGTTCAATCCAACGATGCCAATGCTCCCCTGCATGTTTGGTATATGCTTTTTCGAGTGCTGGTGCTTGTGCATCCTCATTTGCTAGTAAATTTCCTTTGCTGATCGTTTTGAAGAAATTAACCATTCCTACAATAGCGCCCGTCAAATAAAGTGCTCCCCCAAGCGCCCTCATTGCATAAAATGGCGCCATGTAGGTAACAGTTTCTAAAAATTGATACTTTAATTGTCCGCTTTCGGTGAATTGTTTCCACATAGAAACTTGTTGCCATCCAGCCCAATACATTGGAATTGCATAAAATAAAATTCCCAATGTGGCCAACCAAAAATGAATATTAGCTAATTTTTTTGAATACAATTCTGTTCTATAAATTCTAGGAATCAACCAATAAATAATGCCAAAAGTGAGCATCCCATTCCAACCTAATCCTCCAATATGTACATGTGCAATAATCCAATCCGAAAAATGCGCTACCGCATTAATACTTTTCAATGACAACATGGGTCCCTCAAAAGTAGACATTCCATAAGCAGTTACCGCCACCACCATAAATTTTAAAATCACATCTTCCCTTACCTTATCCCAAGCTCCTCGCAAGGTTAATAAACCATTGATCATTCCACCCCAACTTGGAAATATTAACATGAAACTAAACACAATGCCTAAACTTTGTGCCCAATTAGGTAATGCAGTATATAACAAATGATGTGGACCTGCCCAGATATATAAAAATATTAAAGCCCAAAAATGAATGATCGATAATTTATAAGAGAACACTGGACGGTTAGCCGCTTTTGGAAGGAAATAATACATTAAACCTAAAAACGGTGTCGTTAAGAAAAAGGCCACCGCATTATGACCATACCACCACTGAACCAACGCATCTTGAACGCCTGCATACCAACTGTAACTTTTAAATAAGGTAACAGGTAATTCAAATGAATTCACCAAGTGCAAAACTGCTACTGTTACAAAAGTGGCGATATAAAACCATACTGCTACATACAAATGTCGTTCCCTTCGCTTAATGATGGTTGCAAACATATTAAATCCAAAGACCACCCAAATTAAAGTTATGGCAATATCAATGGGCCATTCTAATTCTGCATATTCTTTAGCAGTTGAAATACCTAAAGGTAAAGTTATAGCTGCCGCAACAATAATCAATTGCCATCCCCAAAAATGTATTTTACTTAACACATCACTAAACATTCTGGCCTTTAATAAACGCTGCAAGGAATAGTATACTCCCATAAACATCGCATTTCCGACAAATGCAAAGATGACCGCATTAGTATGCAGAGGTCGAATACGACCAAAATTAAAATACGGCTGCAAATTTAATACAGTGGGAAAAACCAACTGTAAGGCAATCCATAATCCTACTGTCATTCCTACAACACCCCAAATGATAGTGGCAATGGCAAAATTCCTTACCGTCTTATTATCATACTGAAAACTTTCTACTTGCATAAGGTTAATTTGAATGGTTATTGATATTATTTTTTATATAAATTGGATCGTATTTTATTATTTAGTTTCTTCTTTTATTACTTCTTCAAAAAGGATTCGAATAGAGGGCGTATAATCGTCTTCCATTTGCCCAGTTTTTACCGACCAAATAAAGGCCAATAAAAAACCGCCGGCAACCAATACACTTACGATGATTAAAATAACGATGACACCCATGACAACTAATTTGAAACAAATCTATAGGGAAAGTCCATTTTACCTAATGACATAGGTCAAATTGGGAACTGATATATATCAGTTTTTGGATCTGATCTTAGCTGAAAATAAAAATGAAAGCAATGCAGATAAGGCTACAATACTGATTGAGCTAATAGGCATCAATATGGCTGCCACCATGGGTGATAGTTGTGCTCTTGTAGCAAAATACATACCTATGATATTATAACAGATGGATAAACTAAAAATAAGAGTAATTATTAGTTTAGCTTTTTTTGAATATTCGATTAACGCACTTAATTGATTCATTTCATCTCCTTCTAAGATGGCATCACTTGCTGGGGTAAATAGATGAGATTGATCAGTAACTGCAATGCCAACATTACTTTTTTGTAAAGCCCCCGCATCATTTAAACCATCCCCCACCATCATTACACGATGTCCTTGACTTTGCAGCATTTGTATATAATTTAATTTGTCTTCGGGACTTTGCTCAAACTTCATTGGAATATCGGTTCCTAATAATTTTAATAAGTTATTTTTTTCGGTGGGATGATCCCCGCTTAATAAATGTATTTGATACCCCTTATTTTTTAAACTTGCAACCAAATTGGACATCCCCACTCGATAAGTGTGCGTGATTTTGAACACCCCTTTAAAATTGCCATTGATAGCCAAGCAAACCATCGACCCAACATAATTATCTTCCCTTTGTATTCCATGCGAGGCCAAAAAGGAAACAGACCCTATCATTATATCATATTCGCCACAATGCGCTTTCGTTCCTTTGCCTAAAATATTTTCAATATGATTAACTTCTACTACACCCTCCACTTTAGTCGAAAAATATTGAGCAATCATTTGACTTAGTGGATGCAAGGATTCCTTTGTGACTGATTTTATGGCCAACATTTCGCTTTTACTCAATGCTGCACCTTCATACTCCAATTGGGTCGCTTCTTGTTGGGTAAGGGTTCCTGTTTTATCAAATACAATGGTATCAATTTTATGGATGGCTTCAATAACGGATGCATTTTTGCAATACAATTTTTGTTTACCTAGCCACCTTAACACATTCCCATAAGTAAAAGTAACGGTTAACAATAATGAGCAAGGGCAGGCTACAATTAAAACAGCCGTTACGGCAGGTAAAATTTTATGTGGGTCATGTAAACTCCAATAAAAGCCACTCGTTATTGCAATTGCAAATAAGATGATCGTGAAATATTGACTCCAAGGGTGTACAAAGGATTTTTCGGTATTTTTTTCGGATTTTAATAAAGGACTATTCCACAACTCTGTTATATAACTTTGCCCCACTGGTTTCACTACTTCCATATGAATAGCTCGGCCTTTTTGAATTCCTCCTGCATAAAGCATGGCCCCTTGCTTTATTTCGATTGGCGCGTTTTCACCTGACACAAAACTATAATCAACAATAGCAGATTGAGAAATTAAAATCCCATCTGCAGGAATCATTTCATCACACTTAATCAGCGCCAGTTCCCCTTTTTGCAGTTCCGATAAGGGTTTATTTAGTTCTTGATCTGATTGTAAAACAGTCACTCCTAATGGGAAAAATGAAGTGTAATCTCGGTCAAATGCAAAAGAATCATAAGATTTATCCTGAAACCATCTTCCCACCAACATAAAAAAAACAATCCCACTCATACTATCTAAATAACCTGCTCCAGTTTGTGTTAGAATTTCGTACACACTTCGACTAAAGGTAACTACAATGGCAAGCGCAATGGGCGCGTCGATATTTAACCATCTTTGTCTTAAACCAGTATAAGCTGAAATAAAAAATCCACTTGCGCTATAAAATAATACAGGAAGCGACAATAATAAATTCAAGTATATAAAAAAAGGTCGTAGGTTCCCTAATTCTAGTGCGTCATTTGATAAGTACTCCGGAAAGCTTAGCATCATAATATTACTAAAACAAAAACCTGCTATACCAATTTTAAAAAGTTGCTTTTTGTTTACCTTCTTTTTTTTCAACCAATCATTTCCACCCAAATGAATTACTGGCTCATAGCCAACAAAGGAAAGTAACTGAACCAATTCCTTTAAAGTAATCAAGCCTGGATTGTAAACTATTTTGATTTCCTTTTTTTCAAAATGAGTTTGAGATTGTATAATTCCAGCATTAATTTTATGCAAGTTTTCCAATAACCAAACACAGCTCACACAATGAATTTGTGGTAAATAAAATACCACATGCGCTTGTCCCTCTAATTTAAACTGGATCAGCTGATCTTGTATCGTCTGATTGTCGAGATAATTATACTTTTCTGAAACAAAATGTCCTTTTGCAGCAATGCCTGGCATGTCAGATAAATCATAGTACTGACAAAGTCCATTTTCATCCAATAATTGAAATACCATTTTACAGCCTTCACAACAAAATAACTTTTCGTCAATTTTAATGTTGGCGTCACAATCCGCCCCGCAATGGTAACAAGATGATTTCGGCATAGAAAGCAAAGATGCCTTCTATCTTAAAATGTTAAAATGAGCCGAGTCATATAAAAACATGATAAACATCATGAAAGCCGGTACGCTTATTCAATCATCAGAGCAAATTGAGGATCTAGGCTATTGACCACTTCTTGATAGCCTTGCTTATACCATCTCATTCTAGCCAATAAAGCAACAAGATGATTTTGCATTATTTTTTGGGAGGCCATTTCTTTTTTTATCATGTTAGCATGTCGCGTATTAGCGAATTGAATAAAAGCATTCCAAGTCGCTTCATTTTGATACTGCTTTATTAGTTCTTGCCCATTTTTTAAAGCTTGCATTTGTGGTATATGGGATAGATAAAATTGCAATACAAATTCATTAAGTAAATTATTTTGTCCTAATAAATGGGTAGAAGTATCCATTAAAATATCATGCGTCACCACCCACTTATTGGGATAAATACCACCGCCTCCATATACCAAATTTCCCTTAGGGGTTTTAAAGGAGTTGCCTTTGAAATTAGAATCTTGCATTCCCATCGCATCTTCGTGTAATCTTTTTATGTAAGCATCCTCATAGGCTTCCTTCCCTTGCAAATAAGGTCTTTGTATATTTCGTCCAAGTGGTGTATAATATTTCGCAGTCGTTAAGCGCAAAGCACCCCCATTAGATAATTTAAATTGTTGTTGTACCAAACCTTTTCCAAAGGACCTTGTCCCAACAATGGTGGCCCTATCCCAATCCTGCAAAGCCCCAGCCAATACTTCACTCGCCGATGCCGAAGATTCATTCATTAAAATTGTTAATTTCCCTTGCTCAAATAACCCTTCACGTTTACTATAATAATCTGTTCGAGCAGAATGGGCTCCTTGTGTATAAACAATTAACTTATTTCCACTTAATAGTTCATCGGCAATAGCCACTGCTTCACCCATTAATCCACCTCCATTATTTCTTAAATCCAATACCAAGGACTTCATTCCTTTTTGTAACAAAGGCTCTAATGCTTGCATAAAAGCTTCGTAAGTCCTATCCGTAAATTTATTTAATTTAATATATCCTAGGGTATCGTTAATCATATAAAAAGCATCAATAGGAGAAATTGCAATATTGGCTCTTGTAATTTTTAAACGTACTATTTGATTATTTCGAAGTACCGATAAATTTAATGGGGTCTCAGCAGGCCCTTTTACTTTTTGTCTTACTTCGTCTGCTTGTAATTTTCCTCCTGATAAAACAATGGAATCATTGGCTTTTAATAAAATATCCCCTAAATGCATTCCGGCCTTTTCAGCGGGCCCTTCCTTTAAAACATAAGAAACAAAAAAGCTATCCCTAAATTGTTGAAATTCGATACCTATACCTTTTAAATTTGCAGCCAACTGATCATTTACATCCACCAAGTCGGCGGGGGGAATATATACTGAATGAGGATCCAATTGACCTAAATAAAAATCGGCCACCTTAATGCTGGCACTATCATTGGTTAAAGAATCCACATATTTTGAATTCACTAATTCCATGATTTCATGAATAGGGTTCTGGTTCTTAGATAAAAAATCACCTACGGACAAATTCCCTTTTACAAAAACCCCTATTACAATACCTAGAATAATCATCAGGGCGTATGAAATGGGCTTTAACCAACTTGTGTTATTGTTTTGTTGCATGCACTTTTTATTGAAGGCGAAATTACATTATTTAATGTTTAAAATTGGCCTTAATGTACTTAGGTATCCACTAAATTGGTTAATTTCACTTCCAACAGAAGGATATGAATAACTATATTATTGCCGATAGCGGAGCCACTAAATGTCAATGGACCATTGTTCAAAATAACAAACGACAATCCATTAGCACAATGGGCATTAGCCCCTATTTTTTGTCTACCGAAAATATAGCAGCTATTCTTGAAAAAGCTTTTTCAAAAAAAGTCAAAACTGACAAGATCAATGCGATTTATTTTTATGGTACTGGTCTTAGTAATCCCGACAATGTAAAAAGTTTAAAGAAAGCGCTTCGCTTGGTTTTCAAAAATGCAAAATTAGATATTCAAACCGATTTAGTGGCGGCAGCAAGAGCCACTTGCCAAACAGAAAAAGGAATCGCTTGTATATTAGGCAGTGGTTCCAACACAGGTTATTATAATGGAAAAAAAATAGTGAAAAATAGTCCAGGCTTAGGCTATGTTTTGGGGGACGAAGGCAGTGGGGCTTATCTTGGAAAAAAAGTTTTACAATATTTTTTATACCAAACCTTTGATGAAGAGCTGATGATTTGCTTTTCAAAAAAATATAATTTAGATCGTTCTCAAATTTTAAATAAAATATATCGAGAACCCTTGCCCAATCGATACCTTGCTTCCTTTGCTGTTTTTTTAAGCGAGCACCGTGGTCATTATATGATTGAAAATATTATCGAGGACGGATTAAATGACTTCTTTTACACCCACTTGAATAAATTAAATGAATCTTGGTTGTACCCTATTCATTTCACTGGCAGTGTCGCTTACGCATTTAGAGATGTCATTAAACAACTCGCGTTGGTGTACGAAATGGAATTAGGTAAAATTACCAAATCGCCTATGGAAGGACTGGTGGCCTATCATAAAAATAACCCATAGCCGAGCTGTTTATGCATGATGTTGAACCCTATTTTCAATGGAGGCATTTATATATAGCCGACGAGGATCCTAAATCCATTTTTTTTGGGCAAACTTATAGTGAGTTCGAATTTTCACAAACCGTTTACAACTATTATATTCATCCGCAATGGGATGTCATTGGAAGTAAAACCTTATACCTAAAAATCCTATTTGTAGATTACGAAACTAAGTTTGCCATTATTGAATTAATGGGAGAATGGAATGATGCTATCGAGAACGATATCATGCAATTAAAACGCGAATTGCTTGACAGCATGATGGAGGAAGGGATTATTAAATTTATTTTAATTGGGGAACATGTTTATAATTTTCACAATGGGGATCGGGATTACTATGAAGAATGGTATGAAGAATTATCAGAGGAAGAAGGATGGGCAGTATTAGTGAATTTACACCCCGCAGCGCAATATGATTTTTTGCAAAAAAAACTAAATCGTTACATTGAACTAATGGAAATTACTGCATGGCGCACTTACAAACCCGAAGATTTTTTTCAATTAATTGACGATAAATTAAGTCAACGACTCCCTTTGTAAAAAGAGTATCATTAATAAATCAAGTCCTCATAGGCACCTTGCAATTCATTATAGGCATGATTGTCTTTTGCTAATTTCGCAGCCGCCATTCCCTTCTCGTACCATAGGATGGCAGCGGCCTTGTCATTAAGCTTTTCCAAACATTTAGCTAAGTGATAATAAGATCCAATATAGTCGGGTGCCTGATCTAGAATCGCCAAAAACAAATCTCGTGCTTTTATATCCTCCCCAATTTTTAGGTATTCCAATGCCAAAGCATGTCGTAAAAAAGCATCATTGGGTTGTTGATTTAAAAATTCAATTATTTTTTCAATTCGATTCATCTTATCTAATTTTTACTGCATAGATGGTTAAAAACTATCTTATATTTGCATTAGTTGCATAAACAACCAAAATTTAAAAGATAGACTATGAACATTTTAGTTTGTATCAGTAAAACACCGGACACCACTGCTAAAATTGCGTTCACCGAAGGTAATACAAAGTTCGATGAAAATGGAGTACAGTGGATCATCAACCCTTATGACGAATGGTATTCATTAGTAAGAGCGATTGAAATAAAGGAAAAAGATCCTAGTACCCAAATACATTTAATTACAGTGGGCGGTGTTGAAGTAGAGCCTATTCTTAGAAAAGCTTTGGCTTTGGGTGGGGATGAAGCCATCCGTGTTCATTTAAATAGCAATGATTCCAATGAGATCGCAGAACAAATTGCCTTTATAGTAAAACAAGGATCCTATGATTTAATTTTAACAGGGAAGGAGACCATCGATTATAACAGTTCCTGCATTGGATCCATGTTATCCGCTTTGTTAGACCTGCCTTTTGTTTCATTAGCCAATCATTTAGAACTTAACGGAAACACAGCCACCCTCATTAGAGAAATTGAAGGGGGCGAAGAAACCAATGAAGTCCAGCTTCCAATGGTAGTGAGTTGTCAAAAAGGAATGGCCGAACAAAGAATTCCTAACATGCGTGGCATTATGGCGGCAAGAACAAAGCCATTAAAAATAGTGGAGCCTACCCCTACTACACCATTGACTCAGATTAAAGAATTTAATTTACCTCCTACTAAAACAGGAGTAAAATTAATCGCTCCTGATCAGATGGATGAACTCGTTCGATTGTTAAAAGAAGAAGCAAAAGTTATTTAATACCCCATTCCAAAAATAATATTATATGGTACTTATATATATTGACCACGCGGACAATCAAATTAAAAAAGCAACACAGGAAGCCATTAGTTATGGTGCCGCTATAGCAAAACTTTTGAATTGCAGTGCAGAGGCATTGATACTTGGTGCAGTAGAAGATGATTTAACTGAATTAGGAAAACTAGGTGCACAAAAAGTACATCAGTTAAAAAATGAAAGTTTAAATACTTTCGATGCCAAAGTACATTCCAATTTAATTGCTACTGCTGCAAAAAGCCTTGGGGCGACTGTGGTGATTTTTGCACATAATATCAATGGTAAAGCCCTCGCTCCTGCTGTAGCAGTAAAATTATCTGCAGGCATTGTAACAGGCGCTTGCCGTCTACCTAGTTTGCAAGATGGATTTGAAGTCACTAAAACTGTTTTTTCAGGCAAGGCCTTTGCTTCTATTAAAATAGAAAGCCCCATTAAAGTAATTGCAATTAATCAAAATAGTTTTGGGGTGCATCCATATGAAAATACCGCACTCGTTCAATCCATTGATTTACCCATTCCGCCGGCATCAATTAAAGTAACCAACATTAATAAAGTAAAAGGAGAAATCCCTTTAACCGAAGCCAGTCTTGTAGTGAGTGGTGGTCGGGGATTAAGGGGACCAGAAAATTGGGGTATTTTATTGGACCTCGCCAAAGCACTTGGCGCTGCTACTGCCTGTAGCCGTCCCGTTTCCGATTCAGATTGGAGACCCCATCATGAACATGTAGGGCAAACGGGTATCCAAATTGCGCCAGATTTATATATTGCCATTGGCATTTCGGGTGCTATTCAGCATTTAGCAGGTGTCAATCGCAGTAAAACCATCGTCGTCATTAACAAGGATTCCGAAGCCCCCTTTTTTAAGGCCGCAGATTATGGCGTAATTGGAGATGCATTTGAAGTGGTTCCAGCATTGACTGCAGCCATTTTAAAAATGAAGCACAATCAATAATATAATTATTTAACTTTAGGGGGTCAAAACTAGTATGGAAAAAATTGAATTAGAAATAGTAGCCCTCTCCCACAGCATCACGCAATCTAACTCTTATGCAGTTATTTTAGGTGAAGTGAATGGATTACGCCGACTCCCCATTGTCATTGGTGGTTTTGAGGCACAAGCCATTGCAGTTGCTTTGGAAAACATGCATCCTTCCCGTCCTTTGACGCATGATTTAATGAAAAATTTCATGACTGCTTTTGGCATACAATTACAGGAAGTATATATATGTGATTTACAAGAAGGTATTTTTTATTCAAAACTAGTATGCTTTACAGCCAATGATACAATTGAAATAGATAGTCGAACTAGTGACGCGATTGCATTGGCGGTTCGATTTGGTTGTCCCATTTATGTATATTCCAATATTTTAGAGCAAGCAGGATTGGCCAATGAAAGTGCTGATAAATCAATGCTCTCCACTACAATGAACGAGCCTACCCCCATTAATGATTTATCTAATTTATCTCTTATCGAATTGAATCATTTATTAAAAGAAGTTTTAGAACAGGAAGATTATATCCGCGCAATTGATATTCGAGATGAAATCAATAAAAAAAATGCGCAAAAGAAATCATAAATAATGATTCAATTCCCTCATTGCAAAATAAATTTGGGCTTATCTATTCTTAGTAAAAGAAAAGATGGGTTTCATGATATAGATACTGTATTTTATCCAGTTCATTTAAAAGACATTGTTGAAATAACCGCTTCTGGCAAGGGTTATAGCGAATCAATCCATTTTACACATTCTGGATTAACTATTCCAGGAGATACTTCAAATAATCTTTGTGTTAAAGCCTACCATTTATTAAAAGTCGATTTTCCTACTCTCTCTGCAATTCAAATGCACTTGCATAAAAACATTCCGATGGGTGCAGGCTTAGGTGGTGGTTCAAGCGATGGTACTGCCGTTTTACAAATTTTAAATTCTTTATTTCATCTTCAATTAAATAAAACGCAACTTATTCAATACGCTGAAAAACTAGGTAGCGATTGTGCATTTTTTTTATTTGATCAACCTTGTCAAGCGCAGGGAAAAGGTGAAATACTTAATCCCATTGCAATTGATTTATCTCCCTATACTATTGTTTTAATTCATCCTCAAATTCATATACCGACCCCTTGGGCTTTTCAACAAATCACTCCTTGTAAAAAAGAAAAAGAGATCGCTAAAATCGTTCAACAACCCTTGTCTACTTGGAAACAGGAATTAGTTAATGATTTTGAAGCCCCCGTAATGAAAGCGCACCCGCTTATTGGGTCTCTAAAAGAGGAATTGTATGCTCAAGGTGCATTGTATGCAAGTATGACAGGCTCGGGAAGCTCCCTTTTTGGCATTTTCCCAAAAGGCTTTACATGGGCATCCACTCCTTTAACTCAGCACCTTCGATTAGATACATTTTAACTAGCCCTCCTACACCTCAGCGCTTTTAAAATATTTCAAAAAATACAAATGCGAACAGTTGTTATTTGATTCGATTTAATATAAGCCTCGTTTTGGTATAAGATTTCAAATGGTGCGTAAATTTCTTGCAAATCTGCTATAAAAAATCCTCTTTATTTCGTAATTTTCCACGAATCACCTACCTAGTAGAATTATCCTTTAATTAATTGGTTGGAAATGACGAAAAATGAAAACTTAGGATTGTACAATCCTGCTTATGAACACGACGCTTGTGGTATCGGATTTGTTGCCCATATCAAAGGTATTAAGTCACATCAAAATGTGGGAGACGCCCTTACTATTTTAGAAAACATGGAACACCGCGGTGCTTGCGGATGTGAAATTAATACAGGAGACGGTGCTGGTATTATGATACAAATACCACATGAATTTTTCTTTGATGAATTATTACACAAAGGCATTCATCTTCCCAACTCAAATGAATACGGTGTTGGATTTATATTTTTTCCAGCAGAAAAAGGAATCAAAGAGGAATGCAAGGAAATTTTTTCACGCGCAGCCGAAAAATTAGGCATTGAAATTATTGGCTATAGATCGGTACCTGTTGTTAAAGATACCATTGGTCCTTCTGCTTTATCGGTAGAACCTATCATGGAGCAAGTTTTTGTAAAAAAGCCAGACCACATTTCTGACCCTGAAGATTTTGAACGTAAATTATTTATATTAAAAAATTACGCATCTCATACCATTAATAACTCTATTAAAAAAGAAGCCATTGGGTTTTATATGTCTTCTTTATCACAAAGAGTAATTGTTTACAAAGGACAATTGACAAGTAAACAAGTAAGAGAATATTTTCCGGATTTAAGCGATAAGCGTGTCGTTTCTGCTTTTGGATTAGTGCATTCTCGTTTTGCTACCAATACTTTCCCTTCATGGAAATTGGCACAACCTTTTAGATACATTGCGCACAACGGTGAGATTAATACTTTACAAGGCAATTTAAATTGGCTTAGATCCAATGAAAATAGCTTCTTCTCTCCTTATTTTACAAAGGAGGAATTAGATATGATTTTACCTGTTGTTACAACAGGGCAATCGGATTCAGCTTGCTTGGATAATGTAATTGAATTACTTACTTTATCTGGACGTTCTTTACCCCATGTGATGATGATGTTGATTCCTGAAGCATGGGATGGTAATGAATTAATGGACCCGATTAAAAAAGCATTTTACGAATTTCATGCTGCTATTATGGAACCATGGGATGGTCCAGCTTCCATTTCATTTACAGATGGAAAAATAATTGGTGCCACATTAGACCGAAACGGATTAAGACCTTCAAGGTATTGTGTCACTAATGACGATCGAGTGATTATGGCATCTGAAACAGGTGCATTACCCATTGATCCAGCCATCATTATTGAAAAAGGTCGTTTACAACCAGGTAAAATGTTTGTGGTAGATATGGAAGCAGGAAAAATTATTAGCGATAATGATTTAAAACAAACCATATGTGCGCAACAACCTTATGCTGATTGGTTAAATAAATATAAAATTCGTTTAGAAGAATTACCTGAGCCTCGCATTCAATTTACACATTTAGAACACGATCAAATTTTTAAATATCAAAAGGCATTTGGATACAGCAAGGAAGATTTAGAAAATATCATTACACCTATGGCTATTGATGGCAAGGAGCCAATTGGATCAATGGGAACAGATACGCCATTAGCCGTTTTAAGTGATCAACCACAGCATATCTCGAGTTACTTTAAACAATTATTTGCACAAGTAACCAATCCCCCAATTGATCCTATTCGCGAAAGAATGGTGATGTCCTTAGCCAATTTTGTGGGTAGCCAAGGAAATTTGTTAACCGAAGATCCAATGGCCAGCCATTGTGTTGCCTTAAAGCATCCCATTTTATCCAACCACGAATTAGAAAAAATAAGAAGTATTGATACCGGTGTTTTTCAAGCGAAAACATTACAATGTTATTTTAGGGCCGACGGAAAAGAAGGTTCTTTAAAAAGAGGATTGGATCGTTTATGTCGTTATGCAGTTGACGCTGTGGAAGATGGTTTCGAAGTACTTATTTTAACAGATCGATCTATAGACTCTGAACACGCTGCCATTCCTACTTTATTAGCATGCTCAAGTGTACACCATCACTTAATTAGAAAAGGACTTAGAGGAAAAGTAGGCATCATTGTTGAAGCAGGTGATGTTTGGGAAGTGCACCATTATGCTTGTTTAATAGGCTTTGGTGCCACTGCAATTAATCCTTATATGGCATTGTCCACTATAAGGGATATGAAATTATTTGACAAAATAAAATCCGAATACGACGCCGAAAAATTAAAGAAGAATTATATCAAAGCCGTGAATGAAGGTTTGTACAAAGTGTTTTCAAAGATGGGTATCTCCACTTTGCAATCATATCAAGGCGCGCAAATTTTTGAAATTATTGGAATTAATAAAGAAGTAGTCAACAAACATTTTACAGGCGCTACTTCTCGAATCAATGGCATGGGATTAGATGAAATAGCAAAAGAAATTTTAGCAAAACATGATTTAGCCTTTGCTAAAAAATCATCTCCTGTTGATCGTTTGGCCGAAGGGGGTGTTTACCAATGGAAACGCCGTGGAGAATTTCATTTATTCAATCCACAAACCATTCATTTATTACAGCATTCCACTAAAATGAATGATTACCCTAGTTTTAAAAAATATTCAAAATTAGTAAACGATCAAACTGAAAAAGCTTGCACACTAAGAAGCTTATTTAATTTTAAACCTACTCGACCATCTATTTCTATTGACGAGGTTGAACCAGCTAGTGCTATCTACAAAAGATTTGCAACAGGTGCCATGTCCTTTGGTTCCATATCATGGGAAGCGCATACAACACTAGCTATTGCGATGAACCGTTTAGGCGGAAAAAGTAATACAGGAGAAGGTGGCGAAGATGAAATTCGTTATCAAAAATTACCGAATGGGGATTCTATGCGCAGCGCCATCAAACAAGTGGCGAGTGCGCGCTTTGGTGTCACTAGTTATTATTTGTCTGAAGCAGATGAACTACAAATTAAAATGGCACAAGGTGCAAAACCAGGAGAAGGCGGGCAATTACCTGGAGATAAAGTAGATGATTGGATTGGTAAAACTAGACACGCAACACCGGGTGTTGGATTAATTTCACCTCCACCCCATCATGATATTTATTCTATTGAAGATTTATCTCAACTCATATTTGATTTAAAAAATGCAAACCGTGCTGCCAGAATTAATGTAAAATTAGTTTCCAAAGCAGGTGTTGGCACCATTGCTGCAGGAGTTACCAAAGCAAAAGCAGATGTTGTTTTAATTGCTGGCTTTGATGGAGGCACGGGTGCTTCCCCATTAAGTTCTATCAAACATGCAGGCTTACCTTGGGAATTGGGTTTGGCAGAGACACATCAAACCTTAGTAAAAAATAAACTTCGTAGTCGTGTAGTTGTACAAGCCGATGGCCAAATGAAAACAGGTCGCGATATTGCGATTGCTACTTTATTAGGTGCCGAAGAATGGGGTGTAGCAACAGCTGCATTAATTGTAGAAGGTTGCATCATGATGCGCAAGTGTCATATGAATACTTGTCCTGTGGGTGTAGCAACGCAGGATCCTGAATTACGTAAAAGATTTACAGGCGATCCCGATCATGTGGTTCGTTTTTTTGAATTTATAACAGAAGAGCTTCGTGAAATCATGGCTGAATTAGGCTATCGAACTATTAATGAAATGGTGGGACAAGTGGATGCATTAACCATGCGCGAAAATATCAATCATTGGAAATACAAAAACTTAGATTTAAGTGATGTACTATATAAAGAACCTGCTGAACACGGAGTTGGTTTATACCAAACTGAGGCACAGGACCATTTATTAGCCGATGTATTGGATTGGAAATTATTAGCTGCTGCCCAACCTGCTCTTTTGGAAAGAAAAAAAGTAGTTGCTGATTTTCCTATAAAAAATACCGATCGTACGACCGGCACTATTGTCTCCAATGAGATAACTAAAGTATACAAAGCAGATGGCTTACCTGAGGATACTATTCATTTTACATTTAAAGGAACAGCTGGACAAAGCTTTGGTGCATTCAATACCAAAGGAGTTACTTTAGAATTAGAAGGTGATGCCAATGATTATTTTGGAAAAGGACTTAGTGGTGCACAATTAATTGTATACCCTGATAAAAAAGCAAGCTTTATTCCTGAAGAAAATATTATTATTGGAAACGTAGCTTTGTATGGTGCTACCAGTGGTATTGCATTTATAAGAGGAAAAGCTGGAGAGCGATTTGCTGTTCGAAATTCAGGTGCAAGCGTAGTTGTAGAAGGTGTGGGAGACCATGGCTGCGAATATATGACAGGAGGCACAGCCGTTATCTTAGGCGCAACAGGGCGCAATTTTGCAGCGGGCATGAGCGGCGGTATTGCATATATATATGATGTACAAAATAATTTCGAATCCATGTGCAATAAAGAAATGGTGGATTTAGATCCTGTTCAAGGAGAAGATGCGAATTTGTTGAAAAACTTAATTCAACAACATTTTGACAAAACTAGAAGTTCAGTCGCTAAATTTATTTTAGCCGACTTTGATCATCAATTAAAACACTTTATCAAAGTATTCCCTCGTGATTACAAAAAAGCTTTGCAATTACAAAAGGAAAAAATGATGGCAGCAAAATAAAGTATATGGGCAAACCAACAGGATTTAAAGAATTTACAAGGGAGCTTCCTTCCAAATTAACTGTAACGGAAAGGAAACAGAATTATAAAGAGTTTGTGTCTTTATTCCCAGAAAAAAAATTAAACGAGCAATCAGCAAGGTGTATGAATTGCGGGGTCCCTTTTTGTCACAACGGATGTCCTCTAGGAAATATTATCCCTGAATTTAATGACGCAGTATATCGACAAGAATGGAAAGAGGCCTACGAAATTTTAATATCAACTAATAATTTTCCAGAATTCACTGGACGTATTTGTCCTGCACCATGCGAAAGCGCTTGTGTGTTAGGTATTAATCAGCCAGCCGTAGCCATTGAGGAAATTGAAAAACATATTATTGAGATTGCATTTGAAAAAGGATTTGTCACTCCACGTAAACCCAATGTGAGGACAGGTAAAAAAGTAGCGGTAATTGGATCAGGTCCCGCTGGTTTGGCTACTGCTGCACAATTAAATTATGCAGGTCATGAAGTCACTGTATTTGAGCGCGATCCTAAACCAGGAGGCTTATTACGTTTTGGCATTCCTGATTTTAAATTAGATAAAACAGTAGTTGAACGAAGAATTGCTGTATTGGAGCAAGAAGGGATCCAATTTATTTGTAACGCGAATGTAGGCGTAAACATTAGGGTCAATGATATTATGCGTGATTACCATGCCGTTGTTTTAGCAGGAGGTTCTACCATACCAAGAGACTTAAATATCCCAGGGCGTGATTTGAAGGGAGTACATTATGCCATGGAATTTTTAAAGCAACAAAATAAAAGAGTGAGTGCTATTAATATAGAAGAAAACGAAATCAATGCGAACAAAAAAAATGTAGTAGTCATTGGAGGTGGTGATACAGGAAGTGATTGCGTTGGTACTTCTAACAGACAACAAGCCAAATCCATCACTCAATTTGAATTACTACCCAAGCCCCCTGAATCAAGGGCTGAATATATGCCATGGCCCACCTATCCTATGATACTAAAAACAACCTCCTCGCACGAAGAAGGAACAGATAGAATTTGGGGGGTTGCTACCAAAGCCTTTATTGGTGATGAAAAAGGGAATTTAAAAGCTTTACAAATTGTGGACCTTGAATGGACCAGTAGCCCTGATGGACGACCGTCCAAGTTTACTGAAAAGGAAGGTAGTATAAGAGAGATCCCTTGTGAATTGGCTTTCTTAGCTATGGGATTTTTACATCCTGACCCTACTGGCATATTAGATGAATTAGATATTGAATTGGATGAACGAGGAAATGTAAAAGCAACCGAACAAGCTTATAAAACAAATGTGGCCAAAGTTTTTACAGCAGGTGATATGCGTCGTGGGCAATCTTTAGTAGTTTGGGCTATTAGTGAAGGCCGTGAATGTGCCCGACAAGTAGATATTTTCCTAACTGGATCTACCCTCCTTGCTTCAAAAGATGCTAGTTTGTTTGTACAGTCTATATAAATACTTCTCAAAAAGCTCTAAAAAGGGACTGAAAATTAAAAATTCAGTCCCTTTTTTCATTTTAAAGTGGGAATAACTTAGTTTTTTTCCACAATGAAAATTTTGACTTTGGAAACATTATTTTCTATAATTCAATACTGCATTGATTTATAGAAGTATTTTTTGTTATTTACATTTAT
>CAIJXU010000093.1 GCA_903824725.1 uncultured Bacteroidota bacterium | reverse complement strand
ATATTTTATACTTTAATTTTTAATAAACAAATTATACACTGTTAATTAACGGGGATAACAACACCTTTAAAATCTAAAATAGTTAGTTATTAAACCCACCTAATTTTGTTATTCTATTTTTCTGCAGGTTTATACAGGTAAAAGGGCTAGATATCCACCAATTTTTAATTTATCCACGTGGCCAATGTGTATTTATTATTAGGCTTTTATTAAAAAAACACCCCAAAATTCACCCCAGACGCCCATTTAGACGCTAGAAAACATTATTTTTGCTCTCCTATAATTATAGATATATGTCAATTATTCAGAACATTCGCGAAAGAGGTGCTTGGATCATCTTTACTATTATTGTAATAGCACTCGTTGCTTTTATATTACAAGATGGAGTGGGCCGTCAAAACAGGGGTAGTGATACCAATACCCTTGGATCAGTAAATGGCACCGAAATTAAGAAAAGTGAATTCGAGCAAAAAGTAGAGATACAAGTTCAAAACTATGCTTCACAGGGCATTAAAAGAGAACAAATTATTGGTTTTTTATGGAATCAAGAGGTTGATCTTTTGTTGTTTAAATCAGAAGAAGAAAAGCTAGGCATCACCGTAGGTAATAAAGAGCTTAATGATGTATTGTTTGGAAATGAATCTCCTTTTAAACAAGAGTTTACAGATAGGGCAACTGGTGAGTTTAGAGTTAATGATGCAAGACAAGCGATTGCGCAAATTAAAAAGAGCAAAAACAAAGACCAAATCAATCAAATAGAAAACTTTTACATTGCTCCCTCTATCGAAAATAGACAAAGAAGTAAATACCAGGCTTTGGTAATTAAGGGTATTCAACTACCTAAGTGGTTATCCGATAAAGAATTTGCAGAAACAAAAGCAATATCAAATATTTCACTTGTTGGTGTTCCTTATAATTCAATAATAGACAGCACTATAAAAGTATCTAATCAAGAGGTAGAATCTTATTTAAAAGAAAACGCACCAGCTTATCAAGTTGATGAAACAACTAGAAATATTAGTTTTGTTGCTTTTAGCGCTGCGCCATCTCATAATGATTCGGTTGCTGCATATACACAAACCGCAGCTTTAAAAGAAGATTTTAAAAAGACAACAGATGTGACCGCCTTCCTAAATAAAGTTGGAACAGAAAATGTATATTATAATAGCTTTTTAAGTAAAAATAGAATACAGGTTCCTCAAAAAGATTCTATCCTTTCTTTACCTATTGGCGGCGTCTTTGGTCCTTATTTAGATTCAAAAAACTATACGATTGCAAAGGTGGTTGGTGTAACACAGTGGCCCGATAGCGCAAGTGTAAGACATATTTTAATTGCCACTATAAATCCTCAAAACGGACAACAAATTAAAATAGACAGCGTTGCAAAAAAATTAGCTGATAGTATTAGTATTGCAATTAAGGGCGGCGCTTCTTTTGATGCGCTATGTCTAAAATACTCCGATGATCAAAGTAGTAAAACAATGAACGGAAAAATTGAAATGTTTCCTCAAGCACAAATGACTCCTATTTTTAATGATTTCTCTTTTAGTAATCCTGTAGGAACCAAACAGGTTATAAAAACCGAAATTGGTTATCATTATGTTGAGGTTTTAAAACAAACACCAAGATCCCCCGCTTATAAAATTGCTTATTTATCTAAGCCATTATTACCAAGTTCTGAAACCATTAATGCAGCATCAACTGCTGCGGCACAGTTTGCAACCTCTTGTTCTGATCAAAAAAGTTTTAACACGAATGCTGTAAAAATTAATAAACAAGCGCTTCCTGCTACGGGCATAAAGCTAAATGATTTTAGTATACAAGGTGTTGGAGATTCAAGATCGATGGTGCGCTGGGTTTTTGATAAGGATGTTAATGATGTTTCTGAACCATTTGAAGTGGCAGATAATTATTTAGTGGCGATCATTACAAGTGAAGAAAAAAAGGGTTTAATGAGTGTTGAAGCTGGAAGACCTCAAGTAGAAGGAATTATTAGAGATCAGAAAAAAGCGACAATTATAAAAAATACATTTAAGGGTAATACATTAGAGGCATATGCTACTAGTGGAAAAACATCCATTCAAAAACTAGATAGTATTGTTTATAGTTTTTCAACACTTCCTAATATAGGAAATGAACCAAAAGTGGTAGGGGCTGCGTTTAATAAAAACCTAATTAATAAGGTAAGTGAGCCCATCGCAGGAAATTCAGGGGTTTTTGTGTTAAGTGTAAGTGCGCTAGGAGCAAAGGCAACACAACAAGACCCCTCGTTGTTTAATGACGAAAGCCTTCAACGCCTTAGAAATGTTATGTTTAGAACCAGTGTAGCGCTTAAAAAAGCGGCTAACATAAAAGACAACAGAAATAAGATTTATTAATATTTCCCCCTAATAATGATACAGGGCTCCGATTTATCGGGGCCCTTTCTTTTTCTAAGTTCGACAACATCACAACAAAATAGTACTTAATTTTGCTTTATGTCAGAACCGTTTATTAATAAGGTGGCCGAAAGTGGCCTGGTCAGTGTTGATCTTGCTGAATTTATTCCTAGCAACGAGGTGGTTGTTTTTGATATAAAGCCTTTTTTATTTAAAGAACTAATTTTAAAAGAAAAAGAGTTTAGAACCTCTCTTAATGAAATTGACTGGTCTCAATATGAAAATAAAATTGTGGGAATTTTTTGCTCTACAGATGCTATTATTCCAATGTGGGCTAATATGTTAGTGGTTTCCTGTCTTAATCCGTTTGCACACTCTGTTTTTTTTGGTGACGAATCTAGGGTTCGCGAACAAATATTATTACAAGGAATTTTTGCAATTAATGCAAATGATTATTTAGATCAACGCGTAGTGATCAAAGGTTGTGGTGATACGCCTATTGGCGAGTCGGCCTATATAGCGATTACACAAAAAATAAGGCCTACTGTAAAAAGCATTATGTATGGTGAACCCTGCAGCACCGTTCCTGTTTATAAAAAGAAAGGATAGTTTAGTGCGCCTCTAACCAGTTTTTTCCAACACCCACTTCGGCTTCAACAGGAACACCATTGGGTAATTCCATTGCTGTTTTCATACAATTCAATATTAACTCCTTTAGTGCGGGTACCTCTTTTTCTGTTGCATCAAAAACCAATTCATCGTGTACTTGTAAAATCATTTTAGAATCCCATTTTGATTTTTTCATTTCAGCATGAATTTTTATCATCGCCAATTTAATCATATCAGCTGCCGAACCCTGAATAGGAGAGTTAATCGCATTTCGTTCTGCAAATCCTCGAACGGTAAAATTACTACTATTAATATCTCTTAGCCAGCGCTTGCGTCCCATTAATGTTTCAACATATCCAATCTCCTTGGCCTTGTGTATTTGTTGGTCCATGTATAACTGAATATTAGGAAACTCCTTTTTATAATTATCAATGATTTCTTTTGCCTCCGCTCTTGGAATACCTAGGTTTTCTGCTAAGCCAAAAGCACCCTGCCCATATATAATTCCAAAGTTGACACTTTTCGCCTTATAGCGCATTTCCTTTGTCACTGCACTTTCTTCAATGCCATACACTTTTGCAGCGGTAGCGGTATGTATATCTTTCCCTTGTTTAAAAGCTTCGCACATATTAGGATCACCACTCATGGCCGCGACAATTCTTAATTCTATTTGTGAATAATCTGCACTGATTAAAACGCGGCTCGGATCTCTTGGAATAAATGCTTTTCTTATTTCTCGACCACGCTCACTTCTTATTGGAATATTTTGCAAATTTGGGTTGGTGCTGCTTAATCTTCCCGTTACCGCCACTGCTTGTGCATAGCTTGTATGAATTCGACCCGTTTTTGGATTTATTAAAGCTGGAACAGAATCGACATAGGTAGATTTTAATTTGGTTAGTTCTCTAAAATTTAAAATGTCGTCTACTATTTTATGCTTGGCTGCCATTTTTTGTAAAACATCTTCGCCGGTTGCGTATTGTCCGGTTTTTGTTTTTTTAGCTTTTGCATCTAATTTTAAAATATCAAACAACACTTCACCTAATTGTTTTGGAGAAGCTAAATTAAATCTTACTCCCGCTTGTTCATATACCCGCTCTTCGCTAATTTTTGCATCTACCTCTAACACCTTGCTATATTCACTTAAAAAAGCGGTATCTACTTTCACACCCTCGTATTCCATATCTACCAAAACGCGTACGAGCGGATTTTCTACTTCGTTAAAAATTTGTTCAACCCCTCTTTTTTTAACGAGTGGTGCAAAACAATTTTTAAGCTGAAGTGTAATATCTGCATCTTCGGCGGCGTATTGTGTTATTTGTTCAATAGGCGCATCGCGCATACTGCCTTGATTTTTCCCCTTCTTACCAATGATGGTGGTGATAGATACTGGCTCATATCCTAAAAATTGTGCACTAAGCAAATCCATACCCCTCCTGCCTTCTGGTTCTATCACATAGTGTGCCAACATAGTATCAAAGGTTTTTCCTTTTAACTCAACTCCATACCATTTCAAAACCAAAAAATCATATTTTAAGTTTTGTCCTATCCAAGTAATGTTTACATCCTCAAAAAGTGGTTTAAATTTTTTTAATATAAACGTTGCTCCCGTTTTCCCATCACCATCATCTTCAACAGGAATATAATAGCCTTCGTGTTCTTTAAATGAAAAACTTAATCCTACTAATGAAACATTATTAGCATCCACGCCGGTTGTTTCCGTATCAATACAAATTTCTTTTTGTTTTAATAGCACAGCAATTAATTCATCAATTGCTTTTTCACCAATAACCGATTTATAATCGTGAGCGGTGTTGTCAATATTTTTATTAACAACAAGCGCCGCTTCCATTCCACCAAAATCATTTTCATCACTATTATCCTCCTCTTCATCTGTAGTGATGATTTCGTCTTCACCTGCTTTTTTACTTGCTTTTTGTTTTTTGGGTTTTACATTTACTGTGTTACCAAATAAATCAGTTTGTTGTTGAGCTTCCCGATCTTCGTTTTTTGAAGGGGTATTGGTAATTGCAAAATCATCACCTAATATTCTTTTGCCTAAGGTTTTAAATTCTAGCTCATTGAATATTTCGGTAAGCGCTGCTTTGTTTTTTTCTTTTAATCTAAAATCTTCTTCATGAAATTGTACTGGTACATTGGTTATAATTGTTGCTAATTTCTTACTCATAATAGCAGACGCTTTTCCTGCACGCACTTTTTCACCCATTGCACCCGTAATTTTATCTGCATTATCTAAGACACCCTCTAACGTATCGTATAATTTCAAAAGTTTAGCTGCTGTTTTTTCTCCCACGCCCGGAATCCCCGGAATATTATCTGATGCGTCCCCCATTAAACCCAACATATCAATCACCTGTTCCACCCTTTGTATATCCCACTTCTCACAAATTTTTTTAGCATCTACAATTTCTTCCTTATTCCCAAACGCAGGAGGCTTCCATATAAATACATTGGGGTGTATTAACAATTGACCATAGTCTTTGTCTGGAGTTACCATATAAACCTCATAACCCAAGTCCGCAGCTTGCCAAGCAAGGGTGCCTATGATATCGTCTGCTTCATATCCGTCATATTCAATAACTGGTATATTAAATCCTTCGATAATAGCCTTAATATGAGGAAGGGAGCTTAATAAGTCCTCGGGTGTTTCTTGTCGGTTGGCTTTATAATCTGCGAAATCGGTATGCCTTTCAGTAGGTGCATGCGTATCAAAGCACACTGCAATATGAGTGGGGTTTTCCTTGCGTATAATTTCAAGTAGGGTATTGGTAAAGCCAAACTGTGCGTTGGTGTTAATACCCGTTGTCGTGATACGAGGTGTACGAATTAGTGCATAATAAGCGCGGTAAATTAAGGCCAGCGCATCCAATAAAAATAGTTTTTTAGACATGTTGCTAAGATACCCAAAAAAAACGGCCACTTAACAAGTGGCCGGTCAAAATATTTATTTTATACTATACTTATGTTTATAACGCTCGTATAATTGAAGCTGTTTATTATCTAGTGAAATCATACGGCCCTGAATAAAGGCTTGTGTCAATTGGTTGCCCCTCATATCCAATATATCTCCCGTGCTGATGATGATATTGGCATCTTTTCCTGTTTCGATAGATCCTGTGATATTATCTATTCCCAAAACTTTTGCTGCGTTTAATGTAATGGCCGAAAGCGCTTCTTCTTTACTTAAACCATAGGTTGCTGCGGTACCAGCGTTAAAGCTTAGGTTTCTTTGTTTGGAATTATCAGACATATCGTTTAAAGCAAACAAGACGCCTGCTTTTTGTAATTGAGCAGGTGTTTTATAAGGTTGATCAATATCGTCATCTTCGGTAGCAGGAAGTGCATGTTCTTGATCTAAAATGACTGGAATTTTATTTTCAGCTAAAAGACCCGCAATTTGAAAGCTTTCAGATCCACCTACAATAACAATATTAATACCAAATGTTTTTCCTAAATCAATTGCGATTAACATTTGTTTTACTTCGTTTGCACGAACATATAATTTTGTTTGACCTTCAAACAAAGCGCGCGCCGCTTCTAGTTTTAAATTATTATTCGTGTGTATTTTTTCTTGACAATATGCTTTTGCATCGGTCAGGTAGTTTTTAATAATTTCAATTTTTTCAAAAGCTGATTTAACCGGATCACTCCCGCCGCCTGGTTGACGCATAAAACCACCGCGACCCCCACGACGGACCATTAGAGAGGGCATGTTAATAAACATACCAGTGTTGGCTTTGTATTCGGCGTCTTCATAATTCCATGCATCTAATTGTACCACGCTTGATCTTCCTTCAATTAAATCACCAGCAGGAGATACCTGTGCTAATAAAATACCATTAGCACGCAATACATTGATGATTTTTGAGTCTGTATTATATGAAACAATGCTGCGAATATCGGAGTTGTTGTCGCCTATTTCTTGAAAGTCGTTACTTCCCCTAACACCACTACTAATTTCACGCAATCCTAATGAGGAGTTCGGTAAAATTAATCCAGGATACACCTCTTTACCTGTTGCATCAATTTCGGTAGCCCCTTTTGGTAAAGCAATGCCATTACCAACTGCTGTAATTTTTCCTTTTTCAAATAATATGGTGGCGTCGGATAATACGGTTCCATTTCCAACATGCACTGATGCATGAGTGATTGCCGTGATTCCCTTTTGTGGTAATACTGGATAAACCGTTTCTTGTGCGGATGCAGTAATAGCCAATAAAGAAATAGAAGCTATAAATAATTTTGAATATTTGTTTTGCATAAATTAATTATTTTGATTTTCATAAATGGTGGCCATATGATCTTCGTGTTCGTGATCACCACAGGTTAAAAGAACTTGAAAACTGGGAGCAGCGCCTCGCATTGGCATGCCCGCTCTTTTTTCACCCAACATTTTTTGAATTAACTTCGTTTTTTCGTTGGTAATTTTTTTACTCATTTCGGCATCTTTACTTCTATCAAAATAAACAATACCATCTACTATTGTGTTTTCAACTTTTGCATAAATGCTTAAAGGATGATCTGTCCACAAGACGACATCTGCGTCTTTACCCGTTTTAATACTTCCCACTTTATCAGAAACATGCAAAGCTTTAGCTGGATTTAAGGTGATCATTTTCAATGCATCTTCCTCACTAACCCCACCGTATTTTACAATTTTACCAGCTTCTTGATTCAGGCGACGAGCCATTTCAGCATCGTCGGAATTAATACAAACATTTAAACCCACTTTTTGCATTATTGCAGCGTTATAAGCAATCGCGTCTTGTACTTCGGTTTTATACATAAACCAATCAGAGAAAGTGGAGGCGCTTGCGCCATGCTTTTTCATTTTATCTGCTACTTTATAACCCTCTAATATGTGCGTAAAGGTGTTCACTGTAAATCCATATTTTTCACCAACTCGCATCATATAGGTAATTTCAGGTTGAACATAAGAGTGACAAGTAATGAAACGTTTTTTATTCATAATCTCAACTAGGGCATCTAATTCTAAATCATGACGAGCTGCAGGGTTTGCTTTTAAAGTTTTTTGATAATCTACTGCTCTATCAAAAGCATCATTTAAAACTTCTTCTACACCCATTCTTGTATCTGGATATCGATTGTTGCTTTGGCTAGTGGTGCGCTTTACGTTTTCACCTAATGCAAATTTTATAAACCCATCTGCTCCTGCAAATTTTAATCCCTCATCGTTTGCACCCCAACGTAATTTAATTAACTGAGTTTGTCCACCAATCGTGTTTGCAGAACCGTGTAAAATATGTGAGCTGGTAACACCGCCACTTAATTGACGATATATATTTATATCCTCGGGATTTAAATTATCGGCAATACGAACTTCTGAAGTTACCGATTGCCCACCTTCGTTGATAGACATTGCTGCAATATGAGAGTGCTCGTCAATAATACCCGCACTAAGGTGTTTACCTGTTCCGTCTATCACTCTTGCTGCTGCATCACTAATACCTTTTCCTATTTTACTAATTTTTCCTGCTTTAATTAATACATCAGTATTTTGTAAAATGCCCTCTTTTTCATTGGTCCACACAGTAGCGTTTTTAATTAAAATAGTTTCTTGTTTAGGTACGACTTCGTTTCCATAACCTACAAAAGGGAAGGTTATTTTTGAAATGGTTTTAACGCTATCTGTTGGTCGCCTGTTTTCAATAGCAGCAGCGATTGCTCCAGTAAAGGATGCAGTCCATGTGGTTTTGCTTCCAGCGCCATCTGTACCAACACCAGACCAAGTATTATCTGCTACAACACCGCTCAATCTTAGCTGTTCCGCACCCCTTCCTTTTTTAGTAGGAAAGTTTATTTTAATTAAAGATTCGGTTACTGTAATTTTTGCTGTTAAGGTATCTGTTCCTATAATAGATGCAGATAAATCTTTTTTCACTTCTAACTGATAATCAGTTGTGGTTCCGTTTTTATTTATTGACAATTTATACTTTCCGGCTAAGCTTTTCCATTCTGCCTCGTTTACTTCATATTTGTTTCCTTGTACCCAGTTTTCGATAATTTTTGCATTATTAGAAAAGACGGGCTCGGTGGTAATGATAAAGTTTGCCCATTTTCCTGTTTCAATAGATCCCACTTGATCATACACGCCCAATTGAGTTGCAGGGATTTTGGTTAAAGCTTCTAATGCTTTTGATTCGCTTAAACCATATTGTATCGCTTTTTTAACATTCGCTAAAAATTGTTTTGAATCTTTCATATCGCCCGATGTAATACTAAAAACAATATTTGCTTTTTCGAAGGCACTTAAATTCGTAGGAGCTAATTCCCAGTGCTTCATATCTGCTAATGAAACAAAACGCGCATCTGTTGGATCCTCTACATCCATTGCAATTGGAAAATCAACACCCAAAATAAAAGATGCTTTGGTTTTTGCCATTTCATCAATGCGTTGATAACCATTATCACCACCTCTAATAATATACTGTACTCCAAACTCATCTCCAACTCGATCAGCACGCACGGCATTCCACTTATCGTCGGTTGAAAAAATTTGTGGCATTGGTTGATTATTATTCCATGCTTCCAATGAAAGATTGGTACCCTCACTAACAGGCTTGGTTTGATACCATTTGGCATCTAAATAGGTTTGACGTAATACCGCAATACTTCCCATTAAGCTACTTGGGTAAGATTGAGTTGAGGTTCCTCTATCAAATGAATATACCGATGCTGCCTTTGTTTTTAGAACAGCAGTATTATTATTTTCGGTTGCTAAACTTACGACCGCACCCGTTCCACGCGCTAAACCATCTTTTAAATGTGTGAAGACGGCCCCAAAACCATTGGCACGATAACCACTAGCTGTTGCTTCGTCATTAACAAAAACTTCGACTGCATTAATTTCAGGTCTTATAGCCTGGTTCCAATTATAAGGACCAGGTTTGTTTGAAATAAACTGTCCAGGAGCACCAAAATTAAATCCACCTGCCGCGCGTTTAGTTGCTACAACTCCATAATCAGTTAATGGATCAATAAACGATGGGTAAATATATCTGCCTGCACAATCTATAACGATGGCTTCGGCGGGCACGGTGAGGTTGTTACCCACTGCTACTATTTTACCCATTTTTATAATTAAAACACCTTTTTCAATTTTAGTGTTTTCATTTTGAATAATAGTGGCATTCGTAAATGCATACAATCCATTACGAATATCTCTTACTCCATTAATTGGGAACGACTCCTGTGCTTGTGTAATAATAACCATACACGCAAAAACAAGAGTTGATAAAAAACGCTTCATACGCAACTGATTTTTGTTTGTTTAAAATTTTCCTAAGAAGGATTTTAAAGCTACAAAAAACTAATTGTGAATACTTTAAAAACTTGATTTTTTTGATAAAGGGTAGCCGAATATTACAACCCCTTTTAATGTATTCACTTATCGACCCATATGAACCATCAATATTTGAACATCACTAGGATTTACGCCACTTATTCTGCTTGCTTGACCCAGGGTGAGCGGTCTGATTTTTTTAAATTTTTGTAAGGCTTCGATTGATATCGCAGATAATTTATCGTAATCAAAATTAGCGGGTATCGTTTTATTTTCAAGTGTTGCCATGCGTTCTACAATCTCTTTTTCTTTTTCAATATAGCGCTCGTATTTAATTTGAATTTCGGCTTGTTCTAAACACTCAGTATCAAATTCTACTAATTTTTCGGCAAGTAAAGTATTATTCGTAAGAATTTGTTGTAGGCTAATATTGGGTCGTAGCACAAGTTTTGAAGCTTTTTGCTTTTCCGTTATATTGGCTGAATCAATGTCTGTTAAAAATTCATTGATGGTATTTGGTTCAATAGATTCGGTATTTAATATTGTTTTAATACCAGCTACTTGTTTAATTTTTTCTTCCACCCTGCGCATTCTTTCTTCCTTTGCTAATCCTAATTTATAACTCATTTCAGTTAGGCGCAGATCTGCATTATCCTGTCTTAATAAGGTTCTAAATTCGGCACGAGAAGTAAACATGCGATAAGGCTCCTCGGTCCCTTTACTGATTAAATCATCAATTAATACGCCAATATATGCCTCACTTCTTTGTAATATAAGAGGTGCTTGATTGTTAATTTTCAAATGTGCATTCATTCCTGCCATAATTCCCTGGCAAGCTGCTTCTTCATAGCCCGTTGTTCCATTTATTTGACCTGCGAAATATAAGTTTTCGAGCGCCTTGGTTTCAAGTGTATAAGTAAGCTGGGTAGGTTGAAAATAATCATACTCAATCGCATATCCCGGTCTAAACATCCTAGCTTTTTCAAAACCAGGTACCATACGAAGAGCTTCGTATTGAATCTCTTCTGGTAAACTTGTACTAAATCCATTTACATATATCTCTACTGTATTCCAACCCTCAGGCTCAACAAATAGTTGATGCCTTTCTCTGTCAGCGAATCTATTAATCTTATCTTCAATACTTGGACAATATCTTGGCCCAACCCCACCTATTCGACCCTGGTACATTGGGCTACGATCAAATCCTGTTTTTAATATTTCATGAACTTTAGTATCAGTGTAGGTGATATGACAAGAACGCTGATCTTCTGGTTTTACCCTGGGCGTTTTTAAATAGGAGAAACCTACCACCTCATCATCTCCTTTTTGCTCTTCCATCTTACTATAGTCAAGACTACGTCCATCTACCCTTGGCGGTGTTCCTGTTTTTAATCTGTCCGCCTCTAATCCAAAGGAGACCAATTGTTCTGTAATACCTGTAGATGCTTTTTCGGCCACCCTTCCCCCGCCTATTTGTTTTTCACCTATATGAATAATTCCATTTAAGAAAGTCCCACTTGTAATAACGACAGCATCTGATTCGATTTTGTGTCCTAGGCTCGTTATAACTCCACAGGCCTTATTATTTCTAATGATCAATTCATGTACCGAATCCTGGTAAAAATCGACATTAGGTGTATTTTCTAGCATTTCCCTCCATTTGGTAGCAAAAAGCATACGGTCATTTTGTGCTCTAGGACTCCACATAGCCGGACCCTTACTCTTATTAAGCATTCTAAATTGAATAGTACTTAAGTCACTTACAATGCCACTATAACCTCCAAGTGCATCAATCTCCCTTACTATCTGACCCTTAGCAATGCCACCCATAGCTGGGTTACAACTCATTTGAGCAATGGTTTGCATATTCATGGTCACCAATAGAACCTTGGAGCCCATATTGGCTGCTGCTGCTGCTGCTTCACAGCCCGCGTGGCCAGCACCTACTACTATGACATTGTATTTTGGAAACATATAAGTGTGTAAAGATAAGCCTGTATTGAATACCAAGCAATTCATTTAATAGTAAAAAAGTACTAATTCGCAGAGATGTTCCATGTGGAACCTTTTGATTCGATAATTTAGAAATTTAATCACATGTTCCATGTGGAACATATTTGAGCGGCACTTGGAATTAGGAAATGGATTTTAGATAGGACTTTAACCATTTATTCTCCTGAGCACGCATTTCTTTGGCGTCGGCCGGCTTTTTATCCTTAAAACCACAAAAATGGAGGGCGCCATGAAAAATAACCCTAAGAATTTCTTCGGTGAAGGCAGTTTGATGGGTAATTGAGTTGTCCTTTACTCGATCCACACTTATATAAACCTCACCAATTAGGACAGCCTTTGTTTCGGACAAATCAAAACTTATAATATCTGTGTAATAATCGTGATTTAGGAAGGTTTTATTAATATTCAATAAATACTGATCGGAGCAAAAAACATATTGCAATGATTGTATCTCTTTACCTTGCTTCTTGAATTGCTTTTCAATGAAGGTCCTTAGCGCCACTCGATTACCTAGGGTCAGGTTTTTATCCGCTTTATTAAAAGAGATGGTCTTGCTCATAATAGATTGTTATTCAATGCTCCAAATTTCGTAACTATTTCTGTAATCCAACAACTATCTTTGTAATATTATTATGAGGAAACTATCTGAATTAAAAATGGGGGAGTCGGGCATTATTCATTCTTTTGAAAACGATGATATCTTTTTGAAGTTAATGGAAATGGGTTGTATACCAGGAGAGTTAATCACGGTGGAGCAAATTGCACCCCTCGGTGATCCTATTTCAATTTCGGTAGCTGGTTATTTACTCAGCTTAAGAATGAACGAAGCAGATAGTATTTTCATTGCCCCTAAATCTGCATAAACAATTGATAATCAATTAATTACTAAAATGAAGATAGGTTTGTTTTTTGGTTCATTTAATCCCATACACAACGGCCACTTGATGGTGGCGAGTTTTGTAGCCAATCATTCAGACCTGAAACAGGTGTGGTTAGTAGTGTCGCCCCAAAATCCATTGAAGCCCCAGGGAAGTTTATTAAACGAATATGACCGCCTACATTTAGCGAAATTAGCCATCGAAGATGATACACAATTAAAAGTATCTGATATTGAATTCTCGCTACCCAAACCTTCTTATACCATTGACACACTTACTTATTTACAAGAAAAATATCCGCAACATGAATTTTCGGTGATCATGGGTGCTGATAGTTTTCAAAATTTACCCAAGTGGAAAAACTTCGAAGCACTTGTAAAAAATTATAAGTTCATTGTATATCGTCGTGATGGTTTTGATATCACTAATGATTATGGCGCAAGCGTTACTATTTTAGATGCCCCTTTATTAAAATTATCTGCAACACTTATTAGAAATAATAGAAAGGAAGGAATTACCATTCGTTATTTAGTGCCAGAAAAAGTGCGAGATGAAATTGAGAAAAGCAATTACTTTAAAGAAGAAGGCGCTTAAAAAATAAAAAGGCCCTTAAATTTTATTAAGGGCCTTTTTATTTATCTGTTCATGCTGGCAAGGAATTCTTCGTTATCCTTGGTGCCTCGCATTCTTTTTAATAATTCATTCATTGCCTCATCGTTATTCATATCATTGATAAATAATCTAAGAATATTCATTCTTCCTAAAACTTCTTTATCTAATAATAAATCATCACGACGCGTGCTTGATCCAACTAAATCTATCGCAGGGAAAATACGTTTATTTGCTAAACGACGATCCAATACTAATTCCATATTACCTGTTCCCTTAAACTCTTCAAAAATAACCTCGTCCATTTTAGATCCTGTTTCAATTAATGCGGTAGCTAATATGGTAAGTGATCCGCCATTTTCAATTTTACGTGCTGCACCAAAAAATTGTTTAGGACGAAGTAGGGCTGTGGCTTCCACACCACCCGATAACACTTTACCAGAGCTGGGTGCTACTGTATTGTGTGCTCGTGCTAAACGCGTGATGGAATCTAATAAAATAACCACATCGTGACCACACTCTACCAAGCGTTTTGCTTTTTGTAAAGCCACTGACGAAACTTTAACATGCTTCTCAGCTGGTTCATCAAAAGTACTTGCGATCACCTCACCCTTTACAGAGCGCTCTACATCGGTTACCTCCTCTGGTCTTTCATCTATTAATAAAATAATCAAATAACATTCTGGATGATTAGCTGCAATAGCGTTGGCCACTTCCTTTAATAACATGGTTTTACCCACTTTAGGTTGCGCCACAATCAATCCTCTTTGTCCTTTACCAATAGGAGTAAATAAATCCATAATACGCGTGCTGTAATTACTAGCCGATGTATATAAATTTAATTTTTGATAAGGAAAAATAGGGGTTAGATAATCAAAAGGAATACGATCGCGAATTTCATCTGGATTTTTTCCATTGACTTGATGCACTTTTGTTAATGCAAAATATTTTTCACCCTCACGTGGAACACGAACTGTTCCATGTACCGTATCGCCCACCTTTAATCCAAATAATTTTATTTGAGAGGGGGAAACATATACGTCATCAGGGGAAGATAAATAATTGTAATCGGAGGATCTAAGAAAGCCAAAGTTGTCTGGCATAATTTCTAATACACCTTCAGATTCTATCACGCCATCAAATTCCACATTAAAAACGGGCTCTTTTTTGGGTTGAGGGTAGCGTTGTGCAGGGTGCGTTGGTCCACCTGGCGCATTATTGGGAGCAGCACCATTTGGGTTGTTTGATTCAACAGGTCCTGATTGATTTGAATTCTCGGCGGGTGTTGCTGGCTGATTTTCGGCACCCGAGCTTGCACTGCTTTCGTCCCCAAATAATGCTTGAGCAATTTTGGAGGCTTTGTCATCTTCAGAATTGTTATTGACTGGCTCTGCTTTTTTGGCTGGAGCTGCTTTTTTAAGAGCAGGTTTCTTTTCAGAAGCCGTAGCCGAAGTCGCTTTTTTGGCCGGGGCAGCCGCAATAGGCTTACGCCCCCTTTTTGGTTTGTCGTCTTTTTCTTGCACTGTGTAACTATGGTTTATTTAAAAATCGAATCAAGAGATAGCGTGATTTGAGAACTTTTTTGAAATGTCGGTCGGAATAATATGAGACCGAAAGTTGAATAAGGGAAATTTGGGTAGCAAGCCATCAACAATAAATGAATCCTTTGGCTCTTTGCTACTGCAATGTTAAGCAGATTTTTAACAAAAAAACAATTTTTAGGGGTTTTTATGTCTAAAACGGGCTGTTTGGCCATTGAAACGGATTATCTTTGCCATTCGAAAACACAAATATGTTCAATCAACGAATTAAAGTAAAGCAATTGTTATCAGGTACTGCGACAGGTACCGAAGTCGTGGTCATGGGATGGGTGCGTACTTTTAGAAATAATCAATTTATAGCACTTAACGACGGGAGTACCAATGCTAATATTCAAATCGTTGCCTCCTTAGGTGAATTTGATGAAGCCGTTTTAAAACGAATTACCACAGGCGCCTCTTTAAAAGTAAATGGAACGGTGGTTGAAAGCTTAGGTAAGGGACAAAGTGTTGAGGTAAAAGCAAGCAAGATTGAAATTTTAGGAGACAGCGATGCAGAAAAGTTTCCATTACAACCTAAAAAACATTCTTTAGAATTTTTAAGAGAGAAAGCGCATTTGCGTTTTCGTACCAATACATTTGGATCGGTTTTTAGAATTAGACATTCACTTGCCTTCGCAGTACATCAATTTTATAATGATCGTGGTTTCGTCTATTTACATACACCCATTATTACAAGTTCTGATGCAGAAGGTGCAGGTGAAATGTTTAGAGTAACCACACTTCCACTAGAAGGCGCCCCTAAAAATGAAAAAGGAGAAATAGATTATACACAAGATTTTTTTGGGAAGGGAACCAACTTAACCGTGAGCGGTCAATTAGAAGGAGAGCTAGGCGCCATGGCGTTTTCAGAGATCTATACTTTTGGTCCCACCTTTCGTGCGGAGAACTCAAACACGACAAGACACTTAGCAGAATTTTGGATGATAGAACCAGAAATGGCTTTTCATGATATTGAAGACAACATGAATCTTGCTGAAGATTTTATAAAATATTTAATAAACTATGTACTAAAAAATAATGCTGATGATATAGATTTTTTAGATGCAAGATTAGCAGAAGAGGAAAAACAATTGCCCACTGAAAAAAGAAGTGGCTTTGGATTAAAAGAAAAATTAGAAATTGTTTTAAGTAATAATTTTGAGCGTATTACTTATACTGAAGCAATTGATATTTTGTTAAATAGTCCTCACTATAAGAAAAAGAAATTCCAATACGAAGTAAAGTGGGGTATTGATTTACAAAGCGAACACGAAAGATATTTAGTGGAACAACATTTTAAAAAGCCGGTGATTGTAACCGGGTATCCAGCCGCCATAAAAGCATTTTATATGCGAATGAATGATGGCTGTGAACCAGGTAGAGAAACCGTAGCGGCGATGGATATACTAGCGCCAGGTATTGGAGAGATTGTAGGTGGATCACAAAGAGAGGAAAGACTAGATAAATTAGAGGCAAGAATGAAAGCCATGCACATACCATTAGATGATATGAGCTACTACCTTGACACTAGAAGATTTGGGACCGTACCGCATGCCGGCTTTGGTTTAGGCTTTGAAAGAATGATACAGTTTGTAACAGGAATGACCAATATAAGGGATGTAATTCCTTTTGCGAGAACCCCCAAAAACTGTGAGTACTAATATATTAGCTATTATATAGGTGCGGTTTTTTGAATTATAAGATTCCCTACCTATATTTGCGACCCGATCGTTGAAAAACGAAAGGGATGGATGTAAAAACCAATGGCGCTGTAGCTCAGTTGGTAGAGCAAAGGACTGAAAATCCTTGTGTCCCCGGTTCGAGCCCGGGTGGTGCCACAAGCCCTCAACGAAAGTTGGGGGCTTTTTGGTTTGGATAATTCCCAGGTTTAAAAAATTAAATTTTTAACCAACTTATAATTTTAACATCGACCAGTTGCTGTTAGATGTTTTTAAAATATCTAAAACATTGTTTAAATTTAGATGACCCCCATTTCATCTAAAAGAATATTCCATGCAAAAGCCCAATCATAATGTATCAAGACTACAGTTTTTAAAAGACACTAGTATCCTTGCAACAGGATTTACCTTTTTCCCAGGTTTGGTCAACGCTAGGATTAGCTCATCTGGTATTGGTGCTCAACTTTTAAATGGAAAAGGTTTAGCCGTTGTCATTATTATTCCACAACAAGCCAAAGCGATTGAAAAACAGGCAGCACAAGAATTACAGCATAATTTATTAATGATAGCAGGTTCTACTGTTGAAATTTTAGAGGAAACGGATTCAAAAAACAAATCTGCCATTTATTTGGGCCAGACACGTTTTGCAAAATTAAAAAATATTGATTTTAGTCAATTAGAAGAGGATGGATATATAAGTAAATTACAGGGCAATCATTTGATTCTTGTTGGTGGTAAAAAAGGAGGGATATTATATGCGGTATATGATTTATTAGATGAATTGGGTTTTAAAAGATTTGGCGCGGAAGAAACTTTTATACCCAATACCTCAATTGCTAGTATTCCCAAAAAAGAAAAAGTTTTTAATCCTAAAGTAAAATACCGCACCACTTCTTATAGTCAAATGGCCTCACAATCTTATTCAGACTGGCACAAGCTATCTACAAGAGATGATTGGGGTTTATTTGTACACACTTTGGATACCTTGGTGCCATCAAAGCAATACGGTAAAACACATCCAGAATATTATTCTTTGATTGACGGAGTGCGAAGACCAGGCACCCAATTATGTTTATCTAATCCCGAAGTGCTTCAAGTATTAATAGCGAGCTTAAGAATTAAAATAGAACTCAAGCCTAATGCAACTTATTGGTCAGTGAGTCAAGATGATAATGATCGTTATTGTGCATGTAGTGATTGCAAGGCCCTCAATGAAAAATATGGCGGCGTTCCAAGTGGTTCCATTATTTGGTTTGTAAATCAAGTAGCGAAAGCTTTTCCTGATAAAATAATTTCAACACTTGCTTATTGGTATTCTAGAAAAGCCCCTAAAAATATTGAGATCGAATCCAATGTCAATATTATGTTATGTAATATTGAAAGTTCAAGAGAAGCTCCCGTTTTTGTTACCGATAAAGCTTTTTCGAATGACCTTACCAATTGGGGCACGCTTTCAAAAGATATTTTAATATGGGATTATAATATTCAGTTTACCAATTTTGTATCCCCCTTCCCTAATTTATATACCATAAAACCCAATATTAAATTTTATACTGATAATAATGTGAGGGGTTTATTTATGCAAGCCAATAATGAACCAGCAGCAGAAATGGCTTTGCTACGATCTTATTTAATTTCCAAACTCATGTGGCAACCCGATACAGATGAGAGTGAATTAATGAACGAATTTTTAACTGGCTATTTTAGCACTGCAGGTACTTTTATTAGAAAGTATATTGATCGTATGCAGGAAGCCTTAAAGGCGAGTGGGATGAAATTGAGCATCTTTGGCGATCCAATTCATGCCAAGAACACTTATTTATCAGCAACCATGATGCCTATTTATCAATCCTTATTTGATCAGGCTGAAAATGCAGTTGCGGATAATCCAATATTACTTCAGCGCGTTCAAACAGCTCGTTTACCATTAATGTATGCTGCCATTCAAATTGGGCGAACCGAAACAGATACAGCAAGAAGTATGTTTTTCAAAAAAGAAAATGGTGTCGTCGCTGTTAAACCAGAAATGAAAATATTGGTGGAAAGTTTTGTAAATAGATGCCAACGTGAAAAAATAAAATTATTAAGAGAGCGAAGTGGCACACCCGAACATTTTTTAAAAGCATATCACCGCATCTTTACCAATATGGATGAAGTAGAAAATGCAATTTCATATAAAAAGACAATTATACCAATTTCACAAGTGGCTCCCAAATCCAAGCCTGCTCAAGCTTTAACCGATGGCGTTTTTGCATCTTATGAATCATGGCAAGAGCCAGATCAAAATTGGGTATATTATACTGGATCGCATATGGAATTCATTATAGATTTAGGAAAAGTAAATAAAATAAACACGATTAATATGGATTTTTTAAATCCACAGGCACAACCTGATTGGCATTTGTTTTCTTTGCCCAAATATGTAACTTACTCACTTTCGTCTGATGGTGTACAATACTCCGAAGCCATCAAGGTTAACAATCCAAACAATCCAAATCCCATTGAAAATCCGGATGTGAAATTAATTTCGTCTTTCTCCTTTAAAAAAGAGTTTGATTTAGAAACCAATGCAAGATTTATCAAAGTGCACGCAGAAAGTTTATTAAAAACACCATCCTGGCACATTCGCTCTGGCTCACCTATTTCTATTTACTGTGATCAGATAGTAATTAAATAAGGAATAACAGAGTCAAAGCGCCGTAAAAGCAGCTATTCTTTTCGATATAAATTTGTATTTTTAAAACTAACTAAAACCCATCAGCATGAAAAGAAGAAACTTTATTGGTTTAAGCAGCGCACTTGGATTGATGGCGGGCGCGATACCTGGTATAGCGCTTGGTGAATCTAATACAGCAGATGAAAAAGGGAAGCGATATCAAAATGGTGCAAGTCCTTGGCCTATTTCATTAGATACCGCTACCATTAGACCCGCTTCACTTAAGGATAAGGTAAAAATTGCTGCAGCAGCGGGTTACGATGGCCTTGAACCTTGGGATAGTGAATTAGAAGAATTTGAAAAAAACGGCGGCAACTTAAAAGAACTTGGTGCAGAAATAAAAAAATTAGGTTTAAAAGTGCCTAGTGTAATTGGTCTATGGAATGCAATTCCTGCAACCATGAGTGAATTCGAAAATTCACTTAAGGAAACGCGTCGTCGTATGCGCATGGCCCATGATATTGGTGCAGAGCACATTCAAACCATTCCCAATTCCCTTCCCGAAAATTACAATCAAAAATGGGTGGCAGATAGATATCGTGATATTATAGAAATTGGAATGAAAGAATTTAATATTAAACCTGCTTTGGTTTTTGTTAAATATTTTACCATCAAAACCCTGGGTCAAGCTACTGGTATTGCAATGGACGCCAATCACCCCAACGCAATGGTGATTCCAGATGTATATCATATGTATATTAGTGATGGAGGGTTTGAAGGTTTAAAAATGTTAAAAGGAGATGCCATCGCTATTTTTCAATTTAATGATGCACCTTCTTCACCTGCCTTTAATGATTTAAGAGATGAGCATCGTGTTTATCCAGGAGATGGAATATTACCGTTGTCTTCGATTTTTAAAGATTTAAAAGCAACAGGATATAAAGGATTTATTTCACTAGAATTATATAATCCTAATTATTATAAACAAGATCTTTTGCAAGTAGCCAAAACAGGACTTCGCAAAACATTAGAAGTGCTTAAAAAAGCAGGCGTATAATACTTATGTCAATATATCGTTGATCACATTACCTGAAACATCTGTTAATCTGAATCGCCTTCCTTGATATTTATAAACGAGTTGTTCGTGATTAAGCCCCATGATATGTAAAAGTGTTGCTTGAAAATCATGCACATGAACAGGATTTTTAATAATATTATAGCTAAAATCATCCGTTTGTCCGTAAGTGATTCCAGGCTTCACCCCCGCACCTGCCATCCACATCGTAAAACAACGCGGATGATGGTCTCTTCCGTAATTTTCTTTTTCTAATTTTCCTTGAGAATAAACGGTTCTGCCAAACTCACCACCCCATATTACGAGTGTGTCATCTAACATGCCTCTTCTTTTTAAATCCATTATTAAAGCCGCTGAAGCTTGATCGGTTTGCTTGCATTGTTGCTTCATACCTTGTGGCAAGGATCCATGATGATCCCATCCTTGGTGGTACAGCTGTACAAATCGTACATCTTTTTCTAATAATTTTCGAGCTAAAATACAATTAGCAGCAAAAGTGCCCTTTTCTCTACTGTCTGGTCCATACAATTCAAAAATTTCATCCGATTCGGTAGAGGTATCCATCACATCGGGCACAGAGGTTTGCATTCTAAAGGCAAGTTCATATTGTGACATACGCGCATCCACTTCTGGATCACCCCATACATCATTTTGTAAATTATTTAATTCAGATAAATATTGTAACATTTCTTTTCTGTCTTTTCCATCATACCCTTCTGGATTATTTAAAAATAAAACAGGGTCATTTCCCGCTCTAAATTGTACCCCTTGATGTTGGGATGGCAAAAATCCATTTCCCCATAATCTTGCATACAAGGGCTGATCCCTTGATGCGTTTTTTGAAACCAATACAATGAATGCTGGTAAATTTTTATTTTCAGATCCTAGTCCATAACTAAGCCATGAACCAATGGATGGTCGACCAGGGAGTTGATGTCCAGTTTGAAAAAAAGTAAGTGCAGGGTCATGATTAATTTGTTCAGTAAACATGGATTTGATGATACATAACTCATCCACTACTTGGGCGGTGTAAGGAAGCAAATCACTTACCCATGTATTGGATTTTCCATATTGTTTAAATTCAGAAAAAGAAGGCGCAATGGGCAACAGCGCTTGACTTGCACTCATCCCTGTTAATCTTTGTCCGTTTCGAACCGATTCAGGTAGCCCCTGTCCTTGCATCTTAGCTAGGCCTGGTTTATAATCAAATGTTTCAAATTGTGAAGGCCCCCCACTCATAAATAAATAAACAACTCGTTTTGCTTTAGGTGCGATGGTGGGTAAGGATTCTAAAATTTGTTGTTCAAATGATTTAGTTGAAATGCTGCTGCTTAAAAGTGTTCCTAATGCCATTGCGCCTAAACCGCCTGCCGTACTTTTTAAAAAATTTCTGCGCTCTAATTTTTTATTAATGGCATCAAATTCTTGCGTATATATTTTAAAATCTTTTTCCATAAAATTATCTTTTAGTAATGGTTGCATCCGAATTCAAAATGGTACTAGCCACTACAGTGTTTGCTGCCACCCAACAAGGGTCTAATGATTTATTAATTTTATACAATCCAGTATTCAACCATCCCTTTGTTTTATTGGGGTTGACTTTGAATTTATTGTATTCAATTTGTTGCAAGTTGGTTAACAAAGCAATTTCTTTTATTGTTGGTGTGATACCGGTGAGTTGTCGATAGGCTGTTGTGATGGCGCTAGTTGTATTAGATTGCTGCGTCATTGTTTCGCCCATTACTTTTGCTGCTTCAATAAAAGTGGGATCATTTAAAGTGACCAATGCTTGTAAAGGCGTATTGGTAGATTGTCTGCGTACCACACAGGAGGCCCTTGATGGACCATCAAAATTAGCCAGGGTTGGATTGGGCACGGTTCTTTTTAAAACGATGTAAAGGCTTCTTCTATAAATAGCATCGGTACTGTCTTGAACATAATTGGTATTATTAATTTCCCAAAGGCCTTCGGGTTGATAGGGATAGATGCTTTTACCCCCTAGTTTTTTATTTAACAAGCCGCTTGCCATTAAAGCATTGTCACGAATCATTTCCGATGTCAATCTATTAGCGGGGCCTCTTGCTAATAATCTATTTTCAGGGTCTTTTTCTTTTAAGGCGGCGCTTGCTTTGGAATCTTGTTGATAGGTAGCAGACATGACGATGCGTTTATTCAATTTTTTTATATCCCATCCGCTTTCCCTCATGTCAATAGCCAACCAATCTAATAAATCTAAGTGACTAGGCATTTCACCTTGATTTCCAAAATCCTCTGCAGTTTTAACCAAACCGGTTCCGAAAAAATTTTGCCATAAATGATTCACCACTACTCTTGCTGTTAAAGGATGACGAGGGTCCGTAAGCCATTGTGCTAATCCATATCTATTTTTGGGATATTGACCAGAGAAGGGAAGTATTTTTTCAGGTGTATTGGGGAACACTTCCTTACGAGGCGCGTCATACTGACCTCTATTTAATAAAAAAGTTTTTTTAGGTTTCGCCATTTCTTGCATGACCATTAATTCTTTGATATGCTCTGTTGAATCTGAAAATATTTTTCGTTGTAATTGTAAAGCTTCTTTTGCTGATATTATTTTAGGATCTATTATCGAAGCATAATAATCTTTTAAAATTTCAATTTCTTCAGCACTTAACTGATTTTTTGCTTTTTGTGTAATCAAATTCCAGCTTGCTTTATTTGCTAATATTTTTATTTCAAAGGGAGTGAGTAGTCTATTGTATACTGTAATGTCATCGATCTTGCCGCCTTTAAAACCAAAGCCTCTATACCAACCACCAATTTGTAATGCGGGTTCATCCTTGGAGAAAAATATAATGTCTTTATATAGTTGATCTATCACCGTTTCCATTTGGAGTTGATTTCCATCGATCAAAAGTTGAAAGCCTTTGGCAGTAGACGATCCGTCATATGTCATGGCAAGATGTATCCATTGATTTCGCGGAACATCGGTTAATGCTACTTTTGTAATGGCATTAGAAGGCGCCGTATGCGCCATCGTCATTTCTAATTTATTATTTTTTAAGTATACATTATATCCCTTATAATTATATAATCGCTCCGCATTGCTTTTGTGAAACAGTACGCCCTCTTTCATTTCCTTAGGAATGTATAACCAAAGTCCAATAGTGAAGGGGTCTGAATTGCGAAACACGCCCACTTCTTTTAAATCTAAATAAGTATCTCCATTTAAAACCAAGGCTTGTCCATTGTTATTTTTTTCAAAAACGAGCTGCTCCATTTTATTATCCCAATCGCGTCTTAATATGGCTGCTTTACTTTTATTGATTTCGTTTTTTAAAGAATCCTCAAATGTATAATAGCCTTGTAAATGATCATTAGGGATTCCTTTACTAGGAATGGATTTATATTTTTCTTGTTGTATCCAATCATTAAAGTTACTTGCCGAATGGGTATATGCGGACTGTAATTGTGATTCCTTTTCTTTGATTAAGGTTTTAATGTATTGTATTGTTTTTTCTTCCTCTTGGGTAGGAAGCATTAATGTAGGTGTGGGCATATCGTCGTTCCAGGATATTTGACCTGACTCCAAAACATTATTAAAGAAACTATAAAGTTGATAATAATTTTCCTGTGATACTGGATCATACTTATGATCATGGCATCTAGCACATCCAACCGAAATGGATAAAAAAGCTTCACCAAATGTATTGGTTCGATCCATGACATATTCTGTTTGAAACTCTTGCTCTATAATACCACCTTCCATATTTTGAGGATGGTTTCTGTTAAATGCCGTTGCAATGATCATGTCCTTGGTTGGAGACGGCATTAAATCGCCCGCTAATTGATATTGTATAAAGTCTTTGTAAGACAGGTTTTCATTAAAAGCTTTTATCACCCAATCTCTATACAGTGACATATCTCTTGTTCGATCCACGGTATAGCCATAAGAGTCTGCAAAACGAGCTAAGTCCAACCACTGCGTCGCCATTTTTTCACCATAATGAGGTGAGTTTAATAATCGGTCCACTTGTTTTTCATATGCATTGGGACTTTTATCATTTAAAAAGTTGTCTATTTCTTGAATCGTGGGTGGGAGACCTGTTAAATCCAAGGAAACACGCCTTAATAAAATCTCTCTTGATGCGGTGGGGCTAGGTTGTAATCCCTCCTGCTGTAATCGACTT
The DNA here is from genome assembly GCA_903824725.1 of uncultured Bacteroidota bacterium. Classification (GTDB taxonomy): domain Bacteria; phylum Bacteroidota; class Bacteroidia; order Chitinophagales; family Chitinophagaceae; genus Sediminibacterium. The sequence goes on along the minus strand of CAIJXU010000093.1, from coordinate 59,860 downwards.
ATGACAAATTGATCAATGGGGTTATTCACCTGATAATTAAAAATTTCGGGGATAGCCTTTTTTTGTGGAGCTACAAATGCCCAATGAGGTTTATATACGGCACCCATTTCAATCCACTTAATTAGCATTGCTTTTTCCCTTGCACTTAAACTTAAATGTGACTTAGGGTCTGGCATTAAATAAGATGAATCCTTTGAAATGATACGAAAGTATAATTCACTTTTATTAATATTACCAGGGTATATAGCCACTTTACCTGGACTTTCTGGTAAGGGGGCATAGGCCGATTCTGCTATATCTAATCTGAGTCCTGCTTTTTGTTTTGCCTTATCGGGCCCATGACAAGAAAAACATTTATCTGATAAAATAGGTTTTACATGTTCATTATAATCAATCAACGAAGGCAATTTTAGATACTCTTTATTTATATCTTCAGGAAGTTTGGGCATAGTAGTGAATGCAAAAAACAATCCCACCATTCCTATTAATAAATAATACTTTTTCATTTTTTTTGAAATTTAAAATTTCCTATTTCAACTTTAACATCGGGCCTTTCTTTTTTAAATTGCTCAACTCCAGTCGCCGTTACCTTTGTTTTCCATAAATAAAGTACCGATAATTTTTTAAAAGAAGCCAATTGTTTTAATCCCTCATCCGAAATATTAGTTCCATACAAGTTAAGTTGTTCTAATTCAGGTAATTGCTTTAAATACACAATGCATTCATTTGTAATCGCAGTGTTTTCTAAATTCAATCTTCTCATTTTTTTCAAATTCACCAACATTTTAACATCATTATCTTTAATGGGCAGGTTGGTTAATTTTAATATGACGAGTTGCTTTTCTATTTTTTGCAATTCCAATAAAGCTGCATTATCAAATGGAACTACATTGACAAAATTGGCCATTACAAAGGGTGCCGTTTCCGATAAATTTGATAAAATAATATTTTGTTGTTTAAAAGATGCAATCGTTGCAACACTTATGGCTGCTGTATTGTCCGGCTGCGGGTCCGATATCTTATTTGTAATAACAGGAACAATAGTATCCACTTTTTTGATTACAATTATTTTAGTAGGCGCTAGTTTAATGGGGGTCTCTTTTATAGATAGCGTATCTATTTGATCCTCAAAAGACGCTCCTGTTTTTATCCATTCTTGTATGATGGCTATTTCATTTTCACTTAATTGATGTTTCCCTTTTGGCGGCATATGTTTTTCATCTTCCAACGGTAATATCAAATGAGCATAAAGTGGACTTTTTAAAATATTCCCCGCCATTAATATCATTCCTGTTTTCCCACCTTTTTTTATAAAAGCTTCACTATCTAATCGCAATAAGTTTTTTTGTTTTAATGCAGAGTGACAATTATAACATCTCAATTTCAAGATGGGCATAATGTCATCTTGGTATTTATTATGCTTTACTATTTTAATCGAGTCTTTCCCATTGGTAATAATTTGGGTTATTTTTTTTGTTTCTTTATTTAAACTGTCTTGTTCAATCAATGTCTCTTTTTTATCAGATCCCCACAAATAATTTTCACCGTGTGTGAGGGTGGCGCCAAAATGTCCTGTAAGTATTAATAAAATGACAAGTACAATTGCTCCTAATTTTTTGTTTTGCTTAATAAAATACATAAGCCCTCCAGTCAAGGAAGTTGCGATGCCTGTCCATTGGTGTTTAAGGATTAACGCGGCATCATATTCCCCGGAATTAGACAATAACCATCCTGCAATACATGCAACAACAGCACCGATGCTACCTAATATAAAAGCCAAAGAAATAGGCGTCTTTAAATCGGTCCCGCTGTAATGTTCGTATAGCATCATGAATACACCTATAAACAAAATACCAATAGGCAAATGCACAAGAACAGGATGTAAGTGACCGATGAATTCAAGCATATGAAAATGAATCAAAATAATAGCAAACAAGCTTACAGCAAATTAACCATTAATTAGAAAGCATCAAAATTTAATAGGCAAAACCATTTTGAGTAATAGCGCTTCGTTGTTTAAGTATTATTTAGTAAATTGAAGTATCAATATTCACACCTAAACCGATCCTATGAAACCATTTTTATTAACCTTACTTGTTTTTATTATTATTGGATGTAATCAACTTCAATTCTCTAATCAAACAGGAGTGGCCGGCTTGCCTTATTTAGATGAATCCGAAACAAGATCCATCTCGGCAGAAAATAGAACAGGTGAAAGAGGAGTAGGTGGTATGGCAATCCCAGATCCCTTAGAACCTTTTCCAGCTGCTTCAGCAAGGGCCGCCGATAGTTTGGGTCAAGGATGGAAGGTGAAACCTTTTTTACGTGTCAATACTGGTGAAACAGTTACACTTATGGATGTAGAAGGGTCGGGCGTCATTCAACATATTTGGATGGTCGAAGGCTTAAGTCGTGCCAATGTTATTAGAATCTATTGGGATAATGAAACAGAACCTTCGGTTGAAGTACCTGCACCCGATTTTTTTGCAGTGGGGCATGAAAAATTTGCAAGGGTGAATTCGCAGGTGATTATTAATAACCCTGAAAATGCGCTCAATTCTTTTTGGTCAATGCCTTTTAAACATCATGCTAAAATAACTTTTACCAATGACAGTAAAAATGATTTACATCTGCTTGCGTATCAAATTACATATGCATTAAAACCTTTACCTAAAAATATAAGTTACTTTCATGCACAATGGAGAAGAGCCAACTCAAGTGTTCAAAATCCTTATGTTATATTAGACAATGTAAAAGGAAAGGGTCGCTATGTGGGTACTTTTTTAGCATGGACGCAACTCACTTCTAGGGGTTGGTTTGGCGAAGGCGAAGTAAAATTTTATAAAGATGAAGACACACAATATCCTACGATTTGCGGGACTGGTACCGAAGATTATTTTTTAGGAAGTTATGGATTTCCGCAGTCTTATACTACTGCTTACGCTGGAACTACACTGCCTTTTAAAGACAGTGATAGCCTTCCTAACTACTGGAGCTTATATCGTTGGCATATTCAAGATCCTATTACCTTTAATTCAAAATTAAAAGTGACCATACAATCATTGGGATGGAATGATAAGGGAAAATATCGCTTATTAAATGATGATATTGCATCGGTCGCTTATTGGTATCAAACTGAGCCACATAACCCATTCCCGCCGATGTTACCATTAGAAAAAAGAGCACCTATAAAACATTAAGCTGCTAATAATTCTTTTTTAAATTTAGCGTACTCCTTTTTTGAATTTTTTATAAATTCATCTTCGGAGCCGGCATGTAAAAACTGGTAGGAGACTCTATTTTTATCTGAACTCGGTATCTTAATATGTTTAGGATAAAACTCAATTGAAAATTTCATTAAATCAACAATGATATTAATAGTGCTTATTCCCTTATCAGTAAGGGTGTATAAAAAAACTTTTTTGTTAGTTGCGTGATTTCGTTTTTCTATTAAACCATCTGCTGCTAATGATTTTAATCGATCTGCTAATACGCGAGTCGCAATTTTTTCAGGAATATCTAATAACTCTCCGTAAGTATGTTTTTTATGGAAAAGCATATTTCTTATAATTAATAATGACCATTTATCACCCACAATATCAACTGCCGTAGCAATGGCACATATAGATCTAAATTTAGTTTTTCTCATAAAATATTAATTTATATAAATTGATTTTCAACTAGCAAATTTAAACAATTAAGTTCTAATGGTTGTAGTTCTCCTCTTTTATTTTAAAAGCAAAATAAAAAATCATTAGAGTTTAATCTAGAAACAAAAAAACATGATGAATGTCATTTCTTTCTTTGCACCTAATTAGGGTAGTTAATTTTTATCGAATATGATATTCAATAAGTTATTTGCCCATTTCCAATATGAACACTCAAAAGCGCAATCATAATGAAATTTTATTTAATTTTAAATAGCCCACACTAATAGGCTTTTTTATACTGTTAAATAAGTTCCCAATTTTGAACTAGATCAAAAATGAAAAAAATAAACCTTCTTCTAATTTCGCTTCTGTTTTTATCCAATCTCCTTTTTGGGCAGGATAAAAAAGTGCCCGTTTTTGTATCTGGAAACGATGGTTTTAAAAGCTATCGTATACCCGCTATCATAAAAGCACCCAATAATGATTTGTTGGCTTTTTGTGAAGGCCGCGTAAATTCATCAAGTGATTTTGGAAATATAGATATCGTCATGAAACGAAGTAGCGACAATGGCAATACATGGTCGCCCATTTATATTGTGGCGAATTATGATTCTCTACAAGCCGGAAATCCTGCGCCGGTGGTTGATTTGACTGATCCTGCATTTCCAAAAGGTAAAATATATTTATTTTATAATACTGGTAATAATTTCGAAAGTGAAGTTCGAAAAGGATTAGGGGTAAGGGAAGTTTGGTATATAACTTCTATAGATAATGGAATAACATGGAGTAAAGGAGTAAATATTACGACCCAAACACATCGTCCTAATCAAATTAAATTTAATCCCTTATATCATTTTGATGAAGATTGGAGATCTTATGCAAACACACCTGGTCATGCATTACAAATCACTTCGGGATTATATAAAGGACGAATTTATATTTCGGCCAATCATTCTGTGGGCGAACCCAAAAATCACTTTAATGACTATGCTGCACATGGATTTTATACCGATGATCATGGTCGTAGTTTTAAATTAAGTGAGTCGGTGAATATTCCAGGAAGCAATGAATCTACTGCTGCCGAGCTTTCTAATAATGGATTGCTAATGAATGCTAGAAATCAAAACGGTGAAATAAAATCTAGATTGACTGCCATCAGTCATAATGGGGGCGCCAACTGGGATACCACTTATTTTGATACCCAACTTCCAGATCCAGTTTGTGAAGGAAGCATTTTAAATATTGGAGTAAAAGATAAAAAACAAGTACTTGCTTTCGTTAATGCAGCAGATACTAAAAATAGAAATAATTTAACACTACGAATAAGTTTTGATGAAGGTAAAACCTGGGCTAAAAATATTTTAGTGGATGCATCGAAGGAGGAAAAGGAAATGGCGAATAATTCGGCATATTCAGATATTGTTTTACTGAAAAAAAACAATATTGGTATATTATATGAAAAAGACAATTATTCTAAAATTGTATTCACTGTAGTCAATTGGGAAAAATCATTTAAATAAATTGACCTAAAAAAAGGGGTAAATCTTAATCAGACTTACCCCTTTTTTATAATTTCTAATTTATTACTTATTGCTTCTTCTACGAGCTTCTTCGGCTTCCTTATAGATACGAATCCAAGTAAGTGACATGTCAATGATTGCTAATAAAGGGCCTAGAATAATCACCATGATCAATTCCAAACCAGGTGTGTATCCTGTAACCCCATCTAATGAAGATGCTTTTGATCTTTGGTATAATTTGTACAAACAATAAATTGCGGAGAGTATCCAAATACTGATAATTAAATTTTCGCTCATAATTTTTTTTATATACCGCAAAGGTAATACAAAGGGCTGTTTTATTTAAAGATTTATTTTACCTACAGGACGGTTATTCGCTCCTATTCTTTTTTGTAAATCATCTCCTAAATCGGCACGAGCTTCCTCCGCTAATGCCTGTAATTTCTTCATGATTTCCGGATGCAATTCCTTTACATCATAATTTTCACCTGGATCTCTTCTTAAATCATATAATGCCATAGGCATGCGAACATCTTCGGGTGTTGGGCCTGGTAATCCATTCATACCTGGTAATTGATGTAAATAAGATCGAGATGGATGTTCTAATACCAATTTCCAATTATCAATACGCACTGCCTCTAATGAATTACGACGATAATAATATAAAAATGTTTTTCGAGGGCTTGCATTTTTATCTCCTTGTAAAATGGGTAATATACTTACCCCATCTATTTTTTTATTGGGTAATGCAGTATGGGTAATCGCCGCAATGGTGGGTAAAATATCAATAGTTGAAGCTAATTGATTACTAATTACATTGGGCTGTATTATTCCCTTCCATCTAATGATGCCAGGAACGCGTTGCCCTCCTTCAAAGGAAGTTCCCTTGCCTTCTCTTAATCCACCAGTGGAACCTGCATGATTTCCAAAATTTAGCCATGGGCCATTGTCGCTTGAAAATATTATAATTGTATTTTGTTCAAGCCCCGCTTCCTTTACAGTTTTTAAAATGCGACCCACCGATGCATCAATTTCTTGAATTACATCACCATATAAACCTTGCTTACTTTTACCTCTAAAAGCAGGAGATGCATTAATAGGTACATGTGGCATTGAATGAGGTAGGTATAAGAAGAAAGGTTTGTTTTTATTTTTTTTAATAAAACTTTCAGCGGCAATCGTGTAGTGTTCTGTTAAAGTAGATTGATCCTCCAATGTGTTAATAGGTATCCACTTTTCATTATTCTTCATTACAAATAAGGGCGGCCATTTTGATTTATAACTACTGGTATCTGCTGGCTTGCCATCGTAATTTACTGGCCACATATCATTGGAATAGGGGATGCCAATGTATTCATCAAAACCTTGTTGTAGGGGTAAAAATTGTTTGGCGTCTCCCAAATGCCATTTACCATAAATGGCGGTAGCGTAATTTTTTTGTTTCAATAATTCAGCAATCGTCATTTCGTCTGATGCCAATCCTACCTTACTACCCGGAGACAAAGCGCCACTTATTCCAACCCTGTTGGCATAACAGCCCGTCATGATCGAGGCCCTGGAGGCACTGCATACGGCTTGACTTGACATAAAATTAGTGAAGCGAATTCCTTCGCTTGCCAAACGATCAATATTAGGTGTATTAATATCTAATGCACCATAACAGGATAAATCGCCATAGCCCATATCATCCATATAGATTAAGATAATATTAGGTGTGGTAGATTTTTTTTGGGATTGAACCCCAATACTGATGCATAATAAAATTAATAGACTCGTAATATTTTTCATAATTTATTTTTTTTGAATCAATCTCATTGAAATAACTGCTAAGCGGTTTTTTTCTAATTTATCCACTCTTTGTATTTTCAAAAATAATTTATGCTGCCCTTGTTTTACATTTTGTAAATTCAACACAGCTTTACTTAATGTGGAGCTTTGTGCATTAGCTAATTTCAGCTCAGCAATTTTATTAGACTTATTCTCATTTGGCTCATCCTGATAAAGTGTAATGATATATCCTTTGTCTAAGGTTTCAGGAATACCATATGACAATTCAATCGATTTAATATCATCCAAATTGAAATTAGAAAATTCTAACCATCCCTCTTCTCCATTTAAAAAAGCGGCACGATATTCTTTCCAATTATTTACATTCACCTTAGTAGCCTTATTGTTACTTGACATATTTATTAAGGAACTGCGTAATGTGATACTATTAGATGCACTAAGTGGTTTAATACCAATGCCTCCCTTGTCGGTATAGCTTGCTGTAATTTGCATCAAATTTCCTGGACCCATATCTTCGGCAGATGCGATAATATTTCCTTTAGAAGGCAAGCTTGCTTCTTTCTTTTTATTGACACTTAAAATCCAATCAATAATTAAGTCTAATTCATCTTGCTTGAGATTAGGGTGTGCGGCCATCGCAACTGCGCCCCAAACACCACTACCGCCTTTTATTATTTTATTAGATAGGTATGTTTTATTTTTTAAGTCATTCTTATATTTATCAGAAATCATAGCAAAGGAAGGTCCAATAGATTTCTCCGCTTCCTTATGACATGATTTACAATCTAAAGTGGCTACTAAATTTTTGCCTTCCATTAAAGCTGTCATCACTTGGTGTCCCACTACTTGTGCTTTATCGGGCCCACTTAAGTAATCTACTTTTACATAAATTGATTTATTATCAATTCCTCCTTTTTCAGTGGAACCATCTTCCTTGTCCTTAATATTTACCATATATGGAATGGGCGCACCAGGATAATAAAAATGATCATTCCCAGTTAATTTTATTTCAACTGCTGGCGATTCATTACCTGCATAAATTTTAATGACCTCACTTTTCGTGATAGCGCCTTTTGCATCTTGGACAGCAACAGACACTGCATATTCACCTGCTTTATTAAAAGTGAATGGAGTTGCATTCGTTTTTGTTTTTTTGATTTGATTACCAAAACTCCAAATATAAGTAAGTGCATCACCATCCGCATCAGTAGATCCGATTGCATCTGCTTGAATGGTAAATGGAATAGAACCATTTAATTTATTGACATGAATGCTTGCCTTAGGTGCTCTATTACCACCATTATAATCAATTCGAGAAAGTGCAGCATCTGGATTTTTTGAAAACCAACCAGATCCATATTCAAGCACATAATATCTTCCATCAGGACCTACTTCAATATCTATTTCACTATTAAATTTAGTGTTAGGCATAAAAGGTTCCATTTGCTGATAATTTCCAGCCTCGTCCATTGAAACCAATTTTAACCAACCTCTAATCCATTCATAAAATAATAATTTTCCATTAAAATACGCTGGATATCTTGTTTCCTTAGGATAAAATTCAGGATAATAGATGGGCCCTGCCATTGCGTTTCTTCCTCCCGAACCTACTTCTGGAAATTCTGGAGAATTAGCATAGGGATACCATATGAACGCTGGACTTACAGGAGGTAACTCAACTAATCCTGTATTATTTTTAGATAGGTTCATTGGTTTTTTAGGATCAAAGAAATCTCCTATCGCACCTGTTGCATAATCAAATTGTCGATATGGATAATTGCCTCCTATAAATAAGGGGTATCCAAAATAACCTGCTTTGCGCGCTTGATTTAATTCATCATAACCGCGTGGACCTTTCTCACTCATTTTATCATCGCCAGCATCAGGTCCGACATCGCCCCAATATAAAAATCCATTTTTTCTATCTATCGAAATACGATAAGGATTTCTTGTACCCATTGCATAAATTTCGGGCCTTGTTTTAGGAGTACCAGGTTTAAAAAGATTTCCTTCTGGAATGGTATAAGTGGCGTCTGGATTTACTTTTATCCTTAAAACTTTTCCGCGTAAATCATTGGTATTACTTGATCCTCTACGGCCATCATATTGTTCAAATCCTTCACGATTATCAATAGGTCCATATCCTTGCAACACATATTTTGAATTAGGTTGATCAAACGGAGTAGTATTATCACCTGTTGAAATAAATAAAGTTCCATCGGGTGCAAATGAAAGAGAACCTGCTGTGTGACAACAAATATCTCTTGTAGTGCCTACATCAATGATCTTTTTTTCTGAGGACTTATCAAATTTCCCATTTTTCAATACAAAACGAGATAATCTATTGGCTGCGGTGTCCTTGGTTGCATAAAATAAATAAACAAAATTATTTTTTGAATAATTTGGATCGGCAGTAACACCAATTAATCCTTCCTCTGCATTGACTCCCTTTGCATTTGATTTATGATACACATCCAGCTTTGCTACTTGTGTTACTTTTTTATTGATGTGATTGTAAAACATCACTTCTCCTTTGCGTTGTACAATTAGTATATCTAAATTAGGTAGTATCGCCATTTCTGTAGGCTCATCGAACATGCCACCTGCTAATATATTTTTTGTAAAACGATCTTCTTCAGGAACTAAATTTGATTTTACTTTTGAATAATTGAGTTTAACATTATTTCCAATAGCATATTTTATTCCTCCTAAAAGATGTTTCAAATACAATGGATCGCTATAGGACTCGTCTGTATGTCCAAGCTCTGTATAAAAAGCCCTACCGCCGTCATAATCATGATACCATGCCATTGGATGACTAATACCATTGCTACCACCCTCATATGATTTTTCATCAATACTAATAAGCACTTTAACTTCACTACCTGGTGCAGTTTTAAAATTATACCATTCATCAAAGCGTTCCCAAATGGCTGGAAGATGTGCCGTGCTAGGATGTGTATTATCGTTGATGATTAATTTTGCTTTTTGTTGGCTAGGGTGACTTTTAAAATAAGCACCCGATAATTTTCCATACCATGGCCAAGTATATTCGCAATCGGTAGCAGCATGAATTCCAACATAACCACCACCCGCTTGAATGTATCTTTCAAATGCAGCTTGTTCATAATTATTTAATACATCCCCTGTCGTACTTAAAAAAACAACAGCATTGTATTTTTTTAAACCTTCTTCGGTAAATTCAGCAGTACTTTCGGTCGTATCTACTTTAATATTGTTTTCAGATCCTATTTTTAGCAAGGCCAATTTAGCTACTTCAATAGAGCTGTGTCGGAAGGCTGCTGTTTTGGAAAAGACCAATACGCGGGATTGCGCATTCACTTGCATTGTCAAAGCCAGCATCAAGGCGAATAAAACTGTTTTCATTGGATTCATAGTATTTAATAAAGATTTAATTGAATGCCGTTTTTCAGATTCAATTTGAAGATTGAATTTAATGATTTTCTGATGAAATTCATACCCTTCTAGTGGCTTATTTGATCATGAATTTAGCTTCAAGGGTCGCCTCAACCCTTTTATTATGAAAGCTACTTTAACCCAGGGGTTGTGAAATGAGTTTTGTCCATATAATTGCAAAAAAAATCCGGTGACTTGAAGGCCACCGGATTTATAATTTTATTGTCCTAATTATACTCTGTAAAAATCTGCTTTCCAATGTTGGATGGCTGATTTAATATCCTTGTTACTTAAATTCTCTTTTATCGCTCTATCTACTAAAGCGACGAATTCAGAATCGGGTGCAAATCGAAGTGCAATGATTTGTTGAATTTTTAATTCAGTAGGAAATAATTTTCCTGTTAATACATAGTAGCGTAAATTTTCATCTGCACGAATGGCACGATCCTGTGCTTTTAAAGGAAACGTGCGTATATAAATCCATAATACCGCCAAAATAAATGCAGTTAAAGTTAATAGGGAAGCTAAATACTTATTATCTGGAGTAGCACGACATAAATAATTAATAGAACCTCCTAATAAAGCAAGTATAGACAACATGCCAACGTAATGAAAACCGGGAACCATTTTAGCATGGTTCTTAAAATTTTGTTCTTGCATAATTTTTATAATTTAAGACCGTAAGTTACACTATTTATACTTCTTTAAATCTAAATCCTGGAAATCAAAGCTAAAATCAGTTAAGGGAGAAATGGCTTTCATCTTTAATCCTAATGGCTTTCCAGCATCATCTGTATTAAAAATTAAAAAAGCATCCGCATCTAAACTTCGGTCATTCCATTTTACAATGAGTGTATTGTTATTATAAGGAAATACCTCTCCAATAAGACGAGGTGATCTTTTTGATTGAAACCAAGTTTTACCTTCTTTGGTTGTAATATTTATTTCACCAAACCAATCATCTTTATACGCACCTAAAAAGGGCGCCATATTATAATGACCAAGTGTTGCTTTTATTTTTTCTTCAATATTTTTTGCAACTTCATTACTCATTTTGTTTGCATTCGTTTCATTTGCGATGACACGATCGTGTAAAATTTTAACCCAATCATAACCTGTAACACCTATATAACTATCTTTTATGGTAGCACTAATCGCACTAAAAGCAGCACCTACTTGTTGATTGGTAAAAACAATAATACCTAATTTTATTTCAGGAAACATCATTACTTGCGTAACAATACCAGCCAAGCCACCTGTATGAGATACTTGCTTGTATCCCTTGATATCATTCAATCCCCAGCCTAGACCATAAGCTGCAAAATGGCTATTATAAGGCGCAGATGTAAATACGGGTTGTATGGTTTGTGATGTCCACATTTCCTCGTGCACTGTTTCACTAAATAATGTGTTTTGTAAACGATCACCATATTTTCCATGATTCATTTGCATTGTTATCCATTTGCTTATATCGGTGATATTACTCCAGATTCCCCCTGCTGCATTCGCAGTTTCACTCCAATAAATATCAATCGCTTCTAACTTTCCATTCACGGGCGCATGAGGTATAATACTGTTGCTTTTATCTTTTAATCTAGAAACAGAAGCTGCGGTAGCATTCATTTCAAGTGGTTTCATTATTTTTTGTTCAACAAAATCTTCCCAGGACATCCCTGCTACTTTTGCAATCACTTCGCCGGCTACGATATATAAATTATTATCATAGTCATACTTGGTTCTAAAACCTGAAACTTGTTTCAAATACCGAAGATTATGAATAATATCATTTTTTGTAAAATCACTTCCATTAGGCCACATCATTAAATCTCCAGCACCTAATCCCAAACCACTTCGGTGGGTTAATAAATCACGAATGGTAAATTCATTGCTTACATATGGGTTGTATAGTTGAAAGTCAGGAATATATTGAATCACCTTGTCGTCCCATTTTATTTTTCCTTCATCTACTAACATTCCTAAAGCAGCTGTTGTAAAAGCTTTTGAGTTAGATGCAATTCCAAATAAGGTATTGGCATCTACTTTTGCTCCTGTGCGTAAATTTGCAATACCATATCCCTTTGCATGAATTAATTTTCCATCTTTTACAACACCCACTGCAATACCTGGCACATCAAAGGTTTTTAATACCAACTCGGTTAATGAATCAATTTGTTTTTCACTGATGGGCTTTATTTTTTGCGCTTGTAATAATGGCATTTGAATCATTGCACATAAGATGAGTGCCAACGCTTTTTGTAGGATCATTTTCATGGTGATGGTTTTACCTATTAAAAATAGACAATATCTATTATAAGCACCATTAATTTGAAATCTAATAATCGAACTTAGCTTAAGGCTTCAAATAATATTTCTACTGGATGTAAGGCTATTTTTTGCGCCCCATCCTTAATTTGATGACGGCAACTGGTACCTGGCGCCGCGATGAGGGTATCACCTAATTGCATTCGAACCGCAGGGAGTAACACCAATTCTCCTATTTGCATTGATAAATCATAATGCTCTTTTTCATATCCAAAGGATCCGGCCATTCCACAACAACCAGAAGGGATAAGTTCAACTTTATAATTTTCAGGGAAGGACAATATATTTTGTGTGGGTGCCATAGAGGCAATCGCTTTTTGCTGACAATGACCATGTAATTTTATCAGCTTTGGTTTTGTCGTAAAAGATGCTTTTGTAATATTTCCTTTTGTTATTTCATTTGCAATAAATTCATCTATTAAAAATACATTTTTTGATAAGGCTTTAGCTATGTCTACATTTTGATCATAGGCCAAATCGGGGTACTCGTCTCTAAATGTTAAAATGGCGGAGGGCTCTATGCCAATCAATGGTATGTCAGCACTTACTATTTTACCTAAAAGTTCAATATTTTTATTTGCAATTTTTTGCGCTTGTCTTAATAAACCCTTTGATAGCCAAGCTCTGCCGCTTTCTACCTGTGTTGGTAATAATACTTCATAGCCTAATTTTTCCAATAATAAAACTCCTTTTTTACCAATTTCAGCATCGTTATAATTGGTGAATTCATCACAAAAGAGATACACTTTTTTGTTTCCTTTTCTATGCGCTGACTTGTAATTTTTATGAAACCAATGTGCTAAAGTAAGGGTAGCTATTTTAGGTAATGATCTTTTAATAGCAAAGCCAGATAATTTTTTAATGAGGGTACTTGTAAATGAATTGGATATTAAAAAATTATACAGACTAGGTACCCTAGAAGCCAGTTGAGCAGATTTGGTAAAATTTGCTATTAATTGAGATCGAAAGGGTACCCCATTTGCATCATAATACTGTTGTAAAAATTCTGCTTTTAACTTAGCCATATCCACATTCGACGGACATTCTGATTTACATGCTTTACAGCTTAAACATAAATCCATGACCTCATAAATTTCTTTATGATCAAATCGATTTACTTTATCCGATTGTGTTAAAAATTCTCTTAAAATATTGGCGCGCGCGCGTGTGCTGTCTTTTTCGTCTCTTGTCGCCATAAAAGAGGGGCACATCGTGCCACCAGATAAATGCGTTTTTCGACAATCTCCCGAACCATTGCACTGCTCGGCATGTTGTAAGATATCTTGTTGATGAAATCTAAATATACTTGTAAAGGCAGGCGTAAATTGAGCAGGCGCATACCTTAACATGCTATTCATAGGGGGCGTATCTACAATTTTATTTGGATTAAAAATATTATTTGCATCCCATGTATATTTTACATTCTTTAATAGCGCATAATTTTTATCACCTACCATTTGCTGTATAAATTCTCCTCTTAGTCGTCCATCACCATGTTCTCCACTTAAAGAACCTTGGTATTTTTTTACAAGGGTTGCCACTTCTTGTGCAATGGTTCTAAACAATGCATTTCCTTCAACCGTTTTTAAATTAATAATAGGACGTAAATGAATTTCACCCGATCCTGCATGCGCATAATGTACCGCATGTAAATTATGCTTTACCAGAATAGCATTAAAGTCTCTTATATAATTAGGTAAGTCAACGACGTCCACTGCAGTATCTTCAATTACAGGTACTGCTTTTTCATCCCCAGGCAAATTACCAAGTAGTCCCAAACCCGCTTTGCGTAAGGTCCATATCTTTTTAGTATCCTGTCCAAATAAAACTGGAAAGTGATATCCTAATCCTGCTTCGCGCATATCGGCAGCTACTTGATCTGTGATATGCGTAATTTCTTCACGTGTTTTTTTTGTAAACTCTATTACTAATATAGCACCAGGGTCCCCTTGTACAAAAAATCTGTTTTTACTTTGTTCTATATTCTCTTTGGTACATTCTAATATATAGTGGTCAATTAATTCACTTGCAGAGGGCTTGTATTTTAATCCAATTAAATTCGCACGCAATGCTTCATCAATACTATTAAAATGTACACATAATAAACCTACTTCCTTTTCAGGCAAAGGATTTAGATGCAATTTTATTTCAGTAATGAAGGCCAATGTACCTTCTGATCCAGCAATAAGAGAACAAAAATTAAAATCTTCACCACCCGCTGTAAAGGGCGCCATATCTACCAATACATCAATAGCGTATCCTGTATTGCGCCTTTCTACTGATTTTTTAGGAAATTCTTTTTTTATTTCAACCTGATTGTCATATTGACTCAACATACTTCTTGTGGTTTTGTATATTGACCCCTCGAGTGTGGGCAATTCACATTTTGCATGAAAGTCATCTAAGGATAAGGATTTAAAAACCACTTCGCTTCCATCACTTAAAAAAGCAGTCACTTCCATTAAGTGCTCTCTTGTACTTTTATATACCACCGAATTGGAACCACATGAATTATTACCTACCATTCCTCCTATCATAGCTCGATTGGCTGTAGAAGTTTCGGGTCCAAAGTATAATCCGTGAGCGTGTAAAAATAAATTCAATTCATCACGGATCACACCGGGCTCAACGCGCACCCAAGATTCCTTTACATTGAGCTCGATAATTTTAGTAAAATGTTTTGAAACATCCACAATAATTCCACTCCCTACTACCTGTCCAGCCAAAGAAGTCCCAGCGGTTCGAGGAATTAAATTAGTTTGATGTTCATTCGCAAACTGTATTAATGTAAGAATGTCTTTTTTTGATTTGGGAATGGAAACAGCTAAAGGCATTTCTCGATACGCAGATGCGTCGGTCGCATAAAGCGTTCGCATCGTGGTATCATAATATAAATCACCTTGTAGTTTTGTTGATAGCTTTTGCAGTTTCCCCTTCATTAACCTAATTAATTTAAGACACTAAATGATACTGCAAATTTACTTATTTATTGCGTATGATTAAAAAGTAAAACCCAAGCTTTATTTAATCCAAACGGCACCTATACCTGCATCCCAGAGCTGCTTGTTTAAATCTGGTATCAAACCATCCCTTAATTCAAGTGCCCTTGCTTTTAGGCTTTCCCATTGTTCGTTGTATTCCTTTAACAAATCAAGTGAAGGTTGATTTACCCTTGGTATATCACTTTCAGTTTGATTGATCATAAATAAATAATTAGCAGTGAATTTATTGGGAAAATTTTCAACATCGTCATATGCAGTTGATTTTCGTTGAATCATATCTTCATCCCATGCAATTAATTTTTTTATTAATGCTTCTCCTGCTGTTTTTACATTAGCATATTTAGATTCTGTAGGTATATTTTTGATAACCAACTCTAATTGATTTCTGCTCTCATACAATGCATTGATCAATTGATGCATTGTAATCACTTCGCCTTCCATTTGTTTCATTAAAGCATCATACTCTTTATAATCACTTACTCCTATTGCATATAATGGATTGGCTAAAATAGTGGCTGTTGTATTTGAAGCTTTTTCGCCGACCGTCATGGTGACGACATAATTTCCCGGACTCGCTTTATGCCCTCTAAAACTACTTTCAATATAAACGCCCGGAATTGCAGGAATAGTTGGGTAGCGCATGTCCCAAACAAATCGATTCAGTCCCTTATTATTTGTTAGTGTTGGCTCTTTAGCACTTCGACGACCGCTTCCACTAATTTTATTTACTACTTCTTTTTTCGAACTAAATTTTCGAACTAAATTTCCTTCTTGATCTTTTATTTCAATTTTTACTTCCTCATTTTCCTTTAAAGTAGGAAGCTGATAATACATCACCACACCTGTTGCTGGATTCACGCCATCAAATAATTTAGCGCCCTTGAATTCCTCATTATTTTGATCTAATTCACTATAACCTGTAGCTAAATAGGCTTGACTAGGTTGATATAATATAATATTATTGGTGTCTTTTTTATATTGTCTAAATAAATCTAAATCATCTAAAATCCAAAACGATCTACCAGAAGTGGCAGCAATTAAATTATTTTGGTGAATGCGTAAATCAGTAATAGGCGTATTAGGTAAATTTAACTGAAAGGGCATCCAATTTTTACCACCGTTTTTGGACATGTATATTCCAGTTTCTGTTCCTGCAAATAATAAATCTTTTACTTTAGTATCTTCTCTTACCACTCTAGTGAAAGCATTATTAGCTATACCATTGTTTATTTTAGTCCAAGATTTACCATAATCTGTTGTTTTATATAAACCTGGCGTATAATCATCAAACTTAAAGCGTGTTGTAGCAATATATGCAGTGGCATTATCAAAAGGAGAGACTTCAATTGCATTAATTAAACATTCGGCTAATCCTGGAGGGGTTATATTTTTCCATGTAGTTCCTCCATCCTTTGTGATATAAACAAATCCATCATCGCTACCCGTATAGATGACGCCTTTTTCATTTGGAGACTCTATGACGTAACTTAATGTTCCATAATTTTCAGCGCCCACTGCTTCATTGGTATAAGGTCCACCTGGTTTTCCTTGTTTAGATTTTTCATTTCTTGTTAAATCAGGAGAGGCTTCTGTCCATGTTTTTCCCATATCTCTTGTTCTCAATAATAATTGCGCCCCATGATAAAATGTATTGGGCTCATGCTTACTCCAGATGATGGGAGCGTTCCAATTAAATCTATACTTATCATCTTTTGCATCCATTCCTAAGTATTGAATCGGAGCAGCCATGATATTGGTACTGCCTTTTGATTTTGTATCCAACACTTCAATCGTTCCTTGATAGCTTCCTCCAACTACATATCTTGGATCATCAGGATTAAAAGCTAAGAAAGCACTTTCACCTCCAGCGGAAGCACTCCAGTTGGTTACATTGATACCGCCACCAAAGGATCTGCTTGCAATTTTTACTGAACTATTATCTTGTTGTCCTCCATAAATATTATATGGAAATTCATTATCTACATTGATGCGATAAAATTGCGCAGTAGGCATATTATTTTGACTACTCCAGGATTTACCTCCATTAAAAGTAATGGCAGCGCCTCCATCATCAGCAATAATCATGTTATTACTATTACTAGGGTTAATCCATAAATTATGATAATCACCATGCGTAGCAGATATATTTTCCCAAGTTTTTCCGCCATCTGTTGATTTTAAAGCTGGTGCATTCATAACATACAATGTATTTTCGATAATAGGATCGGCAAATACTTCAATATAATACCAAGCTCTTCCAATGATGCGATGATCGCTCGTTGCCTGGCTCCAAGTTTTTCCTGCATTCTCTGAAACATACATTCCACCAGCTTCCTTGCTAAAATCACTTTCAATTAATGCATACACTTTTTCGGAATTGGCACGACTAACTGTAATTGCCATCTTTCCCATTTCTTTTGGTAAACCCTCTACCATTTTATTCCATGTATCGCCGCCATCTGTTGATTTATACAAAGCACTTCCAGGGCCACCGCTGATTACCTTCCAAGGTAAACGACCATGTTCCCACATAGCTGCATATAATACAGATGGGTTATTCATATCCATTGATAATTCTGCACAACCTGTTTTTTCATCTATATATAATACTTTATTCCAAGTGGTTCCGCCATCTATAGATTTATAAATACCACGATCCTTTGAATTATTGCTCAACGAACCTTGTGCAGCTACAAAAACAATATTTGCATTTTTAGGATCTACTACAATGCGTGCAATATGATGTGTTGCTTCTAATCCGATCGCCTTCCAAGTTTTTCCTGCATCTGTACTTTTATACATGCCATCACCATGATGGGTCATTACGCCACGAATGGCGTGTTCTCCCATTCCAACATATATTACATTGGGATCGCTTTCTGCAACTGCAATACCCCCCACTGTAGCAGTTTTAAAAAAGCC
Organism: uncultured Bacteroidota bacterium; assembly: GCA_903824725.1. Taxonomy (GTDB): domain Bacteria; phylum Bacteroidota; class Bacteroidia; order Chitinophagales; family Chitinophagaceae; genus Sediminibacterium. Next base: position 41,239 of record CAIJXU010000093.1, on the reverse strand, counting down.
ATCAGAAATATTTTTCCAACTGATTCCCATGTCTTCCGTTTTCCATAAACCACCACCCGTAGTTCCCATATAATATACCATCGGGCTGCCCACGACTCCCACTGCAATATTGGATCGTCCACCACGAAAGGGTCCAATACTTCTCCATTTCACGGATTGAAAAGTTTTATTTAATTCCTGTTGGAGAGAATCGGCGGTGGTTTGTGCTGTTATACATGGTGTAATGAATAATAAGCTACAACGCAAAAGTAATTTTATCATAAGAGGTTTATTTTAAAGCAGAAGACATTTTTTATACACTAATGTAGTAATATTTATTCTACTTAGAAGGTGGTATGTAATCAAAGGGCAGTAAGTATCCAATTTTTTCGGACCAACTCCAATATCCTGATAATAGTAAGTTGGTAGGTTCGTAATAAGTGCCATTGGAATATACAAAAAGTGGCTTCTTTTTCATAAGTGTGATTTCTGACACAATATTTTGATTGCTGGTATTGTAATTCCTATCATAGTAATAAGACACTTTTTTATTTAAATAAGTTACTTGTAAATAATTTTTAAAAAACAAACCTGCTGTATTTTGACTTTCGCCATAAGCAATACTATCAGCAGGAAGCTTATCACTAGTTAGTTCAAATTTTGCGGGTTTAGTGTTATCGTAATTAGTAGCACCATCAATTACAATGTTTTGTCCGCCTAAATTAATAGTCTTGACCATTCTTCTAATTTCAAAATTATTTTCTCTCAATGTATTTGTAAATAAACTGCGCATAAAGTGCATAACCGATCCTTTATAAATTTCTGCTCTTTTATTGATCACTTTTTTGGTTTCACTATTTTTTAATGGTTCAAACAAGGGGTATCCTTGAAAAATAATTCTATTGTTCATAAAATCATATTGAAATTCACTCAAGTCATAGTGTAAGAGATAGCCCAATTTTTTATTTTGTATCAATATGGTTTCATTTGCAAAAGCAATAAGTACACTATCCATTTTTTTGAATTGAAAATGAATTACTTCTGGGTTTAAAATTTTACAATCCGTATTTAATGGTGTAGTTCCTATAAATTGACTTAAAAATATTTTACCCCAAACCTTCCATCCATTTTTTATATATGTTCTCAATACTACTTCAGGCAAGTCATTTGATTTCGTAGACATGGCGATGTTTAAAAAATGCAACGGCTCACTGGAATTCATTGGGACATTTTTGATATCATATCCCATGATAGATAAGATTAATTCAAATTGCCCCGTAGCCCTAGTAGTCAGAATAAAATTTCCAGTTGCATCAGTTCTTGTCCCGCTAGAAGAATTGCTGATATATACGCTGACATTATCAATAGGCATATTTGTTTCCTTATCAACCACTTTTCCTTTGATGGTGATTTGAGCGAATAAGGGGAGTGCCCCTAATAAAAATATATATAATAGAATATACCTCAATGTCATTTGCTTGATGTATCAAAAATACAAAAGTAAATCACTTCATGATGTTATTTTATTGCCTAAATTGTAGCTTGAAATCCTTATAAATAAAGACCTTTATTATTTAGCCCATGTCCAAAAATATACTTATTTTTTTTCTAATTCTTTTTGCCATGCCAATGCAGGCTCAAAAAAAAGTTACTAAGTCGGTCAAAAAACCAATACCCAAAACAGTCATTGTTGAAGCGCCAATACAGCCACCACTGAAGCTTTGGTATGATGCGCCAGCGCAATATTTTGAAGAATCCTTGGTCTTAGGTAATGGACAACAAGGGGCTACCGTTTTTGGTGGTATCTCGACCGATAAAATTTATTTAAACGATTTAACACTTTGGTCAGGAGAGCCAGTGAATGCCAACATGAACCCGCAGGCTTATAAAAATTTACCCGCAGTTCGTAAAGCGCTTGCCGAAAAAAATTATAAAAAAGCGGGCGAACTCATAAAAAAATTACAAGGTAAATTTTCCGAATCCTATGCGCCTTTAGGCACTTTGTATCTTGATTTTAATGACGATCCATATATCAGTGATTATTATCGCGAATTGGATTTGAATCAAGCCATTGCAAAAGTGAAAACCGAATCTAATTCAAATACCATCGAAAGAGAATACCTAGTTTCTAACCCCGATAAAATATTTGCCATTCATTTAAAAAGTAAAAAAGCAGGGGCATTGGGTTTTACCATTCGCTTTGAATCTTTATTATTACATACGACATCCGCTACTAATAATTTATTACAAGCCAATGGGGTAGCACCTGTCAAGGCAGACCCAAGTTATGTTCAAAAAAAGCGTAATTCAATTTTATTTGATAAAAAACGAGGAACAAAATTTGCAGCGAATATTCAAATCAAAACCAGTTCGGGAAAAATTACCAATACCGACTCTACTTTAACTTTAGCAAATGCAAGCGAAGCAACTATTTATATTTCAATAGCAACTAGTTTTAATGGTTTTGATAAAGACCCTGCAACTCAAGGTTTAAATCAAAATACCATCGCGCAATCACAATTAACAAAAGCCATTTATATTGGATGGGATGAAATTAAAAATAGACATGTCAAAGATTATCAAAATTATTTTAATAGAGTAGCCTTAAAATTAGACGGTCCGCAAGCTTCCAATTTACCCACCAATGAAAGATTAAAACGATATGCTAAAGGGGAATCAGATCCTTATTTAGAAACCTTATATTTTCAATACGGTCGTTATTTATTAATTAGCAGTTCTCGTACAACAGCCGTCCCTGCTAATTTACAAGGCTTATGGAATTCCTACTTGCAGCCACCTTGGTCAAGTAATTATACCATGAATATTAATGCTGAAGAAAATTATTGGTTAGCCGAAAACACCAATTTATCTGAAATGCATCAGCCGTTTTTGCAATTTTTAAATAATTTATCGACCACTGGAAAAATTACTGCAAAAACATTTTACAATATGCCAGGATGGGTTTCGCATCATAATTCTGATATATGGGCGATGTCTAATCCAGTAGGTAATTTTGGTGATGGTGATCCTAGCTGGGCGAACTGGCCCATGGGGGGCACTTGGGCGTCGGCGCATTTATGGGAACATTACTTATTTACCCAAGATGCTACTTTCTTAAAACAAAAAGCATATCCCCTTATGCGAGGTGCTGCTGAATTTTGCCTGGCTTGGTTAATTAAGGATTCAGCTGGCCAATATATTACATCTCCATCCACCTCTCCCGAGAATAGTTTTATCACCAATACGGGGTTTAGAGGTAATACTTTATTTGGCGGCACTGCCGATCTTGCTATGATTCGTGAATTATTTTTAGATATCATTGCTGCACAAAAAATATTAAAAAATGATACTGCGTTTGTATCAAGTATAAATAATGCGCTTAATAATTTGCATCCTTATCAAGTTGGTAAAGCAGGTAATTTACAAGAATGGTATTATGATTGGCAAGATGTGGAACCGCAACATAGACATCAAAGTCATTTATATGGATTATATCCTGGTACACATGTTACTGTTCAAAATACCCCATTGATTGCAGCGGCAGCTAAAAAGACTTTAGAAATTAAAGGAGATGAAACGACAGGTTGGTCAAAAGGTTGGCGCATCAATTTATGGGCAAGATTAAAAGACGGGGAACATGCTTATAAAATGTATCGAGAATTACTAAAATATGTTCCACCAGATGAAACGAAGGAAAATTATACCAATATGGGCGGCACTTATCCTAATTTATTAGATGCACATCCTCCATTTCAAATTGATGGAAATTTCGGAGGGGCGGCAGCCGTAGCAGAGATGCTAGTACAATCTAATGCCGACTATATTGAGTTATTACCTGCTATTCCAAAAGCTTGGCAATCCGGTTCAGTAAAGGGTTTGAAGGCAAGAGGTAATTATGAAATTGATATGACATGGATTAAAGGACAAGTGACCAATGTAAAAATAAAATCAACCACCAACACCACTGCTCAGGTTTTAATGAACGGTAAAATGGAAACAATAAAAACGAATGAAAAATAATTTCCTTAAAAAATGGGGGCTAGTGGTTTTTTTATTAGTTCATTTTTCAATGGGTTTATGGGCACAAGTAAATCCATTTGAAAAAGAAATTATTGCATTTGCAAAATCAGATTCGATGGTATCTCCTTTGCAAGGAAAAATTGTTTTTGTGGGCAGCTCCTCTTTTGCTAAGTGGAAGGATATCAATCAATATTTTCCAGGCTATGCCATCATTAATCGAGGCTTTGGTGGCTCTACTTTACCAGATGTTATTCAATATGCGAATGAAACCATTTTAAAATACAAGCCCAAGCAAGTAATTATTTATTGTGGTGAAAATGACATCGCTAGTAATAATACCATAACGCCAGCAATAGTATATGAGCGATTTTTGATTTTATTTAATATCATACGTAGTCAATTAGGTCAGAAGACCAATATTGTATTTATATCCTTAAAGCCCAGCATCTTAAGATGGCATTTGGAGGCTAAAATGGTACAAGCCAATGAGCTGATTTCGGCTTTTTTAGCAAAGCAATCTAATACTCAATTTATTGACATTCATACTCCAATGTTGCAATCAGATGGTACAGTGATGAAAGACATTTTCATTGCCGACCACCTTCATATGAATGAAAAAGGGTATGCAATTTGGCAAAAACAGATTGCCCCTCATCTTTTGGTTAAATAAGTAGGTATCTATTTCGTATCTTCATCTCACAAATTAAAAATAGCATGAAAAAATTTATTTTGATTGGGTTGGTATTATTATCTACCACCGTACAATCGCAAAAAAAACAATATGTTCTTACAGGTGATGTAAGTAAAGTGAAGGAAACTATTTCTAAAGTTTACTTATCTTATTATTTTAATGGCACATCGACACAGGATAGCGCGGTGGTAGTAAATGGTAAATATACCTTAAAGGGTACTTTAGCAGAACCAACATTGGCTAACTTACGTGCTTCTTATAAGGTGGATACCGCTATCAAGACAAAGCGAATGATGTCCTATAAAAAAGATGTGACTCCTATTTATTTAGAGAATTCTATTATTACAGTGAATAGCGTAGACTCCTTTGCCAATGCAACTATTATAGGTTCAAAAGCACATTTGGGGTATAAAAAGTTAAATAGTTTTACCAAACCAGTAACCGATAAAATTGAAATACTAAGTGCCGCTTATAATGATTTATATAAGAAGAAGGATCAAGCGGGTATGAAAAAATTAGATGAAGACTATGATAAGCTAGACGCTGAAATGAAAGTAAAACAAAAAGAATTTGTTTTAGCTAATTTAAATTCTCCTATAGTGATGTATGCGTTTAGTAATTTTGCTGGGTACAGTATTAAGGCAGACGAAGTTGAGCCTTTATTTTTAAAAATACCTTTAGCTATACGTAATTCTGTAAAAGGAAAAGAGATGGGCGATAAAATTGCAATTGCTAAAAAAACAGGTATTGGCAAACCGGCAATTGATTTTACTCAAAACGATACTGCTGGCGTTCCCGTATCACTTGCTTCCTTTAAAGGCAAATATGTCTTGATTGATTTTTGGGCTAGCTGGTGTGGTCCTTGCAGACAAGAAAATCCGAATGTGGTTGCAGCTTTTGCAAAGTATAACACAAAAGGGTTTACAGTATTGGGTGTTTCATTAGATCAACCTACAGGTAAAGACAGATGGTTGGAAGCCATCCATAAGGACAATTTAACTTGGACCCAAGTGTCGGATTTAAAATATTGGAAAAATGAAGTAGCGGTGATGTATGGCATCCAAGCGATTCCTCAAAATTACTTAATCGATCCTAATGGAATCATCATAGGAAAAGATTTAAGAGGAGATGCTTTAAATACTAAATTAGCTGAATTATTTAAATAGAAATAAATAGCGTTTCAATAGTGAAGGAGTAATAAAAACAACTAATATTTAATTTAGTGTTTTTATTACTCCTTTTTATTTTAGTTCAACCAATCGTATTTTTTGGGATTCAAAGCAGAAGGAGCCCAGCTCTCAAAAAATTCAATTACTTTTTCTTTGCTATAATTAGCATCTTTTTCTACGTAACTGCTGTTTTGAGTGTGTAATCTTTTTCCTTTTGCATCTAATATTACAAAAACAGGAAATCCAAATCGAGCTGGATATTCATATTTTTCTTGAATACTTTTATTTTTATTTTCCTTGGAATAATTAACATGCACCACAATGTAATTAGCTTTAATAATAGAATCAATTTTAGCATCACTTGTGGTGAAGGCATTAAATCGAGCACACCATATACACCAATTGCCGCCCATTTGTAAAAAAATATGCTTGCCTTCCTTAGCAGCTAATTTTTGTGCAACTTTTATTGCCGAATCCACATTCTCATATGGATTATATAAGTTGAATGTTTTCATATCCACATCCGCTTTGGGTTTTGCGATAGCGACTGCCTGTAATTGAGTTGTTTGAGCACTAACTTGAAGTCCACCAATAAGCAAGAAGAGTAATAATATATTTTTCATAACACTCGTATTTATTTGTAATTTAATGTATTTCACTTAAAGTTCTTAGATGATTCTAACTCTTTTTTATCAAAATGGCTTTCCCTGCTTTGTTAAGTATCATATCACCTAATGTTTGGATTTAGGAACAAGTAATAAATTCTTTTGTAGTGTTTGTTTTAAGTGTCGTTTTAAGACTTCTCCCATTGTTTTGGCTTTATCGTAAGTGGAGGCTTCCTTGAAATGCGCTGTTAATTCTTTTTTTAATTGTTCAATTTTTTCCGGTTGAGAAATCTTATCCTTACTCATGATATCAAACAACTCTTTCACTTGGTATTTTGCAAGAACCAATCTAAAAGTCATCATAGTCCTTTCTTCGACTTGGTATTGTGCGATTGATTTTGCATCTAAGTTTTTAATCACCAAATCGACGAAATCTTTATTTTCTTTATAAAATTGAGGCAGGTATAAACTTTTTCTACCTTCATAGGATTGTTGATCAAAATCGATGGCTCTGATTCGGTATTGAAAATCCTCAATATCAGGAATAATATTCACTACATAATTATAGGAGCGCATATCACCTAGTAATTGTACAAAACAACGCTCGTTAAACTTTACAAATTCTTTTGCCAATCTAATCACATTGGTGTTTGGATCTTGTAAATGATCTGTAATGAAAATATCACCTGGAATGCCTGGGATATGCTCTTCAATTAAGGTTTCATTATGTGTGAAATAGGTAATTCGGTTGGGGGATAACAAATGCTCAAGCTCTAAACCATATACCCTGCTAGCATCTGCTTGTTTTATATAATAATGATCGTAGTTGTCATTTAACTTATTTATAATCCTAATTCTAAATGGTTGACTATTACCAAAATAACAAAAATCAATTCTAGAAACATCTAAATGATCAATATAACTAATGTCTCCTTCGGTTTTGAGAATGGCATAAATTCGAACCAGGCTTTCTCTTAAGTGCTCCCATTCCTTCATATCAAAGGATAACTTTTCCCAAGAAGTGTCTTTCCCTTGCTTATTTTTTAAAGGGACTGAATAAGTGTAGCGTTGTAAATCACTATAACTTACTGGAAGTTTTACTTCCCGACCATAACGAACTAAATAACTGCGTAAGCTTTGGTTAATAGGGAAAATGGGCTTTTTGCGAGAAGGTTTTTCGGGCTCATTTTTTTTGATCGTATTTTCAAAAAAATTATTCAATCAGTTATCGTTTTACTTACTCAGTTTTTTGATGCGCATATTTTTAAATCGAAGGACATCGCCGTGTCCTAAAAATCCAATATGACCTGTGGTATTTTTTAAACCTGGGTGTTCATTGTGGTCCATGGTACCATTTTTAGTAGCCTCTTTTAAATCTGCTTCAGTAATCACAGTTCCATTCAGTGTTACTTTAATTTTAGATCCTTGCATCATTATCTCCTCCTCATTCCATTCGCCTAATGGTTTTAAAAAACCTCTTTTAGCTGGCACAATACCATATACTGAACCATGGTATTGATAAGGTTTTAAATTTTTATATATGTCCGCCTCATTATCTAACACTTGTATTTCCATACCCACATAAGCTGCATCTCCTTCTAAGGGTGCATGAATACCAATACCGTTATTGGCACCGGGTGTCAATTGAAATTCAAATCGGTAAATAAAATCACTGTATTCTTCCTTAGTATATAAATTACCGCCTCCCTTGGCTTCAGGGTTTACTTCAATCACGCCATCTTTTAATAAGTAGCCCGATTTGTTTCCAACCCAATCGTTCATTTGTGTTCCATCAAATAAGCTTGTAAATCCTTCTTTTTTCTCAGTCTCAGTTAATACGGTTGTAGTGCTTGCTTCATTGGGCAATTCTCTTACATAAATATTACGATAGGCAACATAAGTACCATGGGCTTGTAATTCAATTTGATCCTTGGTGAAAAGTGGAAGTTTACGGTCCCAATAATTTTCAAGCCCAATATTATCTGTCACTAAAATTCCATTTAAATAGACAGTCACTTTATCACCGTTCATGATGATATGAAAAGTATTCCACTCTCCAATTTTATTATCTGCCACCACCAATGGTTTACTTACATTTTTTTGATTATTATACAAACCACCTGAACCCACTTGGGCGCCCACTTCGCGACGGCTTGTATCCCAAATTTGTACCTGCGGGGTACCTCTTAAATAAATACCGGCATCTCCCTTTTCAGTAATTTTCCAGTCTACAAACATCTCTATATCACCATACATTTTTTCAGTACATAAATTATCACCATGTCCAGTAAAAATTAATAAACCATCTTTAATGACCCAATCATTTTTAATAGTTTCGTTTGCTTTTGATTGTGCTGTTTGTAATTCTGCAGCACTCATTTTTGAACGAGCAATTGGATTACCAACCAATCCTTTCCATCCTGTTAAATCTTTACCATTGAAAAGAGAAATAAATCCATAATCATAAGGCATTTTTTTTAAGTGTGCAGTTAGCATCGAAACCAATACAGCACTATCTTCCCCTTTTATTATTGGTAATGCTTTTTCAAGCGCTTGTCTTACAATGGGACCTTTTATGGACGGGTTGGCCATAGCCAATCTGCTTACAATAACAGCAGCGTCCTTTTGTACAGCCGCATCCTCTAAAAATTGTCCTACAAAAATGAAAGCGCCTAGACTAGGTATTTTAGAAGCTTGAAATAAAATATTCTTTTTTTGTATTTCATTTCCACTTACTAAAACTACTTGCATTTGATCTTGGAGTTGTAGAAGTTGTTGTGTTGTATTTTTTTCAGCAGTTACTGTTTTAGTGTCTGCTTTTGTAATTGCCGGCAAATTTTCTAAACTGCTTTTTACTTGACTTGCCGAACTTAATAATCCAATTTCGGTATGTATAAAGGTAGTTGCATAATTTGTAGTTGCTTTTTTTAACTGCTTCTTAAGGAGCTTAATGGTTTTAATTTTTTGAGCTTCTACTAATGAAGCACTATTAACATAAGCATTTAAAGCGTAGGTGGCTTTTAATTTTAAAGAATCGTCCTCTAGCATTTTAAATAAAACTTTCCATTCTGCTGTTTTCCAAGTCCCCATATTAGTTAGTGCATCGATAATTTCATTTGCATGTTTATATGGGAATACTTGCAAGGTTTCATTTACTTTATTATTTCCATTTTGTGCTTGTGTACTAAAACTAATACAAAGACTTAAAGCAATTAGGCAAAAATATTTTTTCATAATTATAGTTACTACATTTTGAAATAAGTGATCATTAAAAAGTCCAAGGCCCACGCATAGGAGGGTTGATTAAAAAATTAGCTTCGGTGTCATTGATGAATTCCTGAGTGTCTGGATCAAAATGCAATGTTCTACCAAGCTGTAAAGCTGCTTTTCCTATATTGATCAATGTACATGATCTGAATCCATTGGATTCATTTAAAGCAAATGGCGTTCGGTATTTTACAGAATCTAAAAAATTAGTTACCTGTGGTGCCGGATCAGGCATCATTGCAATTTTTTCCTTTAAATTCGGAATATCTGATTTAAACCCAGCAAATAATTTTCCTTTAGGACCTTCTATATAAGCTGCATTCGGATCAGTGGCTTCGCCATCTAAAATTATTTTACAACCATCTGCATAAGTGTAAGTGATTTTTCGGAAGGTACCACAAGCATCTGGATGTTGTTGTTCCGCATCTACTTCTACTTTAATTGGACTTGTTTCATCCTTACCTAAAAAATATTGAATGGGATCAAGATAGTGTTGTCCCATATCGCCTAGTCCCCCTCCATCATAATCCCAATAGCCTCTAAAAGTGCCATGCACTCTATGTGCATTATATGGCTTGTAAGGCGCTGGGCCTAACCATCTGTCGTAGTCTAATTCCTCAGGTATAGGCTGTTCTTCTAATTTTGTTTTTCCTATCCAATAAAATTTCCAATCAAATCCTGTGGTTTTACTTACCGTTACCGTTAAAGGCCAACCTAATAAACCAGATTCTACTAATTTTTTTATTGGTTTAACAGTGGTATTCATTCCGTAAAAATTTTCTTCAAAGCGGAACCAAGTATTTAATCGGAACATGCGCTTATATTCTTTAACCGCTTCCACTACTCTTTTTCCTTCACCAATTGTTCGAGTCATTGGTTTTTCACACCAAATATCTTTTCCTCCCTTAGCCGCATCCACGGCCATCATTCCATGCCAGTGAGGTGGGGTAGCAATATGAACAATATCAACTTCGGGAAGTGCAATTAAATCATGGTGATTGTGAAAGGTTTTTACACCACCACCCACTAATTTTTCGGCACTCAATAAATGATTTTTATCAACATCACAAATGGCAACAACACGCGTACCTGCATACCCAATATGTCCGCGACCCATTCCACCTAATCCAATGATACCTTTGGTGAGTTGGTCACTTGGAGCAATAAAGCCTCTTCCTAAAACATGTCTAGGAATAATCGAAATCCCTGCAATGATGGTTGCGGTATTTTGGATAAATTTTCGCCTTGAATTTTTTTCAATTTTCATTTTAAACTTATTTTGATATTGGGTACGACAAATATTTTATTTCTAATGGATTAATGTAGTCTTAAAACTTTTACATTTTTAAAATAAATAGGAGCGCCTGCATGTTTTCCTTGTAAGCCAATGTGGCCGCGTAGTTCAAGCGTTGCCATTGGGTTGCTTAACCAAGATGGAATATTGGTACCATCTGGATTTTTTTTAGCTGAAGTGTAATCGTTCATATTACATTCGTTTACCAATGTGCCATTTAAGACAATTGAAATCATTTTTCCTTTACAAGTAATGGTATAGTGATTCCACTCGCCTGCTGGTTTTAGTGATTTATTAGTAGCAGGCTTATGTCCAAAAATAGCCGCACACTGCCAACTAGGATCTGCCTTACTCCATTGTTTTGAATAATCATCTGCAATTTGAATTTCAACTGAATGAGGAATCCATTCTACAATATCTGTAGCATGAACAATCACGCCACTATTGGTTCCATCAGCATTTTGAAAATCTAAATCCAAAACAAAATCGTCATATTCTTCAAAGCTCCAAATAGCATCATCTTTACTTGCAGTAATCACACCGCTTGAATCTTTCCAAATAGCTTTATCATAAATAGCATTAGATAAATTATTTCCGAATAAATTTTTCCATCCTTTCCCTGTTGTGTTTGGAACTGATACTGAATTAGTTTGTGCCATAATAGCATTGGCGCCAAAGATGCATAAGAACATTAAAATCACTTGTAATTTTTTCATGAAATAGTTTTAAGAAATTTTTAAAACAATGAGAGCGGGTTATTCGCTCATCAATTGCCTATATTGGTTAATAACGGCAAATATTTGCCTCTCTAAATTTATCATTTTTTGCTTAAATTTGGTAGATCCCTATCGTATTAAAATAATTATCATGGAACCCACTCATTTACACCTTGAAGAACATTTACAAAGCAGCGATTTATTAACAGATATTGTCATAGGAATGAGTGATGGGCTTACTGTCCCCTTTGCATTAGCGGCTGGCTTAAGTGGAGCTGTACAAGGCAATGTGAGTTTAATTTGGATAGCGGGTATTGCAGAAATTGCAGCAGGGAGTATTGCAATGGGACTAGGAGGTTATTTGGCAGGCAAAACCGAGCAAGATCATTATAATAGCGAGTTAAAAAAAGAATATTGGGAGTTAGAACATAAAAGAGAGGTTGAAATAGACGAAGTTCGACGCGTTTTTATAGAATGGGGCTTAAGTCCAGCTACCGCCGAGGAGGCGACCATGGAAATTATTAAAGATGATGATCGTTGGGTTGAATTTATGATGAAACATGAGTTGGGTTTACAAAAACCTGACCCCAAAAGAGCTAAAAAAAGTGCTTTTAATATTGGAACCAGCTATATTGTTGGCGGAATGGTGCCATTAGTGCCGTATTTTTTTGTAGAAAATGCAATTGATGGATTAAAAGTATCTGCGATCATCACCCTGATTTGCTTATATATATTTGGGTTCTTTAAAAGCAAAATCACTGGTATTAATCCTTGGTTGGGGGGATTAAAAGTAATGATGATTGGAGCAGTAGCTGCAGGCGCTGCTTTTACTATTGCTAAACTTATCGAAGCCGCTTAGTTTAGAATGTCGTCATACTCGGTTGAGAAATACTTAATGTAAATGCGCTCGAATTGGTTCTATAAATTTCTGCATAATATTAATATTATGAATAAGATGGTAAAAATATAGCTTGGTTATTTTGGAAAAAAGACTAAGATTATTTAGCTTCAAAGTACTTAAAACCAAATCACTAAAACCAATTACTTATGAGTCAACCAATTAATGCAAATCGCCTATTCATGGCTAGTTGCTTTGCACTTATCACGACGGCTTTTTCGTTCAGTATACGAGCAGGGATACTAACACAGTTGGGAACAGAAATGAATTTAGACACTGTCCAACTTGGAACCATCAATTCAATGTGGTTTCTTGGATTTCCGATTTCAATGATTTTAGGGGGTATTTTTTATACTTCTATGGGACCTAAATTCATTATGCAAATTGCCTTAGTCGCGCATACAGTGGGTATTTTATTAACCATTTATGCAACAGGCTACAGCACCTTATTAATTTCTACTTTATTAATTGGGCTAGGCAATGGATGTACCGAAGCAGCATGTAATCCTATGATTGCTGATTCTTATTCAGGATTGGACTTTAACAAAAAAATTAATCGTTTTCATATGTGGTTCCCAGGTGGAATTGTAATAGGCGCATTAGTTTCTAAGTTCATGACAGATGCAAACTTACATTGGCAAGCACAAATTTGGATCATTTTAATTCCAACTATTATTTATGCAGTTTTATTTTATGGCCAAAGTTTTCCTAAGCCAAGAATTGCAGAAAATTCAGTGGTGGCTAATTTCAAAGCCATGTTGAATCCATTATATTTATTCATGGCCGCTTGTATGGCACTTACTGCTATTTCAGAATTTGGTCCACAACAATGGGTAGGACCTATTTTAGCAAAAGCGGGTGCAAGTCCTATGTTAATTTTAGCATTGGTAACAGGATTGATGGCGGTAGGTCGCTACTTTGCTGGTCCATTGATTAAGCAATTAAATACAGTAGGCGTATTGTTAGGTTCTGCTGTTTTTGGTGTAATAGGACTTTATATGATGAGTACCATGCAAGGCTCTATGTTATATGTTGCAGCTGTATTTTATGCATTAGGTATTTGTTATTTCTGGCCTAATATGCTTGGTTATATTGCAGAAAATTTACCTCAAACTGGAGCCCTTGGTCTTTCAATCTTGGGTGGTATTGGAATGTTCTCCTCTTCTATGTTCCAACCCATCATTGGTGGATGGATTAAAGATAATAAGGTGATTGCAGAAGGTAAAGGATTAATAGGCGATGCAGCAGATTTAGCTGCAGGCCAATCTACTTTATCTAATATGTTGCTTTTCCCAGCGATACTTATTGTTGCATTTACTGCTTTGTATTTCTTTGGAAAAAAGAAACAACACGCATAAAGCATCATTGAATTTATAAAAAAAAGCACCGTTCCAATGTATTGGAACGGGGCTTTTTTAATTTCTATAATTTAAAACAAATATTGTTTTAATTGAATCAGTTGTTGTGGAATGCTTTTTGAATTCCAATGGGCATGAATAGCCATGGCCGCTCCTAAACTTGAAGCTTGTGAAAGGGTTGCTGCAAAAACTTTTTTATCAGGATAAGCGGCAGCTAAATAATGCATAAAAACGGGGTTATTACTAAACCCACCATCTACAAATATTTGACGGACATCTGCATTTTGCAATACCAAATTGGAGCTAATCACTTGTTGTTGAATAATATGATGTATCATAAGATGATACGCTTCTTCATAAGTTTCGATAGAAGCAAGGTCACCAGACTCTATAATGTTTTTATAAATAGCAATATTAAAGTCAACGGTTTTATAATAATCTAATGCCGTATTAAATTGCTGCGCTAATTTTTTTATTTCTTGCTCATGTTGATTGCCAGCAAATAAGCGGGAAGCCTTAATGGGTTGGCCAGTGTAGGAAATATAACATAAACAATCTTGTTGCAATTCTTGTTCGGTAAGAGTACTTTGATTAAAGGGGTTTAAGCTAATACTCCATGTACCAGTTGAAATTAAAATATAGGGCTCCTGAAAAGAATGAATATAGGGCACCAATGCTGCCGAACTATCGTGTAATCCGATGCCCACTTTAAGTTGGGTATGATATAATGGAAAAGAAATATCTACTACATCATCACTTTTTTTAATGGGTGCTAGTTTATCTGATATCCCTTCCTTTGCAACCCAGTCATGGTATTCCATTTTATTAAAATTCCATAAATGGGTATGACAACCAATACTTGTAATATCCGAATAGCATTGTTTGGTAAATAAAAAACTTAAGTATTGAGGTAAGTGTAAAGCTGTATTAATGGAATCAAATTTAGCAGGAACTTGCTTTTTTATTCGGTACAACTGCATCCCTGAATTTAAATTTCCTAAAATAGGCGAGGCAGTCTCCTTTGCCATATGCATTTCGCCACCATATTGAGTATAAAAAGAATCACTAATTTCCTTATCTAAAGGTTTGAGGTAATTATACAATGGCGTGATTTCATTGTCTTCATGATCTAAAAAAACAAAACTGGCACCATAACCAGAAAAATTAATGGCTTTAATTTCAAAGGAGGCATTGTCCATAATTTCCTGAAATGACTTATACATCCACTGCTTTAACATGATAATATCCTCACCCTCAAATCCGTCTTCATCCTTTATTTCGGCAAACTGTTCAATAGATTCATATACCAAATCATAGGATTCATTAAAGAGCAATAATTTTTTATTGGTTTTTCCAATATCAAATATAAGTATGACGGGAGTTGCATTCATTATAATCCTGTTGCGATGGTATTACCTCTTTGTTTGATTAATTGACTTCTGATTTGTTGTGTTCTGTAAAATGAAAGCGGATCTAAAGCACCATTGCTTCTTAGTCTGGCTTCCGCTACTAAGGCCCTGATATCGGTTCTAAACCTATTTTGTAAAATTTCTTGTGCAGCAACCACATCATTATTTTCTTGGGCCTCATTTAATTTATTTCGATCCACTAATAATGCTTGTGCATAGGAAATCATAATGGCTTCAACGGATTGTATTAAATCCTCTAAGGGGTCTTTTACATTATGACTTGCATCAATCATCCATCCTAAATCCTTTGCATGATTCATTCCCCTCGCATCCATGCCCTCTACTAATTCATTAAAAATTAAAAATAACTGGTATGGCTTTATACTTCCTACTGTTAAATCGTCATCGCCATATTTACTATCATTAAAATGGAATCCTGCTAATTTTTTTTCCATTAATAATAAAGCCACAATTTGTTCAATATTGGCATTAGGTAAATGATGACCAAGATCCACTAAGGTGAATGCTTGAGGGCCCAACTTATTTGCATATAATAAAGATTGACCCCAATCTCCTACAGTCGTAGAATAAAAATTAGGCTCAAAGGCTTTATATTCAATAAATATTTTCCAATCCGACGGTAAGGCAGCATAAATTTCCTGTAAACCTTCGAGTGTATTTTGAAAAGCTTTTCTAAAATTAAGTTGACCTGGAAAACAACTCCCATCACTTAACCATACGGTGAGTGCCTTTGACCCTAATGCAGTTCCGTGTTGTATCACTTCTATATTATGTTGAATCGCTTGTTGTCGTACTGCTTTATTCGTATGCTGAAGGGATCCAAATTTATAACTTTGTAATTGGCCCTTTTGATCCTGAAAAGTATTTGAATTCACAGCATCAAATTTTAAATCTAAATCTGCTGCTAATTTTTGTATTGATTTGTAATCATCTGGGATGTCCCAAGGAATATGAAGTGATATGGCACCACTTGATTTATTAAGTGCATGTAATAAACCTACATCTTCCATTTTATCTTGTAAGGTGGCGGGTTCGCCTGCTCCTGAAAATCTTGCAAACCTAGTACCTCCTGTACCTAATGCCCAACTAGGAATGGCTACATTAAAATCCATTAATTTTTGAATAACCGCCTCCACCTCACTTAACTGCCCACTTATATAAGCCAACTTTTGCTGATGCGTTTTTAAATGGGCCTCATTATGTTGGTCAATAGTTGCTTTGTTAATTCTCATAAATTAATTGATTAAGGCATGTAAAAAACATTCTTTAAGGAAATAGATAAGGGAGAATAATCTGAATTGGTTTCCATAATGTCTTTCATATACGCCCACCACTTTTTCATAATGGGGTGATGAGGTAATGCATCCAATTGAATAGGGTCCTCCACTTTCATGATTCCAAATAAACTTAAACTTTGCTCATTTAAGTAAATATAATATTCACTCACGCCATGGGACTTTAGTAATGCAGTTAATTCGGGCCAAATAGCAGTATGCCTTTTTTGGTACTCCGCTTCATAGCCTTTCATTAATTTCATTTCAAATGCCAACTGTTGCATAAAGCATTATTTATCTAACAAATGAATTGGCGATACCACCATCTACATTGATTACATTTCCTGTTGTTTTATTTAACAAGCCACCCACATAAGCAAAACAAGCATTTGCAATATCTGTTGGTAAAATGATTTCATTTAATAAAGTCCTACTTGCATAATATTCAGGTAAGGCTTCAATACTAATACCATATGCTTTTGCACGACCCTCGGCCCATCCACTACTCCATATATTACTTCCGGCAATGACCGCATCTGGATTCACCACATTCACTCTAATTTTATCCTTACCTAGTTCGGCTGCATTCAATCTACTTAAATGAAGTTGTGCTGCTTTGGCCGAGCCATATCCTGCATTATTAGGGCCACTCACCAATGCATTTTTACTTACTATATTTAATATATCTCCCCCCACGGCCTGCTTGCGCATCATATCAATAGCACTTTGTGTTACTAAAAATTGACCTTTCACCAATACATCATATAGTAAGTCCCAATCTTGTTCAGTATGATCTTCCATTGTTTTTGAAATAGATAAACCTGCATTATTTACAATGATATCTAATCCACCAAATTGTAAAGAGGCTGTTTGCATTGTTTTTTTAATACTAGCTACATCAGTTACATCAAGTATATCAGCAGCAACGACATCTTTTCCATAAGCAGCAATAAATTCATCCTTTGCTAATTGCAATCTTTCTAAATTATTATCAGATAAAATAACACAAGCACCTTCGCTTGCAAATTTATGAGCGATTGCTTTTCCAATACCACCGCCACTTCCAGTCACCAATGCAATTTTTCCTTTTAAGGATTTTGCTTTTGGCATTCTTTGTAATTTTGCTTCCTCTAATAACCAATATTCAATATTGAAAGCCTCTTGTAAAGGAAGTGAAGTATAACTTGAAATGGCTTCAGCCCCTTTCATTACATTAATTGCATTGGTATAAAATTCAGAGGAAACCCTTGCTGTTTGTTTGTCTTTTGCAAAAGTAAACATGCCCACTCCTGGAAACAATATGACCACTGGGTTTGCATCTCGTAGCGCAGGGCTATTGTCTCTTTTACATTGTTGATAATAATCCGAATACATTTTTCGGTAAGCAATAAATAGAGGTTCTATTTTTTGCTTTATGTCGGCACTGTTTTTCATGTCAATATCCGCAGGGATATTTAAAACAAGTGGTGCAATTTTAGTTCTTAAAAAATGATCAGGACAACTTGTACCCATGGGCGCTAATCGATCTAAATCAGTTGAATTAATAAATTCTAAAACACGATCATCGTCGGTGAAGTGTCCAATCATTTTTGTTTCAGACGAGCAAAAGCCTCTTAAAATGGGGGCCAATGCTGCCGCTTGTGTCATTCTTTCTTCCTTTGGCAAGGCATTTATTTTTTGTCCTTTGAATGCGGCACCTTTTTTGATGTAACTATCTTCAAGGTATTGCGCACAAATTTCGATGACCTCCAACGTATTTATATAACTTTCATATGCAGTGTCGCCCCAAGTAAATAAACCATGCGAACCTAACATGATACCTCTAATACCAGGATTGTCTTCGAGGCATTTTTTTAATTGTAGTCCTAAATCAAAGCCTGGTCTTTGCCAAGGAACCCATCCAATGGTTCCTTTAAATAATTCCTTTGTAATTTTTTCACCATCCTTTGCTGCAGCAATTGCAATGGCGGCATCAGGATGTAAGTGGTCAATATGTTTGAAAGGAAGTAATCCATGTAATGCAGTATCAATAGAAGGTGCTTTAGAGTCAAAGTCAAATATGCAATGGTTGTATAAAGCAACAATTTCATCTTCAAAGGCAAGTCCCTTGTATATATTTTGCAAGTCATGCAAGCGGTCCAAATAAAGTGCAGCAAGGCCTTCTTTTTTCATTGTTCCCAGGTCGCCACCACTTCCCTTCACCCACATCACTTCTACTTGTTTTTGAGTAAGTGGATCCATACTAGCCACTTTACAAGAAGTATTTCCACCACCATAATTGGTTAATCTTAAATCGGCTCCTAATAAATTGGATCGGTATACCAATAATGCAACTTCGTCACCTGCTAAGGCTTTTGCTTTTGCTTCTTCCCATAAATAACTTACGAACTTAAATGTTTTGTTTCCTGACATGATGAATGATTTTTCTATTGTTTGATTTATTTTTTATTTTAATGAATTGCCATAACCCACTACCAACACAGATAATATGATGGTGGCAATACCCAATGTGATGGTTGCTTTTGTTTTTTTACTTACGCCTTTCCATTCCTTTAATACTATGCCCCACATATTGGCTACTAATATAATAAAAGCCATATGCAAAATCCAACTACTTGCTCCATTTCCTAATTTACTTTCGCCCATGCCATAAAAAAAGAATTGTAAAAACCAAGTAGTACCTGCTAGTGCCGACAATAAATAATTTTTTAACAAAGGCGTTTCTTTATTAGTGTAATTGCCAAAGGATTTATTTTTTGTATTTAATATAAAGCACCAAATAAAATTAGTAGCTAGGCCACCCCATAATAAAATAACATAGATCACATTATTTTGAAAAAGTGGATTCAAGCCATGCGCTACAGCAGCTTCTGCCATTGGCTTTCCTGCTTCAATACCAAAATTAAAACAAGCACTCATGATCCCTGAAAAAATAGCAACGACTAATCCTTTTACTAAATTAAATTCTGCAACGGATTTTTGTTTTTCTATTTCCGTCATTTCTTTTTCTTTCATCATCCCGGCTTTTCCAGAAAGATAAATCCCCAACAAGCATATCAAAACGCCTACTAAAACAATACGACCCCAGGTGGTCCCTATTAATTCGTTGAATGTTGTTTTTCCTTGTGTGGGATTAAAATTATAATAGATAGAAGGGACTAAGGCGCCAAAAGCAGAACAAAAACCTAAGACCACTGAATTACCCAATGACATTCCTAAATACCTTACACCAAGCCCATAAGTTAATCCGCCAAATCCCCATAATACGCCAAAGAATAATGTGTATTTTATGGTATCAATAGGAGTGGCTTTGATAATTTCTACAAATCCAGGTATGGTTAAATAAGCGGCAAGAGGGGGAACGATAAGCCATGAAAATAAACCTCCAATAATCCAGTAACTTTCCCAATTCCATTGTTTTACTTTTTTATAGGGCATATAAAAACTACCAGAAGCAAATCCTCCAATAAAATGAAAAATAACGCCCAATAATACTTGCATGCCTACTTATTTAAATTCAAGTAAATTTAACAAGTCTTTGGTCAAAATCAAACTCTTTTAGTGATTAATAAAAGCCTGAATGGCATTCGCCACTTTTAGGTAGGATTCCTCCATAGGGATATGCCCGACATTAGGTAAAATAAACAATTGACTATTTTTTATGTCTTGTTTGAATAGATAGGCGTTGTCTACCGAGATCAATTGATCTTGTTCACCCCATATAATTAGACTAGGCTGGTTGATTGTCTTAATATCGCCTGAATGAAGAGGGGCTCTATTTTTAAATAAGGATAAAGCGGCACTTCGATTGCCAGCACTTAATAATAAGTCATGGTATCTAGTGATGGTCGCTTCCGTTACAAAGGAAGGATCATAAAAAACCGATTCCAAGCTTTTTTTCACTAAAGATTTTGGCGTAATAAATAAAAGCAATTTATTAATAACTGGCATACTCGCAATAGCAAAGCCAAGACTTCCCTTTTCGTTTTTTTTAGGATATCCGCCTGCGTCAATTAAAATAAGTTTTGTCACTTTGTTTGGATATGCCACCGCATACTCCCAAGCAATTCCACCACCTAATGAATTTCCTGCTATGATACATTTATTTACTTTGAGTTGCGTTAAAAAGGAATCTACAAAATGAACATAGTAAGGAGCTGCGTAATTATTTTCGGGATTGGGTCCAGTTAATCCAAAGGCAGGTAAGTCGAATCTTATAATTCGTTTATGATTATTGGGGCGAGCTAAAATGATATGCACGACACTATCCCAAGTGTTTAAAGATGCCGATGTGCCATGTATTAAAACTAAGGGTGAAGGATCTTTTGGGTTGCCTTCGTCACGATAGTGTACTTGCATGCCCATGAAGGGCAGGAATTTTGAATTACCTGTTGCATACTTTGCTTTCAATTTTTCAACAGGGATGTTTCTTTGTGCAAATAAGGAAAATAATACAACAAATAAGAGTAAGATGATTGAACTCGTATAAAGAAGGATGCGTGTTGATTTTTTCATATTACTTTTTTTGCGGCACTTTTAAAATTTGAGTATCAGTGATGAGCTTTTCGACATTATAATTTCCAAAATTCACAGTTGCATTAGGGAATACTGTTTTAATACGTGCTAAATCCGTTTCCTTAATATTAGTTTGACCTACATATAACTGGTTTAATTTTTTCAAATTATTGAGCTGCATTAATCCGTTAAGAGAAATTTTTGTATTGACGATATTTAAATATTGTAATTCATGTAAATCATTTAAAATAGCTAATTGCTTGTCACTGATGTTTGTGTTTTCGATACTTAATTTTGTTAATGACTTGCAATCTGCTAATACATTTACTAAGGGGTCATTAAAAATCATACCTGGCATTTTTATCCAAACTACATTATCATTGATTTTTTTTATTAAATCACTAATCGTGTCATTAGCATGGGGTACCGTAATAAAGTTGGCGCTTATATAATTACTGTTTAATGCAACATTCACAATGGTCACACCCATTTTTTTTAATCCATTAATGACTTTTTGATCAGCAGGTCCAATTTCAGCAGAAGGTATCGCTTGTATTTGAATTTTAGGACCATTGTTATTTTGTACTGCTAATAATACACTTTGCATATTGCTTGGCGGTGACAACTCTTTTACTTTTTTATTAAAGGAAGCCCCACTACTAATCCACCATTCTAATAACCTTCTTTCTTGTTCCGTCACTTGTGGCTTACCTTTTGGAGGCATGTGCTTTTCATCCACAGGGTCTAATAAAATATTTTTATACAATGGACTTTTCAGTGGATCGCCTGCGTGTAACACCAATCCATCTTCACCCCCTTTTAAAATCCATTCTTGCGCATCTAATCTTAATTTCCCCTTTTTTTTGATACTGGAATGACAGCCATAACATTTTTCTTCTAATATGGGTTGAATGATATCATTAAATAAAACGGCTTCTTGCACATTTGGAATGAGGGGTTTATTTTTTATGACTTGTTTGTCCTCAACAAAAACGCCCTTGGTTAAATAACCTTCGCCGTGGGTTAAAGTGCCTCCATAATGTCCAGTTAAAAAAATTAATATAAGCAAAACAAACGCGGTCCATTTTAAATAAACGGCTTTATGTATTTTAATGAATACATATCCTAAAATTGAAATGACAGCAACACTAATAGCCAACCATTGATGTTTAAAAATTAAATTGGCATCATAATCGCCGTTATTAGATAAGGCGTAACCTGTTATGCAAGAAAATACAGCACTTAGCCCACCTATTAAATAAGTGAAGGGTAAGGCAGCTTCTAATTTTTTATATTTTTCCCAACTTGATAATCCATGTATCAAAATAGCAAATAATAATATACCAATGGGAAAATGCACCCATAAAGGATGAAAGTGACCTATTAATTTGATAATACTTTCCAAGTTGTTTTAATTTATTATGCTACAATTTCATTAATGACTCTTCCGTGCACATCAGTTAATCTAAAAGATCTTCCTTGGAATGGGTAAACTAATTTTTCATGATCAAATCCCAACTGATTTAAAATAGTGGCTTGCATATCATAAGCAGTTACCTTACCACTAATAGCACTATATCCAATCTCATCCGTTTCGCCAAAGCTACTTCCTTGTTTAATTCCACCTCCTGCCATCCATGTGGTAAATGCTTCAGTATGATGATCGCGCCCTTTGAATGGTAATGTTTTTCCATCTCTATTTTCTTGCATTGGTGTGCGACCAAATTCACCGCCCCATACGACTAAGGTTTCATCCAACAAACCTCTTTGTTTTAAATCAAGTAATAAAGCAGTAATTGGTTTATCAATGGTACGGCATTTATTTACAAGTCCTATATCTACTGCGTTACTTACATCTGTTCCGTGACTATCCCAACCCCAATCGAATAATTGTACAAATCGAACTCCTTTTTCAACTAATTTTCGAGCCAACAAAACATTATTGGCGAAACTTGCTTTTCCTGGATGAGTACCATACATTTCATGAATATAAGCAGGCTCATCATTAATATTCATGACATCAGGAACTGAAATTTGCATTTTAAATGCCATTTCATATTGCGCCATTCTTGCAACAATTTCAGGATCCTTAAATTCATTATAAGTTAATTGATTCGCTTCATTGATGGCATCAATAGATGCTTTTCGTAAATCACGATCAATACCCGCTGGATCTTTTAAAAATAAAACAGGATCTCCTTCACTACGACATTGAACACCTTGGTATACTGATGGTAAAAAACCATTTCCCCAAACACTTTTTCCAGCGTCCGGATTATTTCCTCCCGAAGTAAGTACCACAAAACCTGGCAGATTGCTGTTCTCAGTTCCAAGTCCATAAGTAACCCAAGCGCCAATACTAGGTCTGCCTAATCTTGGCGAACCGGTATGCATTAATAATTGCGCAGGACCATGGTTGAATTGATCGGTTTGTACTGCTTTTAAAAAACTTATTTCATCTGCTACGGTTGATAGATGAGGAAGGTTATCAGAAATCCAAGCCCCACTTTGGCCTCTTTGTTTAAAGACAGCTTGTGGGCCTAACATTTTAGGAACGCCTCTTATGAAAGCGAATTTTTTTCCATCCAATAAACTTTGAGGACAATCCTGCCCATCTAATTTTAATAATTCAGGTTTATAGTCAAATAATTCAAGTTGAGAAGGGGCGCCCGCCATGTGTAAATAAATAACCGATTTGGCTTTGCCAATAAAATGAGGGGCATGTGCCATTAATGGATTGGTATTGGTAAAATTTCCAAAACTATCCTTACTGCCTAGCCAATCACAACCACCTACCATCGAACCTAGTGCCATAGCACCTATTCCAGAAAAACATTCTTTAAAAAAATATTTTCTAGTGATTTGATGTGATGTTTCTAGGTTGGCTTCCTGTATTATTTTTTTATTATTCTGTTTACTCATTTCAATTAATTTTTTGTCAAAAATTCATCTGTGTTTAATAATGCTGTTGCAACCATTATCAAGGCTGCTGAACCTGGATCCGCATTTTTATTACCTGTGATTTGTTGCGATTTTAATGAATCTTGACTGTATTTTACAAAGGAGATATGATACAATTTTTCAAATACCTTTTGTTGCGCTTCGGTGATGTTTTTATTAAAAGCCAATTCATAGGCTTTGCTAATTTGTTTACTTGCATTTTGAGGTACTAAGGACTGAACGCGTTTTGCAAAGTGTTGCGCTGCTTCAATGTATACCGAATCGTTTAATGCATTCAATGCTTGCAATGGGGTGTTGGTTCTTATGCGTCGCGCCGAACAAACTTCCCTGCTTGTGCCATCAAAACTGATCATGGACGGATAGGGTGCAGATCTTTTCCAAAAAGTATATAATGCGCGTCTATATTGATTACCTTCTGTACTAATATTCCAAGTAGCTCCATTATAAGGTGATTTCCATATTCCTTCAGGTTGATAAGGCATCACACTTGGACCAAACATTTTATTACTTAATAACCCACTCACCCTTAATGCTTGATCTCTTACTTGCTCGGCAGATAATCTTACCCTTGGGCCTCTTGCATATAATTTATTATAAGGGTCCTTACTTGCTGCTTCATTATTAAATTTAGAATCTTGTTGATAGGTGGCACTCATCACTATTTCTTTGATCATTTTTTTAATACTCCAATGATGCGTATTCATTAATTGCCATGCTAAATAATTTAATAATGCTTCATGAGTGGGAGGAATGCCTTGTGTTCCAAAATCTTCTAAAGTTTCTGTAATGCCTTGTCCAAATAGTTGTTCCCAAATACGATTCACCATTGTTCTAGCAGTGAGCGGATTTTTTTTATCTGTTAACCACATGGCCATGCCTAATCTGTTTTTTGGCGCATTAGCAGGCAGGCCTCCTAGTGAGGCTGGAACATCTGGTACGACTGCTTTTCCTTTTACCATCCAGTTGCCTCTTTCAAATACATTCGTCGTACGAGACATGGTGGCGGGATTGTCAATCATAATGGGGGTACCCGTATAATTGGTCGCAATTATAAGTGAATCAAAATTTTGAGCAGCCAATGTATTATCAGCTGAACCGTTTTTAGGAAATGGATTGTCAAAATGTAACCAATCAAATACAATGCCACTTTCTTCGGGGTTGGTAATTTGACGATTATTATAAGTAAAATACCAATGATGCTTGCCATTGGAGGTAGGTAGGTCAATGGTGGTAATTTTCCAATTGCCTTTTGTGTTTTCTACGTTTATATTTTTTAAAAGTGGCCCATTGGCAGAATCTAAATGAATTTGCAATTTACCACCTGCTTTCCAACTCCTGTATTTATAATATAATAAGCTACTTCCTGTATAGTCAATATTTTTTAAGCGCGCAGTACCATTGTTTCTTAGCAACAACCAAATGGTGCCTTCCAATGTGCCATTGACAATTTGATCAGCAGCTAATGAATTAAAGGCAGGTTGACCCGTTTTGATAAATCGAATGATTTCTTTTTCTCTACTAGGTGCGTTTTGATGAAGCCAGGTTTGCAATTGATTTAATCTTACACTATCCTTGTTGTGGAATTCTTTTAAAAATGGATATTCTGCATAAGTATCTTCATCACTTGTATTATTAAATAAGGCCATGAATTTATAATACTCCTCATGCTTAAAAGGATCATATGGATGACTATGACATTGCACACAAGCAAAAGTGGTTCCCATTAAGGTGACCCATGTTGTATTAACGCGATCTATAACAGCAGCCGTTCTAAATTCTTCATTATCTGTTCCACCTTCATCATTGGTTAAAGTATTTCGATGAAAGGCAGTAGCGATATATTGTGCATCCGATGGATTAGGTAATAAATCACCTGCTAACTGCTCTGTTAAAAATTCATTATAAGGTTTATCCTGATTAAATGCATCAATTAACCAATCACGATATCTCCAAATGGTTCGAGAATCATCCTTCTCAAATCCTTTGGTATCAGCATATCGCGCAATATCCATCCACATGCTTGTCCATTTTTCCCCATACTGTTGGCTGGCCAATAAATCGTTGACTAAAATTTCATAAGCATCTTCATTGTTATTGGATAAATATTTTTTTGCAATAATATCAGATGCAGGCATTCCAATAATATCAAAGCTTACTCTTCTTAATAAAGTAGGTTTGTCAGCAATAGGGGAAGGTGACAATCCTTCTTGTTTTATTTTTTGATAAATAAAAGGGTCTATATTATTTTTTATCCAACTAGGTTGACCAAACCATCCAAAGGGACCAGCACCCACTTTGGGGATGGGGGTTTCTTCTACTGGAACATAGGCCCAATGATTTCCCCATTGCGCCCCTTGATTAATCCAATTTTTTAATAATGCAATTTCATCATTATTTAATGGAGGATGTTTATAAGGCATGCGCTCCTCCGGGTCCTTTAGTGTAAGACGCCTAATCATTTCACTATTTTCTGCATCGCCAGGTAAGATGGCTGCTTTTCCCGATTTATTAATTGCGAGCGCATCCTGTCTAAATAACAAACTAAAACCACTTTGCCTTTTTACACCTCCGTGACAGGTAATACATTTTTTGTTTAATAATGGTTTGACCTCGGTGTTAAAATCAACCTTTTTGTCATTTATAAAATAGACAGAAACGCAAAAAGCACTAATGACAAAGAGTGATAATACAAGGTACCTTTTAGGAAATCTGTTTACAAGCATGGGTTCGCTATTTTCAGTATTTAAGATAAGTTATTTTTATTTATATGCAAGACCTCTAATGTACGAAATCCTTACTAATCAATGCTTTTGGCCTTATGCTGTGTTAATAAAAACATAAAATTAAAGTAGCCTCTTTTTAATTAGGGTGCTAAGGATTTGATTACAAGCTGTTTAACCTTTTTAAAGTTTTTTGGCAAAATAGCTTAACATTTCATTATCATATAAACCTAGATAATATCTGTAAATTTTAAATACGAAAATTGCTTTTTTCTAACCAAACCAAACCAAAATGAAAAAAATCTATCAGCAAATTCTTGATTTCCCCCAAATGGTGAATCAAAAGGTTCTAAATGCGCAGTTAAATTCTGCAGTGGACAATTTTGATACTCAAAACGGAGTAAGAAGCTACACTGCGACCATTTACCAAATTTTATCTTTAGTAGTTCTAATTACTATGGAAGTAGCCATTATCAGAGGGGCTATGGCTTACTTTACAGATGCAACAAGCACTGGCTTAGGTAAAGCAGGTAGTGTTTTAACAACATTATTATTGATTTATTCGGCTTTCCCCATTGCACACATTATCAGATCAAGAGGAGAAAGCTTGGGTGGCTCTCACCATGGCATTGTAACTTTTATCTTTAAAGACTTTGTTACAACCAATATCAAAATACTTGGAGAAGTAGTAGCAGTAGGTGCATTTATAGGTGCTACTTGCCTTACTTTATCTTTTGTATTTGATACTAATTTATACAATGTAACAACAACAACTTCTTTAGGTGCAATTAGTGGTTTAGCTACTTTACCAATGGAAGGATTGACTAATTTATTTGGTGCTTTAAAATTAGATTACCTAACAGCGGTTTTACATTCATTCGGTAGCTTCTCTATGGCTGGTACACAAAGCTTTACAGGAGATATGTTATGGAATGCAAATGATTTAATAATTGTAGCGGGTGCATTTATAAATGTATTAGTTGGTTTAGCAGTGTTGTATGTTAACCTTGCCATCTATCATTTCTTATATACGATTGTATCTAACTTTATTAAGTGGATCCAAAGTCCTTCTATTCCTATTTCAATGAAAAGCAAATAGAAAGGAGGGTATTAAAAAATAATACTATTTAAAATAAAAGCCCTGTCTTGAGCAATCGAGACGGGGCTTTTTATAAACATTAAACGATACTCCCTGACAAATACTATGGTAATGGTTGTTAAAGTATGCGCCCATCTTCCATATGAATAGTGCGATGTGTGCGTTCGGCAAAACTAGGATCGTGTGTTACAATTAATAATGTTTGTTGTAACTCATCAGACAAGCGACTAAAAATATCAAACACCATATCACTATTTTTTTTATCTAGATTTCCTGTAGGCTCATCTCCCATAATAATATGTGGATCATTGATTAATGCACGCGCAATGGCCACTCTTTGTTTTTCACCTCCCGAAATATGATTGGCTTTTTTTAAAGCTAATTGTTCAATGCCTAATATTCTTAACTTTTCCATGGCGCGGTGCTCCACTTCTTCATTTGAATATTTATTTAATTTTAATCCCGGCAACATTACATTCTTAAGCACATTAAATTCATTCAGTAAGTAATGAAATTGAAAAACAAAACCAATTTTTTCATTTCTAATTTTCGCTAAGTAAGCTTCTTCTTTTTTAGGCATTTCCTCTTGATCAATTAATATTTGCCCATCATAATCAGTATCCATAGTAGAAAGCAAATATAATAAGGTTGATTTTCCGCAACCTGATTTCCCAGTTAAGGAAACAAATTCTCCCTTGTTGATGGAAAAATTAATATCTGATAGTACTTGAACGCGAATAGGATCGTGAAAGTATTTGTTGATATGCTTGGCTTCTAAAATGGTATTACTCATATTACTTTCCTCTTATTATGACGACAGGATCAATTTTACTTGCTTTTCGCGCTGGGAACCAACCTGCGAAATAGGTGGTGATGAATGAAAATACAATTCCAATCATATAAAACTTAGGATTATAATTGATAGGATAAGTTTTAATAGTAGGTAAAGACGGCGTATTAAATGGGATTTGATCAATAGTGGCCGATAATCCAAATCCAAGCAGTAGCCCTACCAATCCACCAAAAATCCCAATGCTAACAGCAATATAAATAAAAATATTTTTAACATCCCTTCCTGAAAATCCAGTTGCTTTTAAAATAGCAATCGAATCCATCTTTTCAAAAATCATCATGTTTAAAATATTATAAATACCAAATCCTGCAACAATTAATAAGGTGATACCCACTGAATAAGAAATTAATGTTCGAATGGAGCTGCCAGTTTCAAATTGCGAATTCGCGGTTTGTACATCTTCGGCATCAATTTGATATACTTGTTCATATTCTTTAGCCACTGCAGGAGCTAATTTAATATCAAATAATTTGATTTGAATGGCAGTAATATAATTGCTGGGTTGAGATAGTATTTTTTGAACGGTATTGACTGATGCATAACTTTGAACATCATCAAAATCTTTAATGCCTGATTGAAAAATCCCCACTACTTTTAATTGAAATCTTTCCCCTTTTGAAGTAGTGACTTGAACCACATCACCAATTTGCACTAGTAATTTCCCAGCTAATCCTTTTCCTAATATAATACTATTGCTTACTTTGGTTAAGTCGGCCGAGTTGCCAGAAGTTACATATTCATCAAAATGAAATAATTTACTTTCTTCAACAGGGTTGATACCACTCATGGAGCCAGTTATATCAATATTGCCATCATTAAAAAATACCTGGGCTGTTAATTTGGGAGAAAAGCCTAAAACGCGCTTATCTTTTTTTAGTGCTTCCATGATGGCAGCACTATTATAAATGGCTTGCCTATTGGCATCTGATTTTATAGACTCAATAAAATGATGCCCTGATTGATAATCGGCTGCTATTTTAATGGGTTGATTTAAATTAGGTTTAATATCATTAAACAATTTTATATGCGGGGTTCTGTTTAAGATAAGTCCATCAAGTAAATCATTAAGCCCACTCATAAAACTTAATAAGGTAATAAACATGGTTATACTAAAAGTAACGCCTATGGCAGCGACTAAGGTTTGCTTCCATCTTGCTAATAATAATGACCTTGCAATATCAATTAAAAGTTTTTTGTTCATTGCACAGGTTTAAAAAGCTGATCTTTCGTGGTAAGGCCTGAAAGTATTTCTACTTTTTCATAATCCTTTAAACCAATGCTCACTTTTCTTTTTTCTTGATTGGCCAATAAAACAAATTCATTGTTCAATAGATAATTTCGAGGTATGGTGATGGCTTTATCTTTGACTGCAATAATAATATTAGCTTCGGCAGTTAAGTTAGGATACAAATTTTGTGGTTGCTTTGTAAATACAGCATCCACTTTAAATGATTTTGATTTATCATTCATCATGGAATACATTTTACTTATAGAAGCTTCAAATACTTGACCCTTGTAGCTATCCATAGTTAATAAAACCTTTTGTCCAATTTGTAGTTTTGAAATATCATATTCATCTACTTGTAATTCAACAAAAAACTGAGTGGCATCACCAATAATTGCAATGGGTGATAATGTGTTGACCATTTCCCCTTTTTCTTTTGATAAACTATATAGTTTGCCATTCATTTCGCTTTTGATGATATAATCATTCAATGAAGTGGAAGATATATTGGCAGACCTTTGTGTTTGCTCTGATTGAAAATCAATTTGCTTTTGTAAATCATTGATTCGTAATTTGCTCGCATTGTAATTACTAGCAGCATTTTTATAGGAAAGCTCTCTTTGATCTATTTCGTTTTTTGTACCAATATCCTGTGCCCATAATTTTTTTTGACGATCTAGTAATGAAAGTTC
Source organism: uncultured Bacteroidota bacterium (assembly GCA_903824725.1). Taxonomy (GTDB): domain Bacteria; phylum Bacteroidota; class Bacteroidia; order Chitinophagales; family Chitinophagaceae; genus Sediminibacterium. Next base: position 10,473 of record CAIJXU010000093.1, on the reverse strand, counting down.
ATTTTCCATTTTTAATTTAGCTACTTCCATTTCCGTTTGCGCTTGTTGTAATTTTTCCTTATTGGAATTAATTCCAGAAAACTTGGCTAATAACTGCGCATTTTCATAACTCAATTTTTGTGAAGCATCAGACAATTTAATAAGAGCTTGCCCTTTTTTAACAAGAGCCCCATCTTCAACTAAAATTTCATTAATAATCCCATTGGCTCTAGAATATACCTGATATTGATTATAGCTTTTCACTATACCAGATGCATAAACTGAGTAAGTAATTTTTTCAACATTGGGGTAGGTAGATTCTACTTTTTTACTACAAGATATAAGCGCTGTTAAAAGTAGAAAAATGCCTGCGGCACTTTGAGTGAATTTAAATTGATAATTCATATGTAAAGTTATGCATTATTTTAGAAATGGGTAATTCAATTCATTAACTTTTATGTATATTTATATACCTACTCAAACGACACTATGTGTAAGCAACTTTTATTTTTTCCCTACCTGTTCTTCACCTTTTTTTTTCTGATGCCTTCGAGTCTCAAGGCAAATTTGAGTTTAAATAATTCGATAGAAGAGGATACCTCATTAATCAAATCATACAATGTAAAATATACATCAAAGTTCATTCAAATTGATGGAAAGCTCTCTGATCCTGCTTGGAAGCTTGCCCAATGGACCGATTTGTTTGTAGATATTGAAGGTGATAAAAAGCCCAAGCCCTTTTTTGATACCAAAGTTAAAATGCTATGGGATAGCGAATATTTATATATTGGCGCCTATTTAAAAGAACCTGATTTATGGGCTACCCTTACAAATCCGGATGATATTATTTTTAGAGACCATGATTTTGAAGTGTTCATTGATCCAAACAATGACGAGAATCAGTATTTCGAAATTGAAATCAATACACTTGGAACTGTCATGGATTTATTTATGTTTAAGTCCTATCGTCATGGAGGTCCCATGGATATGAATTGGAACAGCGTTGGAATGAAAAAAGCAGTCACTTATATAGGTACGCTGAATGATAATCGAGATAAGGATAAAGGTTGGTATGTAGAAATGGCCATTCCTTATGCATGTTTAAAAAAGCCAGGTAGAAATTATTTACCCCAAACCAATGCACCTTGGCGCATTAATTTTTCGAGAGTAGAGTGGACCATGGAAAAACAGGGTATCGGTTATACTAAAAAAAAGCAGGCCAATGGTAATCCCATTCCCGAATTCAATTGGGTTTGGTCGCCAATAGGTATGATAGACATGCATATTCCTAATCGCTGGGGCTATTTACATTTTATAAAATAATGCCCTCATTTATTATTTAACTCCATTAATTCGTTCCTATATTTAACATTATTCAATCAAACCAATTTACTTTCAATTATCTCATATGAAAAAAACAATTGTATATTTTTTAATTCTATTATCTACTTATACGCAAGCACAATCAACTAAGGTAGCGGTCGGCAAGTCACCCATTGCTGATTGGTTGGTAAGCCCCATCACCCAAAAAGCAAAAATTACTGCGGAGGGTCAAAATATTGTAATGAATAATGGGCTTGTAAAAAGAGTTTTTATTATTTCACCCAATGTGGCTTGTTTTGATTTTACTAATTTAAGTAATGGACAACAACTTATTCGTAGTATTGAACCAGAAGCCAAAGTAATTTTAGATCAAGTGAGTTACAAAGTGGGTGGCTTATCTGGACAAAGAGAAAAAGCTTACTTAAAATTAGCAAGTATCAAAGGGCTTCAAAAAAACGATTCTGATTTTGTATATGCGCGCCATACCATTTCTACTATCGAACCCTATATACATTGGAAGCCCACTACCTGGCTCACTAATGGTCAACAACCTACTGGCGCAAGTATTGTTTTTGAATTCGTATCTCCTCTTGCCGCACTTCAAAATATTATTATTAAAGTGCATTATGAATTATATGATGGCATTCCTTTAATTACGAAATGGATATCTATTGATAATGCATCCAATAAATCCATCAAAATAAATAGAGTGGTGAATGAAGTACTTGGCCTGGTTGAAGAGGAAAGTGCCGTAGTAGGAAAGCCAGAGGAAATGAAAAAACAACATGGTATTTATGTTGAAACAAATTATGCTTTTAACAATGCCATGCGCTATGATATTAGTGATCAAACCACTCATTGGAAAACCGATCTCGCTTATACATCTCAAGTAAATTATAATTATGAAACGCCTTGTTTATTAGAGATATACCCGGAAAAGGCTCCTGGTATTGATTTAGCGCCCAATGAAAATTTTAAATCCGTTCGCACAAATGAATTATTAATGGACAGTTATGATAGGCAAAGACGCGGACTCATGTTAAAAAAGATGTACCGCACTATTGCTCCTTGGACTACGCAAAATCCTATTTTTATGCATTTAGTGAGTAGGAATGATCAGGAAGTTAAAAATGCGATTGATCAATGTGTTGCAACGGGATATGAAGCTGTGATTTTAAGCTTTGGCAGTCATTTAGAAATGGAAGACAGTTCAGCTTCTAATATTAAAAGATGGAAAGGATTAACAGACTATGCACACCAACATCATATTTTGTTAGGCGGGTACTCTTTATTTAGTAGTCGACGTATAAGTGACGAAGATGATGTAGTAGATATTAAAACAGGTAAGCCAGGTGGTGCATTTTTTGGTAACGCTCCTTGCTTTGGAAGTAAATGGGGATTAGCTTATCGAGATAAAATAAAATACTTTTTTAAAACCACTGGTTTTGATATTTGGGAGAATGATGGTCCTTACCCAGGAGATGTTTGTGCTTCAACAACACATCCTGGGCATAAGGGGTATGATGATTCTCAATGGAGACAAATGGAAATACAAAAAGAACTATACCACTGGTTAAATGAAAGTGGTGTATACATTAACGCACCAGATTGGTATTTTTTAGACGGCACTAATAAAATTGCATTAGGATATCGAGAGGTCAATTTTTCTTTGTCTAGAGAACAACAAAAATTATTGAATCGTCAAAATATTCACGATGGCACTTTGGAAAAAATTCCTTCCATGTCCTGGGGCTTTGTTCCATTGACAAAATACCAAGGAGGTACCGAAGATGCTGTGCTAGAACCACTCAGCGAACATCTAAATGATTATGAGCAACTCATGATGCAATACTACGGGGCTGGAGTGCAAGCTTGTTATAGAGGCCCTCGACTGTATGATACTGAAACTACAAAAGCATTAGTATCCAAAACTATACAATGGTATAAAAAATATAGAAATATATTAAACGCTGATATGATTCAATTGCGTCGAGCTGATGGTCGCGATTGGGATGGTTGGATGCATGTGAATCCTGCAACCTCACAAAAAGGATTCATGATGTTGTTTAATCCAACGCATGAGGTCATGACTAAAACCATTCAACTTCCATTGTATTATACAGGTCTTTCTAATAAAGCAAAAATTACCGATTCCAAAGGTGTTGTTACTCAATACAGTTTAAATCGAGATTATACTGTCAATTTTACTTTTACCATTCCGCCAGACACTTATAACTGGTTTGTGATTGAATAAAAAAAGCGTCCCGATCTTCGGGACGCTTTTTTTATAATTAGATGATCTTTAATTTAAAAATAGTTCATCAATAAAAATCCAGGCAGGCGTTCCTTTTCCAGGATGCCATACAGGTAATTTTTTTAAATTCAGAACTGTAAATCGATAATGCTTATAGATGGTATTATTAGGAAATACATAAGTAAATGTTTTGATATCCCTCATCACATCTTTTTGAGTAATGGTAGGAAATTTAGTTTCACTTATTTTTTTATATTTTACACCATCATCACTTCCTTCTACTGCGATAGAAACAATGGGGAATACATAACCGCCTACATCTATTAAACTATTTAAAAATGCTTGATGTAATAGTTGTGGTTGTTTAAAATCGACTACAAATTTCATAGTTGTGTCCTTATAACCTAACCATTTTTTATTAGTGAAATTAGATCCGCCTAATTCAAGGTCCACCAATGTTTTAGCACCATCACCAAGGTATTTTTTGTCCGGAGAGGATACTAGGTAAATAGAATCAGGATGAATCTCGGACTTATAAAAATTACGCTGAACAATATCGCTACTTAGCCAACCTGGCTTGAATACTTTTACTTTTAAATTAGTGTTTCTAGTTAATCGTAAAGTGTTTTTATAGATAGGGCTATTGGTGCTATCCGGATCAGTACCATCTGTCGTATAGCGTATGGTGACTCCGTTTAATAAATGTTTTATTTTAACATCTAAAAAACGAGTAATGATCGAAGAATCTTGATCAATGGTGGGCACATTAATTTTAAATAATTCATTTTCTAAATTATCTCCAATTGTAAATTTAATTTTAGGATACTGGGCAGCTAATTTTTCTAATTGTGCTTGATTATTCACATTTGACCATACATTTATTTTAGAGAAAGTTGCGCCTTTTAAAAATGCATTTAATTCAGCTTCGCTAAATTTGATACCACAAATGGATAAATATTTTAATTTTTTTAATTGCTTTAATGGTTCGATTGCCTTTATATCAAGTGAAGTATAATTTAAGTTTATATTTTCTACATTATTAAATTGACTTATGATATTGATATCTTCTGATGTCAATGGCATGCTTTGCATATTCAGTCTAATAATTTGATCTTTTACATTTTCTAATTTTTTCAACACCGCTTGACTATAAAAATTACGTTGAAAAAAATTAACTTCAATGGCATCACTGCCATTGAATAAATAATTAACTGTGCAATAACTTGAATTATATTCTTTTAAATCTGGTAATCCAGTTTTGCCAATCACTTTAGTGTTATCAACCGGCGTATACTTATTTGCCAATAAAAATAAGCTGTCTGTTTTGGCTAGTTCCCTCATTTTAACTTTAAAATCACCACCTGCTTTAATCCATCTACTTAATATAGCTACCTCCTCGGTAGTCAATTGCGTTTTTCCTTCTGGAGGCATGTGCTTCTTATGCGTAATATCTAAATGAATACGCTCAAACAGCATTGATTCCTTATCCTTATCAAAAGAAAGTATATTGCCATCCTTTCCACCCTTAAGAATATTAGCAGGTGTGTTTAATAATAATTCCCCTTTCACTTTATCAGCGCCATGACAGCCCACACATTTTTGTTGTAAAATAGGCGCCACTGCTTTTACATATAATGTAGCATTTGAATCGGTGACCGCTTTCACTGCTTGTAATTCATTAGCCACTTCTTTTTGAGGGAAGTTGATGACATTAGCCCCATGGGTAAGTTGCGCTCCTTTATGTGTAAAAATAATAATCACTAATAGATACACTATTGAAAATTGGACTCTATAGTTGTATTTACTTTTAAATATTTGACTTTTTTGTAAATAAATCAATGCCCAACTAATAAATGCGATGGCAACACCGCCCCATTGGTGTAAAAAAATCATTTGCTCATCATAACTATCTTGTTTAGATAAAAAAATACCGAGGATGGCTACCATACTTGATAAAAAAGCGTTACCCACCAAAATGGCATGTACGTTTTTTTCATCGACACTATTTTTTTTATCTACTAAATAATAAATACCTATGAGGGTCCCTAAGACGATAGGAAAATGTAAAAACAACGGGTGCATTTTACCCAACCACTCTAGGTAGATGCCTAATTTTAATTTTTCATTAAATAGGGCAATCAATAATAAAAATGGATTTAATAGCCACAGTGCGTTAAGTGCATAAGCACTCAATTTATTTAACCTCATTATTAACTAATTAAATCATTTATCACATTTCCAGATACATCGGTTAAACGATATCTCCTTCCTAAATGCTTGTAAGTAAATTCCTCATGACGAACACCCATTAAATGCATGATGGTTGCATGAAAGTCATGCACATGCACAGGTAATGAATTAATATTATAACCAAAATCATCTGTTTCCCCATGTACACCTGGTTTTACACCACCGCCCGCCATCCAAATGGTAAAGCATTTTGGATGATGATCTCTTCCGTAGTTGTCTTTTGTTAATGCACCTTGACAATAATTGGTTCTTCCAAATTCACCGCCCCAGATCACTAAGGTTTCATCTAACAAACCTCTTTGTTTTAAATCTTTAATTAATGCCGCAGAGGATTGATCCACATCTTTACATTGTCCTTCTAATTCTGAAGGTAAATTTCCGTGTGTATCCCAACCTTGATGGTATAATTGCACAAATCGTACTCCGTTTTCGGATAACTTCCTTGCCAATAAGCAATTCGCTGCATAAGTGCCAGGCACCAAACACTCTGGTCCATACATTTTAACAATGGACTCGGGCTCATTTTGTAATGAAGTAATTTCTGGAACGGCCATTTGCATGCGATAGGATAATTCATATTGCTGAATTTTGGTCACAATTTCCGGATCGCCAATTTCTTTATATGACTCTTGGTTTAAAGCGGCGATTTCATCTAATATCGCTCGCTTATCGCCACGTTTGATAAATTCCGGATCTGTTAAATATTTCACAGGCTCTTCTCCACTACTAAATTGTACCCCTTGATGAATAGAATCTAAAAAGCCATTGTTCCATAATTTTGAATATACCCCTTGTCCATTTCCTTTTCCTTTACTTAACAAAACACAAAATGCAGGCAGGTTTTTATTTTCACTTCCTAGGCCATAACTTATCCAAGAACCCATACTTGGTCTATTACCAACTTGCGAACCTGTTTGAAAAAAGGTAAGTGCCGGATCGTGGTTAATGGCTTCGGTATAAATTGTTTTTACAATACACATATCATCGGCCATGGTCGCCAAGTGCGGAAGTGTTTCACTAAACCAAGCACCACTGCTTCCATGTTGAGAAAAATTAAACTTCGTTCCTGCTAATGGAAATTTTGCTTGATTGGCTGTCATGCCTGTTAAGCGTTGACCCATACGGATACTTGCAGGCAATTCAGACCCGTGCATTTTTTGCAATAATGGTTTGTAATCAAATAAGTCCAATTGCGAAGGGGCTCCGTTTTGAAACAAATAGATAATACGTTTTGCCTTAGGGGCAAAATGAGGTAACACATTTGCAAAAAGATCGTCCTCGTTTGCCGCATTAAATAATCCAGGGGCCACTAAGGAACCCAAGGCAAGGCCACCGATACCTAAACTTAGTTTAGATAAAAATTTACGCCTGTTTTGGTTCAAGCCATGTTCTAAAAATTCGTTCATAAATATTTATGATTTTGTTATGGTTTCTTCTAAATTATACATGATTAATATAGTCTTCATTAAAGCCGCTGCTTCAGATGAATTATAGTTTTGTTTTGGATGTTCAAATTCACCTACAGCCAAAGTTGCTTTAACAACAGATGGGTTTGTATTAAAAAAAGCAACTTGCTTTTCACAGTAGTCTATTAATTTTTGACGCTCAAATTTGGAAGGCTTTCGAATGACAATTGTTTCAAATGCTTGTGCTACTTTTTCCTCTAATGATTTTTTATTCAATGAAAGATTTTCGGCTAATACCCTTGAAGCTTCTAAAATAGTTGGATCATTGAGCATAGTCAATGCTTGTAATGGGGTATTGGTGCTTGATCTTTTTGCTTCACATTGATCTCGATTACTTGCATCAAAAATCATCATACTCGGTGGTGGGGCAGTCAATTTAATAAATGTATATAAGCCTCTTCGATAAATATCTTTACCATGATCTTGTTTATAGGTTGCTAACACACCACGACCTGATGTTGAAGTTTCCCATACACCCTTAGGTTGATAGGGTTTTACACTTGGTCCACCAATGGTGGTATTTAATAAACCACTTGTACTTAAAATTAAATCACGTACTATTTCTGCTTTAAAACGAATGCGAGGCGATCTTGAGTAATATAAATTATCAGGATCTTGTTCGTGTTGCTTTGTGCTAATAATATTAGATTGTTTGTAGGTATTACTACTTAATATTTTTTTGACTAAATATTTTATATCCCATTGGTGCTCCATAAAATCAACAGCCAACCAATCTAATAATTCTGGGTGTGAAGGCAGCTCACCTTGTAAACCAAAGTCGCCTGATGTTTTAACTAGACCTTTTCCAAAAATATCCTGCCAAATAAAGTTGACAAACACACGTGCTGTTAATGGATTTTTTTTATTGGTGGTCCATTGCGCTAAGCCCAAACGATTTGCTGGATATTTTAAAGTATCATAAGGCATAATGGATTCCAATGCGGTAGGCTTTACTAGAATATTAGTAGGTGCATCATAGCTTCCACGGCTTAAAATATAAGTAGGTCTTGGTTTCACTGTGTCCCCTTGTTTCCAATCTCCCATCACCGATACTTCGATCATACCTGTATCTACTCCATTCACAAAAGTCAATAAATTATTTCGCTCTTCTTTGCTAATAAATAATTTAGGATTTTTTGCCATCGTAGATTGTCCTACATCTCCTTCAAATCCCTTTTCCTTACTCTCATTAAAAAACGCGTAAAGTTGATAATAATCTTTATTTGAAAATGGATCGTATTTATGATCATGGCATTGAGCGCACTCAATGGTTACACCAAGAATCGCTTTACCATAAGTTCTCGTTTTGTCGATATTGTAGGATACGCGATATTCTTCTTCAATGATACCACCTTCTTCGGTGTATTTATGATTTCTAAAAAAGGCAGTTGCTAAAATATTTGCTTTTGTTGCATTAGGCATTAAGTCGCCTGCAATTTGATTGGTTAAAAATTCATTGTAAGGCATATTCTTATTAAATGAATTAATCACCCAATCTCTCCAAGGCCATTGGGAGCGAATATTATCATCCTGAAAACCATAAGAATCGGAATACCTTGCTAAGTCTAACCACAAAATTCCCATCTTTTCACCGTAAGCTGGCTTTTGTAATAATTGATCAAGCAATTTTGTATACCAATTTTCATCGGTCGATTTTCTCCATTCATTTAATGCTTCATAACTAGGAGGTAATCCAGTCACATCGGCGTAAGCTCTTTTTATTAATGCATCACGTGAAGCCTCATCATTTGGACTAAATCCTTTGTCTTCCATTTTTTCCAAAATGAAATTATCTATTTCATTGCGAACCCATTTGGTATGATCCACTTCTGGCAAAGGTGCTTTTTTAGGCGCTACAAAAGCCCAATGCTTTTCATATTTTGCTCCTTCCTGAATCCATCTTTTAAATAATGCAATTTCATCCTTTGATAATCTAGTAAGGTGGCTTTCTGGAAGCGGCATCATTATTTTAGGATCTATAGATTCAATTCTGGTGATGAGTTCACTCTTTTCAGGAAAACCAGGTACAATAGCGTAATGTCCTTTGTTTTTTTCTAGTTCAGCAAAAGCCCTTGAAGGAATATCCAATCTTAAACCTGCTTTTACTTTGTTTACATCAGGACCATGACAAGCAAAACATTTATCTGATAATATGGGACGAATGTCTCTGTTATAAGAAACTGCTTTGGAACGATTGCCTTTTTTCCCATTGGCAAGATAAGTGATGCCATATATTAGTCCAATAACAACTAAAACAATAGCCCCAAAACTCATGTATTTTTTCATAGACAACAATCAAAAATTAATTCAACAATTTATTTTCAAGTTAATTTTAAGCACGGGTTAATTTATAAGGATATACTTTTCCTGAAGCCCATTGTGCAACATAAATATTTCCTTCATCATCCACGCAAACATCGTGCGGGTGTTCAAATATTTTCTCGGCCTGAGCCATTGGCTTTAAAACATTGTTTTCATAAACAGGCTCCGTACCCCCAATATTGGACACGACTTTATTTTCTTTATTTAATATGGTTACAAATCCACTTTTTTCAACTGACATAGGAGAGCGTAAAACAGCAGCATATAAATAATCTCCTTTAATCACTGGTCTACAAACACCTGCACCAGGCAAATGGATAATCTCCATTAATTTCCCATCTAATGAAAAACGCTTGAAGCAATTTTTATTACGATCTGTGACAATCAATGTGGTCGTACCTGTTCTTGTATCAACAGTAATACCATGCGCATTATCTAAATTTTCATCTGCCGTTCCTCTTCCACCAAATGCATTTTTTAATTTTCCATTTTCATCGTAGTGTAAAATATGTTGTGCACCATATCCATCTGCAATATAAAAATCACCATTAGGTAATACTGTTGTTTCAGTTGGAACAAATGCTTCTTTCTTTTGATAAGCAGGTAAGTCGGCAGGAGGATCAATGGTAAGTAAAATTTTTCCGTCAATCGTAGTTTTATATACCTGATGTCTATTGGTATCTGTTATGAATAAAAAATCTTCTTTTCCATTGTGTTGAACAGTGAGTCCATGTGCTCCAGGAAATTCACTTCCCCAAGAACCAGTAGATTTTCCACTTTTATTATATATAATAATATTATTTTTTGTTTCATTGGTCAATAAAAAAATTCTGCCTTTGGCATCTTGAATCATTTCATGACAATCGTTCACTGGTGTTT
>CAIJXU010000092.1 GCA_903824725.1 uncultured Bacteroidota bacterium | reverse complement strand
GCTTTTTTTGCAGTTGCCATGTTTTTTAGATTTAATGGTTAGTAAATAATACACTAAAATTAAAAACTTTTATTATAACTACAAAAAATATTTTTTAAGCTACCTCTTGAACTGGTAATATGGAAACAGTAGTTCTGTTATTTTTACCTTTTTTGAACTCCACAATGCCATTGGTCATGGCGAAAATAGTGAAGTCTGAGCCTAAGCCTACATTCTTACCAGGGTGGTACTGAGTACCTCTTTGACGAATTAGGATATTGCCTGATATAGCAGGTTGACCGCCATAAATCTTAACGCCTAAACGCTTACTGTGGGAATCACGGCCGTTTTTAACGGAACCTTCCCCTTTTTTGTGTGCCATAGTATTCTGATTTTACTAAAGTTATTTACTAGAACTCGGCGCTTTATTAAGCGATGTTCTCAATTTTGATTTGAGTATAATGTGTTCTGTGCCCGTGTTTCTTGCGGAAACCCTTGCGTCTTTTCATCTTAAAAGCGATTACTTTATCACCTTGAACTAAATCGTTCAAGATTTCAGCTTTCACTGTTACTTTACTCGTAAAAGAGATACTTCCGTTGTTATCAACAAACAATACATCGTTGAATTCAACTTTATCTCCTGTTTTACCTTCCAGGTGCGGCACATACAAGCTTTGTCCGGCTTGTACTTTAAATTGCTGTCCTGAGATTTTTACAACTGCTAGCATAATGTCCAAAATTAGGATTGCAAAGGTAATTATTATTATCCCAAATTGCAATTAATTCTAAAAAAAATATGACAGCTTGTTTTTTTACCCTTTTGAACCCATTTTTATTGATTATTTGGTTTTAAAGTCATTTGATGATCCATTAAAATGTCCCTATTTTTGCTCAACTTTACCCGTTCTCCTATAAAAGCCCTTATGAATATAAAATCGATCCTTGCTAAACCTTTTGCCTCTGTGGTAAACAGGCAAATCAAAAAGGAGCAAGGAACTGCGATTTCTGATCAGCAACATATTCTAAATCAATTAGTTAAGTCAGGAAAGAGTACCCAATTTGGGAAAGATCATCATTTTGATGCTATTCATGATCACGCCAGTTTTCAAAAGGCGGTACCCATTCGGGATTATGAGGACTTTAAGCCCTATATCGATCTTATTAAAAAGGGTGCACAAAATGTTCTTTGGAAGGGTCGCCCCCTTTATTTAGCCAAGACCAGTGGCACCACTAGTGGTGTAAAATATATACCCATCACCAAGGATTCCATTGGGAATCATATTTCAGGTGCTCGAAATGCCATTCTATCTTATATGTCCAATACGGGAAATACCCAATTTGCAGGTGGGAAGATGATTTTTTTAAGTGGGTCCCCTGAATTAGAGCGGGTAGGTGGAATACCCACCGGTAGATTAAGTGGGATAGTGAATCATCATATTCCTCAATATTTAAGAGGGAATCAGTTACCTAGCTTTGAGACCAATTGTATTGAGGAGTGGGAGGAAAAATTAGATAAAATTGTAGAGGAGACCTTAGGAAAGGATTTAACCTTAGTGGGAGGAATACCTCCTTGGATGCAAATGTACTTTGATCGAATCGTTGAAAAAACAGGAAAGCCAGTGATTCATTCCTTTCCTAATTTACAAGTTTTGGTACAAGGGGGTGTCAACTTTGAACCTTATAAGGCGAAATTGTTAGAGACCATTGGAAAAAATATTGATACCATTGAATTGTTTCCAGCAAGTGAAGGTTTTTTTGCATTTCAAGATGAGCGCAATGAACAAGGATTATTACTCAATACCAATAGCGGTATTTTTTATGAGTTTGTTCCAATCGCCGAAATGCATCTTCCTCATCCCAAGCGATTAAGTTTAGGAGAAGTTGTTTTAGGAGAACAATATGCGCTTATTATAAATAGTAATGCTGGATTATGGGGATATAGTATTGGCGATATTGTAAAATTTGTAAGTACACAACCTTATCGAATTATTGTTGCAGGCAGAGTAAAACATTTCATCTCTGCTTTTGGGGAACATGTGATTGGCGAAGAGGTAGAGCAGGCTTTATTAAAAGTATCTAATGAAATGCAAGTGAGGGTGGTCGAATTCACAGTGGCCCCTTATATACAACAAGGGCAAGGGAAAAGTTACCACGAATGGTTTATTGAATTTGAAAAAGCGCCTTCGGATATGTCCTTATTTAGCCAAAAATTAAATGAACATATGTGCGTTCAGAATGTATATTATATGGATTTAATTCAAGGTAAAATTTTAGCACCATTGCAAATTTCCACACTTCAAAAAAATGCGTTCATCGATTTTATGAGATCAAAAGGAAAGTTGGGGGGACAAAACAAAGTACCTCGATTAAGCAATGATCGTAATATTGCAGAGGACTTAATTCAATATATTTCACATTAATTAAATAATAGTGTATTTTTAATGTCGACACAAACAACAGGGATGCAACAAAAAAAGATAGCCATATACGGATCAACTGGCTCCATCGGAAAACAAACTTTGGAAGTGATTTCTGCACATCCAGATTTATTTACTGCTGAAATATTAACTGCCTATTCAAACGACTCATTATTAATTGAGCAAGCATTACTGTTTATTCCAAATATCGTAGTGATAGGAGATATTGCTAAATACGCTAATGTTAAAAAAGCCCTAGAGGGAAAGCCTATAAAAGTATTTGCAGGTGAAGAAGCGTTGGAGCAAGTGGCAGCGATGGATTGTTATGATTTTATGATGGCAGGTATTGTTGGTTTTGCTGGTTTAAAACCAACTTTAACTGCGGTTAAGAATGGTAAAACGGTGGGTTTAGCGAATAAAGAAACATTGGTAGTAGCGGGTGATATAGTGATGCGTGTTGCAAAAGAAAATAATGCAAATATAATTCCAGTAGATAGTGAGCACTCTGCTATCTTTCAATGCTTGGTTGGAGAAGCACATAATCCAATTGAAAAAATTATTTTAACAGCAAGTGGCGGACCTTTTTTAGGAAAAAAACCTAATTTTTTAGTGAATGTAAAAAGGGATCATGCCTTACAACATCCTAATTGGAGCATGGGTGCAAAAATTTCTATTGACTCTGCAACCCTTATGAATAAAGGTTTAGAGATGATTGAAGCGAAGTGGTTATTTGGATTAGCACCACATCAAATTAAAGTGGTGGTCCATTCACAAAGCATCATTCACAGTATGGTGCAATTTGAGGACGGAAGTATTAAAGCACAAATGGGATTGCCTGATATGAAGTTGCCCATTCAATATGCGATGGCTTTTCCAGTTCGTTTACCTAATAAATTTCCAAGGTATTTGTTTGATAAACCTAATCAACTTTCCTTTGATGAACCGGATGTAAAAACATTTAGAAATTTACATCTTGCCACTGAAGCAATGATCAAGGGCGGAAATACACCATGTGTATTAAATGCGGCTAATGAAATAGCGGTATATGCTTTTTTGAAAAACAGGATTGGATTTTTAGACATGACCGAATTAATTGAACGCACTTTAGAAAAAATTGAATTTATAGCGCATCCCACTTTGGATGATTATTTTGAAACCGATGGGGAAGCTCGTAACTTCGCCGCCTCTTTAATACAATTATAAACTATGTACATTTTAGCATTTGACCTAGCGTCATTCGGCGTGAAAACAGCTCAATTCATTTTATCTTTTTCTATATTAGTAGTCTTACATGAATTAGGACATTTTATTCCTGCTCGTTTGTTTAAAACAAGGGTCGAAAAATTTTATTTATTTTTTAATCCAGGGTTTAGTCTTTGGAAAAAAAAGATAGGTGAAACAGAATATGGTATTGGTTGGATTCCATTTGGCGGTTATGTGAAAATTGCTGGGATGATTGATGAGAGCATGGATAAGGAGCAAATGAAATTAGCACCTGAATCTTGGGAGTTAAGGTCAAAGCCTGCGTATCAAAGATTAATTGTGATGTTAGGCGGGGTTATTGTAAATGTAATTTTAGCGATTGTTATTTTTATTGGAATAGGATGGTATTGGGGTGAAGATTATTTACCTGCAAAAAATGTTACTTATGGAGTACATGCAAGTGATAATGCTAAAAGAATGGGTATTCAGGAAGGAGATATTATTGTTTCTATTGACAATAAGGAATTAGAAAATTTTGATGCGTTAGAAGCTAAATTAATTTTAACCAATCCTAAAACTATTCAAGTTAAACGAAATGACAGTTTGGTTAGTTTAAATATTCCAAATGATTTAGCTTCTTCCATCGCAAAGTTTAAAAAAACGACGCCCTTTGTCGTGCCTCGTATTCCAGTTATAGTTGATTCGGTGGGTAAGTCATCGGTAGTAACTAAAGGGAGCTTTCAAAAAGAAGATACTTTATTAACCATGAATGGCAAGTCCATCATGTATCAATATGAATTTTTAGAAGTAAAAAATCAATATGCCGATTCATTAGTGTCTGTGCAAGTGAAAAGGGGAGCAGATACTGTTATCGTAAAAACATTAATCAACGGATCTGGCCAAATAGGATTGTTTGTTAAATTGCCTTATGCTTTATTCACTACAGTACACAAGGAATTTACTTTATTGCAAGCCATTCCTGAGGGCGCAAAAAGATGTTTTACCACCTTGGATAATTATATTCAAGGCATCAAACAAATATTTTCAGGTAAGGTAAAAGCAAATGATTCACTAGGAAGTTTAATCAGTATTGGAAATACATTTCCAGCCCATTGGGATTGGGAAAAGTTTTGGACTTTGACAGCCATTTTTTCAATTATACTTGCATTTATGAATGTGCTACCTATCCCAGCATTGGATGGTGGGCATGCTTTATTTATATTAGTTGAAATGATCACAGGTCGTAAACCGAGTGATAAGTTCATGGAATATGCTCAAATTGTAGGTATGTTATTGATGTTTGGGCTTATGTTTTACGCCTTGGGCCTTGACTTTTGGAGATTATTCAAATAAGCGGTAATTTTGTAGGTTCGCTATAGTAAATCAGATATCATTTCTATTGTATAGTAAATGGGGTCGTATGGTTTTGACAGCAATTGTAGCGGTTGGGGTAAGCATGCAGTGCGTTGGGTAATTAGCACTTTAATCTGAATACCAAACAATCAAAAGGCGAAGCAAATTACGCCATGGCTGCTTAATTCAGTGAATTAACTTCCATTTTGGTCGAGCGAGAAGGTAGGCCTGTTACCCGCTCCTCAGCCTAATCAAAACAAAACAGGATGCGATAAAAGTAGGCTGTGCCTTTTATTTAAGTACCATTCAGCTAAGTAGTAAATTGGTTTGTGTTTTTCCTGTTTACCGCCGACAAGTAATAAAACAATAAGCATGTAGAAGATCAATGGTAACGTT
>CAIJXU010000091.1 GCA_903824725.1 uncultured Bacteroidota bacterium | reverse complement strand
TTAATATATGATTTATACATTTGTTTTTCTGTAAATAATTTATTGTATAAATCAAGGGAATTTTGACCTTTATGTTTAAGGAATTGCCAGTTTTCTATTACATTAAAAAATGCTTCAACAACACTAGCTTGATTGGCGTCTACTAAAATACCGTTTTGCTCTGTTACCATCGATACATTACAACCAACATTTGTTGCTAATATAAACAGAGAAGAGCTTAAAGCTTCTATAATAGATAGAGGTTGGCCTTCATTTTTACTTAACAAAAAAAACACATCTGAATTGTGTAAATATTTAGAAACGTTATTTGATTCACCTACAACATTAATGTTATTGTGTTTTAAGGATAAATACTTTAAATCCTCAAGCAATGGACCTTGTCCAATTAATGTAAAATTAATCCTTGATTTATATTTCTCATTCAAATAAGGTATACAATGAATAAAAGTATCTATACCTTTTCTCTCATTCATAGTACAAACAGTAATAAACTCTATTGTTGATGTATCAGTTTTTTTATCATTTACATTATATTTTGAATTTATTCCGTTTGGAATTGTCGTGGTATTCTCAATAGGAATATTATATAAATTAATAAAATTATTTCTTGCGGAATCACATAGAAATACCACTTTATTGACGTTATTAATGACAGATTTAATCTGATAATCTGTTATTTTTTTTAATAAATTTCGATTAGAATTGCTTTTCAATCCACTTGAAACCATTTTTGACGGAAATCCATCATTGTGCATTATCATCACTAATTTGTACTTTCCTAGATTATAAAAAAGTGAAAAATAAAACAATGAAAGGTGATCGTGAAAAAGCAAAATTGATTCATATTTTATTTTGTTTGTTAAAAATAATTTTAAAATTAGAAAAATCGCATTAAAATCATTTCTTACAAAATGAATTAACAGCTCAAATGTTTTAATTCCATTTAATGTACTTTTTATTTTTTCATTAAAAGAGGTTTCTTTTAAATTTATATTTATTCCCTTTTTGGATTCAACACTTGCCTTTCGATAATTACAATAAACCTCTGATTCAAACAATTCAGTTTTATTTAAAAAAGTGTTCATGTTTTTAGCAAATATTGCCCCTCCATTTTTTTGGTTTACGTCAAAATAGCTTATTGTATTGATTTTTTTTTTAAAATTCATTTATTTAAGCCTCTTTACATAGTTTTAATTATAAAACAATCAACATAATATTATTAAGCTGGAATTAAACTTATAAAGACCAAAATTCAATGTATTGTTTTGCTACATTTACATAATCATGATGCTTCTTTACAAATGCGATACTTTCTTCTTTCCTTCTAATAATTTCTTCTTTTTTAATCTTCAATACTTCTAAAAACTGTTGCCCGACATCGACTTTAGGATTAAAATTAATTATTGGAAACATTTTTTTTTCTCCTACTATTTGGTAGATTTCTGTTTCCCCTCCACTAATAACAATTTTACCTTGCAACATAGCAGTCAAGGCATTCATTGCTGGAGAATAGGAATATAATTGATCTACTATAATGTCACATTTAGAATACATTTTGACGTATTCTTCATAGGGAACATCTGAAACGATTGTAACTTCGAACATGTCTGGATTTGAGTCTGACAATTCTTGTAAATTTTCGACTAACACATCTGTGCCTTTCCAGGCGTTTCTTCTTTGTTGAATACCTACAAAAAAATGTATTTTCGAATTTTCTAAGGTTTTCTTTTCCTGAAAATTAAGCTGATCAATATTAACAGGAAATGGGATCATTTTCAATTTTTGAGAGAACCCACCATATTCATAAGCTTTGTAGTACTCATAACATCCAGCTACAATACCATCAACTTTGTTTGCTAAATATGCATTTATTCCTTTAAACCCTGATAAACAATCAAAAACATCTTGCGCGTAAGCGTCTCCTTTTTTTATATTATCAAGTGGTGAATATTGCAGCACACCATTAACGCATGCCTGCTGGTAATAATAATCATCGCCAAAAGCTCCCAAATAAATTTTTTTATTGTGCTTTTTTAAATGCTTAAAAAATATTTTATTCCACGAAGTTTTATTACCAGAAAAAAGAAATGGGCAACCTATAAGCTGCACCACATCAAAACCTTTATAGGTGTATGAAAAGAAAAAGGACTTAAGAAAACTGATTTTATGTGAAAAATTTTTAAATTTAATATCAATATCCCTATCATAATTCTTCCAAACATCACCGTTAGAAACTACCACCACCTCATGACCTAATTTCTTGAGGCCTTGAGCTAAAGTCCAATGTAGATTGCTAAACTCTCCTATTAATAAAATTTTTTTAACTTCCATAAATTATTTACTTAACTTGCTTGTTATAAAATTATTTATATCCAACCTTTTATCTAACTCTTTGAAAGATTGCCAGCAAGAAATAACGATCAATCCTGAACCAATAAAATAGGAATAAGGATTGTTTATGAATTTTACCACTATAAAACAAGATACTGCAACTACAAATTGTACCGTAAAAATTCGGATAAAAGAAATATCAAAAGAAAACTCGTACTTTATATTACTTATAATAAAAATATGCACCAAATAGAAGAAATATCCCATCAAAAAAGAAATTCCTAAGCCTTCCAATCCGTAAAAATAATACCCCAAAATATTTAATCCCAAAACATAGGTATTAGATAAAAGCTCGTTCCAAAAAAACAATTTTGAATTCCCTTTTGCCAATATAAGATAGCCAATAGTCCAAGATGCTGCCTTAAAAAAAACACCCAATGCTGCCCACAATATCATATCTTCAACAGCAACAAACTTATTAGAATAAAGAAGTATAATTACCCATTTTATAAAAACGAGAAAAGCAATAAGTATAGGCCCTAAAATTAAAACAGCAATTTCGGCTTGTTGATTAATGCTTTTTTTACAAAGTTCGTTTGAATAAGACACCGCAGACAATCTCGGAAAATAATCGGTACTCATAGCAGTAAAAATAAGACCAACATAAGTGTTAATAATAGCAAAACCTGCTGAAAATAACCCCACTTGCTCAACTCCTCCATTTTTACTGATGAAAATTTGAATTAAATAAGAAGAAAAACCTACAAGCAGACTTCCTAAGCTTATCATAAATCCCATTTTTAACATTTTTTTTCCCTCAATTATGATTTCTTCTCTTGAAACTTTAAGAAAAGTTAAATTTATCTTATTAACGAAAAATCTTGAAACAAGAAAAGAAAAGAGAGAAGCAATCAAAAAAGCAGGAACTATTCCATCTATCCCAAGAAAATAATAGAGTGGAACTGTAATAATTAATCCAAAAACACTCCCAATTAAACTTGCTTTAGCCAAAAAATTTACTTTTTGCAATCCCTGAAGTACGACTAATTGGCCCGAATTAAGTTGAGTAAATAAGAGTGAAATAGAAATAAAAACAAACGACCCAATATACTCTTTGTTACTAAATGCAAACTGACTCAACCAAGGAGACAAAATTAAGACAACAAAAGTACCTATTAAACCTGTAATCCAAACCAAGCGATTAAGGACAGTAATCACAATTGCAACTCTGTTTAGATCCGCCTCGTTATTTGCAGACGAAACATCTCTCACGGCGCTAGTTGCCAAACCAAAATTGGTCAAATTCCCAATCAAATTAATACTTGTTGTTAACAAACCTAAAATACCTAAACCAGCTGAACCAAGAAGTATGGCTATAAATTTAGATCGAATTATTGAAATTATTATTAATATGACTTGAACTCCTCCGAATATAGAGGTTGCTTTCATAACGTTACGATATGAAGATTGGTTATCGAGCATTAAAATTAAGGTGCATTAAATTTTAAATTTTTTCAAAATCTCTACTACTCTAATAATCTCGCCTTTACTCATCACAGGACTCATTGGCAAACTTAAAACTTCTTGATGAATCTGTTCTGTTAATGGCAAAACCAAATTATTCAAATCTAGGTAACAGCTTTGTTTATGAAGAGGAATAGGATAATGAATCAAAGTATGAATCCCGTTTTCAGTCAAATAAGTCTGCAATTCATCTCTTTTGCTAGTTCTGATAACAAAAAGATGCCACACATGTTCCTCGTCTGTTACTTTTTCTGGAAGAATAATATTTGGATTTTTAATGTTTTCTATGTAATAGTCTGCAATTTCCCTTCTACAAGCAATTTCCTTATCAACATAAGGAAGTTTAACATTTAGAAAAGCCGCTTGTATTTCATCCATACGACTATTTAAACCTTGGTATTGATTTACATATTTTTGAGCAGAACCATAATTTGCCAAAGTACGAATGGTTTTCGCCAACTCATCATCTTTAGCCGTCACAGCACCTGAATCCCCCAATGCACCTAAATTCTTACCCGGGTAAAAACTAAAACCAGCTGCATCGCCTAAATTACCAGTTCGAATACCATTCCAACGAGCTCCAATAGCTTGAGCATTATCCTCAATGATTTTTAAGTTATGCCTTTTTGCTAAAGCCTCTAATTCCGCATTCCAACAAACACGGCCGTAAAGATGAACGACCATAATAGCTTTGGTCTTTGAAGTGATTCTACTTTCTATCAAATTAAAATCTAAATTGAAAGTATTTAAATCAGGTTCTACCAAAATAGGCGCTAATTTATTATCTGTAATAGCCAATACCGAAGCGATATAGGTGTTTGCTGGAACAATTACTTCATCACCTTCCTGCATCAACCCTAATTCTATATAGGCTTTGAAGATAAGACGCAAAGCATCTAAACCATTAGCAACTGCTATAGCATTTCCGCCTTCTTGCAAAGCTTCCAAACCGCTTTCAAATTGCTTTACTCGTTCTCCTAATAAATACCAACCACTGTCAATGACTTCAGCTGCTACTTGTTTAAGTTCATCAGCATATTGCGCGTTTATTTTTTGTAAATCTAAGAATTTTATCATGATGTATATGTCAGAACATGGACGCACTTTCCATATTTACAGCCAAGCTTCTCATAGGTATGAATTACCGCCCGATTAGTTGTTGCTGGATGCATAAAAGCATATTCTGCTCCAATAGATTTTAAATGATAAGCCATTTCACTAATTAATTTAAGATACCAACCTTTACAAGTTTCTGCAGAGACTGATGAAAGCACCATTTTAGAAAATTTCACTCCAATATTATCCCAATCATCTCGAAGATAATTTGCAGTCAAAAAAGCATCAGTCGGGACACCTACTTCAGAAGGAACCATTGTATAATCCGAAAATCCTTTAACTGATTCTTCTATATAAGTTGCAAGAAATTCATCTGCTTTATATAAATCGAATATTGTTTCAGCATGAAATCTATCATAATCATTCCTCATTTCACGTGCAACTCGCTTTAAATTTGGAATATCTTCAAATGTTGCTTCTCTAACACCAAATCTGTCATGAGAATAATTCTTTAAATCTAAATAGTATGTTAGTCTATTCTCTACCAATTTGAAACCACTTTCATTTAAAGCTTGGATAGTAAATATATCTTCACTCGGAATTTCCGAGAAACAATACTTTCCTGTCTCCTTAAAAAAATCTGCAACAAAAAGGCGTGATGCCTCCTTTAAAACATTATAATCCTTGTGAGCATATAAAACATATAATAATTTATAGGTAGGCATATCAAAATATTCTGTGTCCCATTGCAAAAATTTGATAACAAAAATGTGCTTATGTCCATCAATATAAATAATAACTCTCTTAACATTTTCATCATTAAGATTTTTTTCGATATCATTAACAATACTACTTTTAAATATTTTATCCACATCGGCCTTTGGAAAAAAGCTAAATGGCGAGTAATGATAAAGTATATTTTTCCTTGCCGTTATTAAATCTACAATCATATAATACCTCCGTTTATATTAATTTCTGCTCCGTTAACATATTCAGTATTACGTAAATACTCAATAGTATTAAATATATCCGATGGTTTACATAATTTATTAGATGGAATTCTCTTTTTTATATCTTCGAGAAATTTTTCTGGCACTTCACTAATCATTCCTAATTCCGAATAACCCAAATTAACATTATTTATAGTTATTCCCTTAGTTGCATTTTCCACAGCTATTGATTTAGCCATACCATACAATGCGGATTTAGAGGCTGCATAAGCACTTATACCAGGTGAAGGTAATTCAGCTACAACAGATCCAAAATTTATAATTCGACCAAAAGATTGTTCTCGCATAAAGGGAAGTAAAACATTAATCATATTGAATGTTCCAATCAAATTAACATCAATCACTTCCTTCCATTTCCTTACATCTGCCTTATGCGCAAATGAATTATAATTAATTCCTGCACAATTTATTAAAGTAATATCTTTTAAATACGGTTTAACTTCTTGAAACCAAGCCAGAATCTCATCGTAATTCGTCGTATTCAATTTTGAAAACTTCGTTTTAGGGTATGAACTTTCTATAAAAGTTGAATTATAAATTCCGTAAATATCAAAATCTTTTTTGCTATATTCATCACACAAATATTTTCCAATACCTTTGGATGCTCCTGTAATTATTATCATACTCTTAATTATGTCTTATTCTTAAATTATCCCCATTTAATAATTGCAGCACCGTAAGTCCAACCACTACCAACCGCTGCAAATAAAATATTTGACCCTTTTTTTATCTTACCTGACTGAAATGTTTCATGTAGTAAAATTGGAATAGTTCCACCTGAAGTATTAGCATATTTATCCATATTAGTCATTACTTTCTCAAAAGGCAAACCCAAAATTTCTGCTGTTTTTTGAAGTATTTTAATACTCGGTTGATGTGGAATCATTAAATCTATATCCTCTATTGTCATGTTTGCATCATCCAACACCTGATTTATTGCTATCGGCAATACTTGAATAGCTGTATCATAAACAGCTTTTCCATTCATCTGAAAATAATGCTGCTTATCATCTATCGTTCTTTGATTCGCAGGAAATTCAGAACCACCCGCTGGAATCGTAAATTCATATTTACCCCTACCATCAGTATATAATCTATATGCCAAAAAACCTTCATTACCGAATGCACTAGTTAAAACAGCAGCTCCAGCTCCATCTCCGAAAAAAACAGCATCTCTTCTCTCCCAATCGATAATCTTAGAAAATGTATCAGCCCCAACAACAAGTACATTGTTGTAGACGCCACTTGCAATAAATTGTGTTGCAACAGACATAGCAAATAAAAAGCCGCTACATACTGCTGAAATATCAAATGCTACAGAATTATAAGCTTGTAATTTATCTTGCACGATTGAAGCAGTTGATGGTGCAAGTCTGTCTGGTGTCGCGGTAGCTACAATAATTAAATCAATATCATCATTTGTAAGTCCTGCGTTTTTAATGGCCATAGAACCAGCTAAAGAAGCAAGGTCACTTGTACATTGATTCTTATCAGCAACTCTTCGTTCATGGATACCCAAGTGCTTAAATATCCATTCACTGTTTGTATCTAATGTTTTTTCGAGTTCGGCATTTGTAATCTTATTTTCAGGAACATATGCCCCTGTTCCAATAATTTTAACTGTTCTAACTAGCTGTTTCATTTATAGACTTTAAATATTCGTCATAATTCCTTAAATAATCTTGCTCATTATATTCATGAGAAGCCAACACAAGACAAATCGATCCACTAGAGAAATTAATCTCAGAAGCCCAAATACCCGGTGGTATATGTAAACCTATATCTGGTCTATTTAATAAAAACTGTCTTTTTGTCTTACCGTCATCCAATAAAACTTCAAAACTTCCGCTTGCCGCGACCAAAAACTGATGACATTGTTTATGTGCATGAGCACCACGAGATTCACCACCTGGAATATCGTATAAATAAAATATTCTTTTAACTGCAAAAGGGAGTTCAATATTATTGTTTATAGCCGTTATGTGTCCGCTTCTATCACCAATTTGTTTTAAATGTAAAAGGTTACATTCATAAACAGTTGTATTATTTTTCATCTATGATAGTTTAAAATCTTCAAAATCTCTTATATAATCTTCTGTAGAAAATATTTCACTCGAAACATGAAGCGCAAGTGCGTTTGTAGAAAAATTTTCTATGTGCCGCCAAGTTTTTGGAGGCAAATAAAGTCCATAATAACTTCTGTTTAAAGAAAATTTTTCAATACTACCGTCATCATTTGTAATTGTTACATCAAAGCTACCGCTTAGGGCAACAATAACTTCTTGTTGCTTATTGTAAGCATGCCCCCCTCTAATTTCGCCTCCGGGAACATCATAAGTCCAAAATGTTCTTTTGATTTCGAACGGTATTTGGCTTGGATGCTGTAAAAAAGTTAAATTTCCTCTAGGATCTTGAATTATAGGAAAATTAATGATTTTTGGTTTCATTGATATTTACTTATAAATTAAATTAAGCTCTTGCGTAAGATAGTCGGAATGTAATGCCGCAATGACAACATCTATATCCACTTTGGTAATATTCTGTCTCCCGTTTGGTATAATTTTGTTATTCATTTGTTAAAAATTTGAATCAACATGCTCTTTTATAAGCGTCCTTAAACTTGCAATTGTTTCCCATTCTGAATTAGTTCCAGAATCATAATTGAAGCCCTCCGGCACTTTTTTAGCATTAAAATAACTTATAAAATCATTTAAATTAAAATTGGTTGCTGAAGGTAGAATAGTATAATATTTGCCTAAATCATAAGTATAAAACGAGTCAGAAGCGGTAATCATTTCCTCATGAATTTTTTCTCCTG
Source organism: uncultured Bacteroidota bacterium (assembly GCA_903824725.1). Lineage (GTDB taxonomy): Bacteria > Bacteroidota > Bacteroidia > Chitinophagales > Chitinophagaceae > Sediminibacterium. The sequence continues at coordinate 9,557 of CAIJXU010000091.1, read as the reverse complement.
GACGAATGCCTACTATTACTTGTTCGCAATAAGGCGCTATAGCTTTAGCCACATCTGTAACACGATATGAAGGGATTTTAGGTACAAATATTTCCCCACCCCATGCATATTCCATAGCGTACATAACCATGTCCACTCCTCCCTGTAAAGAAATATTAAAACGGGTCATCGAGTTATCTGTAATAGGTAATTTACCTTCGTCTTTTTTCTTTAAGAAGAATGGAATAACAGAACCATTCGAACCCATTACATTACCATATCTTACAACTGAAAACTTGATAGGATTAGTTCCTTTGATATTATTTGCAGCTACAAAAAGTTTATCTGATGTTAACTTAGTTGCTCCATATAAATTAATAGGAGCGCAAGCTTTATCGGTTGATAATGCAACTACATTTGAAACGCTAGTTTGTAAAGCAGCATTTATTACATTCTGTGCACCACCAACATTTGTTTTAATACATTCATCCGGATTATATTCTGCTAAATGAACATGCTTCATTGCTGCTGCATGAATCACAATATCAACGCCTTGGAATGCCCTAATTAGTCTTTCCGAGTCCCGAACATCTCCAATAAAATAACGCATATTTGGGTATTTTGAGGTTGGGAATTCTTGTTCCATTTGAAATTGTTTTTGCTCATCACGAGAAAAAATAATTAACCTCCGAACATCTGGGTGCTTCTGCAAAATATACTTAGTTAAAGCATATCCCAACGAGCCTGTACCACCAGTAATTAAAATAGATTTGTTTTTCATCATAATTTTGTGTGTTTCAAAAAAATTAGTATATAATATCAATTGCGGCATAGCATTCTCGTAGGCTTAAATGTCTATGAATACTAAATCCATTTTTGTTAATACCCGAGATATCATTATACTTGCCGACATATATTTTATCGCCATTGTGATCTAAATCTGAACACCAAATAAAATCATGTTTCCAAAGTATTTGATTTCGGCATAAAAAAAATACAAAAAATGCATAAGTGCAAATTACAGCCTTGGGGAAATTCATATTTAATTCTAAGACATGAGGCATTCCCGCTCTTGTATCTTCTAAAACTACTTTACTAAGCAAGTACCAAGCCTGCTCTAATTCTTCATCTATAAAGCTTTCTTGAAGATACCAATCTTGATTATAAAAACAAGGCTCTTGTATTTCTGCATTTAGCCCAAAGAAATTGCGCAAATTTCTAATATTTGTTATTTTACCATCAAATCGAGAGAGTCCGAGTACTAACAAGTGTGTTCCTTTTTTATTTTGTAAAAAGTCAGACGTAAACGGTATTTCTGGAATTTCATCAGGTATGCTAATTGGGAATAAATCAGAAATTTTTCTGAATTCAATTGGCCCAAGTAAATCAGAACCAAATATTTCCATAGCCTCACTTAAACTTGAGTTTCTTTCCATTCCTGATATTTAATAGCTTCATCAACTCCAGTAAGATGCCCTTTATCGAAATAAATTTCTATTCGTTTCATTTCCTGTTCTAACCGATCAATTCTTCTACCCCATGGATTAGTGTCGAACCATTTTAAATTTCTAACTGGCGCATTATATAAAACGATATTTCGGTTTAAAACCGAAACTTCTTTGAGGAATGTTAAATATGCTCTATATTGATGTTCGTGTGTAGCTACGAGAATAAGTTTTTGCCAATTTTTTTCTAATGCTAGTTTCATAACCTCCACTGCTTGCTCTTTAGTATTTTGAGAAACATTCTCATGAATAATATTATATTCAGGCACACCTAAATCTAACATATATGGAAGTATATCTGAAAAAGGATAACTCCCATATTCATAATCAGTAATTCCACCACTAAATACTATTTTTTTTGCAAATCCCTCATTATATAAATCTACAGCCTTTCTATATCGATTATAACCATCACCCTCTAGAAGGATAATCGCGTCTGATTTTTCAATACAATCGTTATCAACAATAGCAATAATTTTTTCTATACCTTTCATTTTCTAGAAATCACTCCAATTTATTGGTGAATCTGCTTGAATGTCATATTTTGCAATTTTACCAACAACCACTTTTTTATATTTAGGAAGTATTCCAAGCGCTGGCCTCAACTCTACAATATCATCCTCTTTAATCCCTTCTCCTTTTTTTATCAATTTATTAGTATATAGTCCCCTTCTTTGTACAATAACAGTTTCTGCTTCTTCTTCAACCACAACTTTTCTTGAAGTACCCATAGCGGATTCCAATTCTCTAATATAATCCACCATAACTTTAAACTCATTTTGATCCATTGAATGGGGATGATCAGGGCCGTTATCCTCTTTATTAAGTGTAAAGTGCTTTTCAATTACAACACCTCCTAGCGCAATAGCACCCAAAGCAACAACAGGTCCAGGACTGTGATCCGAATAACCTGTCAATACATTAAATGCGGTTTGATAATTCTTCAAAACATTAATATTTGCACTTTCAATCTTAGATGGGTAGTTAGTAATACACTGAAGTAATATTAGTTGATTATTCCCTGTTTCTTCTATAACTCTTAGTGCTTCATCAATTTCCGACATTGTAGCATCTCCTGTTGCTAAAATTACAGGCTTCCCTTTTTTTGCTATGTATTCTATCATTTGCAACCATGTAATATCACCTGATCCAATTTTTATATATGGAACATCCAATTCCATACATAATTCAACTGCTTCATAATCATATGGTGAACTCGAAAAATCGATACCGATTTTTTTACAATAAGCCGATATTTCACTATGCCATTCTCTAGGAAATTCAGCATCCCTGAAAACTTCATGAACTGGACGGCCCCAAGAACCGTGTACGCCTTTTAATTTCATACTACGAAACCCGTTTTCAGAAACGATTTTCTCAGCTTTGAAACTTTGAAATTTTGCACAATCAGCACCACATCTTTTAGCAGCATCAATTAACCTTTTAGCTTTATCAATGTCACCATCAAAATTTGCTCCAATTTCCGCAATTATATACGAAGGGTTTCCTTCAGCAATAATTTTATTGCCGATTTTAACTTCTTTTGAGAAAAATTTATTATTCATTTTTTTACAATTAAATTATTTATAAAATACTATTATATTCATTTATGGTTTTACTTAAGATTTCAGCTTGTTGTTTAGCCTCATCTAAATCCCAATAATTTGTTTTTAGTTGAATCATTCTAGGTTGTAAAAACTCACTAACAGGGCAAAGACCATGAGAATACTTTTGCCAAACCCCTTCTAAATTTTGTATTTCATTTAAAAACAAAGGCTCAAAATATGATAGTTTCCAAGCAGCGTAATAACCATCCCCCCCGTTTTTCTGAAAGAGATCTCTAAATTTATACCAATCAACTTCTGGATTATCAGTATTCAAATAAAAACTATAACACCAATAGCTATTTATACAATCACTTGGAATATGCTGTTTGACCAATAAGGTTTGATTCTGAATAACCTCATCAAATATTCTAGCAACAGCGATTCTAATCTCCACCAATTCAGCTGCCCTCTCAAGTTGACCTAAAACAATTGCCGCATTACCTTCCGATAACCTATAATTAAACCCTAAACTAACATGTCGGCTATAGTTAGGATCTTGAATATCGTTTCTTGTTATTTTACCTTGTTTTGCACTTACACCTGCGTATCCTAAACTACTGAATCTTCGTCCTTGATTGGCAAAATCTTCATTATTTGTACACAACATCCCACCCTCTCCACATGTTAAATGTTTACTTGCTTGAAAACTAAAACTTGAAAAATCACCAAATGAACCTACAACTTTTCCTTTATAATAACTTAAAAAACATTCTGCATTGTCTTCGATTAAATATAAATTATTTTTCTTGCAAACTTCTTTTATAGAATCATAATCAGGTGACAATCCATATAAGGCAACAGTTATAATTGCTTTGGTTTTAGAAGTAATGCAATTCTCAATTGATTTAGCTGAAATATTAAAGGTTTTTTCATCAACATCAGCAAATACAGGTATTGAACCGTTTTGTAACACTGCCAATGCTGTACTTGACATTGTTAATGGAGGTACAATTACTTCATCTCCTTTTTTTACACCCAAAGCCGCTAAAGCAGTATGCATAGTTGCTGTTCCATTTACATGAGCAATTGAGTATTCCATTCCAATCACTTTTGAAAATGCAGCTTCTAATTTATTCCCGAATATGCTATTCTTGCTGGTATTAAATTCGTAATCAATCACCTGATTAACGTAATCTTTTTCTAATTGTGAGAATCTTTTCATAGTTATTATAATTTTGAATTTTTATACATTGCACTTCTATCCTCGTTAATATTGATATTAAACAAATCAGGATTTGATTTTGTTAAACTTAGTATCTCATCAAAACCGAAAAAATTATTAATTGTATATAGTCTATTATAAATTTCTTCTGCTAATTTAAAATCATTTTCGGTATCAACCGTCAGTCTTAAGTTTGAAAAATCTTCTTTGTATGAAAAATTTTTAATTTTAAACTTAACAGGGTTGCGATAAAAATATTGTGTAACATGTTCTTTTTCGAAATCATCAATTGAATTTTCAAATCCATCTTTTAATGCTAAGTAAGTGAACACTTCTGCGTCTAAACCTTCGGGAAATGATGGTGGAAAATTATTACATGCAAAATCTAATTCCTCATTAATTAGCATGTTAATTACTTTGTCGATAATAGCACTATCTTTAAAAGGATCATCCGCTGTAATTCTAACAATAATATCTGCATGAACATCAGTAGCTGCTTTAAAATATCTGCTCAAAACATTATTTTCACTGCCTCTAATACACGCAATATTATTTTCGGCTGCCCAAGTCTCAAGTATATCATCTTCTCGATTATCCGTTGTTGCAATTACTATTTTGTTTATAAACTTAGATTGCTTCAATCTGTTACAAACATGCCAAATCATTGGTTTTTTATTCAATAAGTGAAATACTTTGTTAGGCAATCTAGTTGAACCAGTTCTAGCTTGTATTATTGCGGCTACAATTAACATAATTTTTATACTTAATAAAAAAATAATCGACCAAAAAAAAGATAGATTTAAATTTGTAAATTAATTGAGTGTTAGTTATTTGCAGTCCTAACTAATTTAAAATCCCCTTCCAAACTTTCTTCCCACCCAAACCCAATAAACTCAAAAATCCAAATAGTATCCCACCAATAACCATTGCTTTCAATTTGCTTAAGCGCGCTTTAGGTAATGGTAAAATAGGTTGATCTATAATTTGCACTAAAGGTTCTTCACGCATCAAGGTTAGTTTAGCAAATTCTAAATTCTTAACCAACTCACCGTATAATGTACCTAACATTTGCACGCGCATTTCTTGTTTTAATTTAGGTACGGCTGCTTGTTGGCGAATAAGCCCCATGTTTTGGTCGCCAAATTGCGCACGGCCGTATAGTGCCGCATTTAACTCGCGTTGCACCGAGTCTGCTCTGTTTTGCAGCAGCATGACATTGCCTCTAGATTTTTTGGTTTTTGTTTCGATGTAAAAATCGGTTACGTTTTCGATTAGTTTTTCGGAAAACACCTTTGCAAACAACTCATCGGTACTAACAAAAACAACATTTACAATGCTCAATTTTTTATCTTGTTGTGCAACGGCAATATTATTCTTTTTTAGCCCATTAGAAATTACACCTAATACCGAATCTTGTTGTAAAGTGAATTTTGTTCTATCTGCGTTGGTAAATTTTAAACCTGCTAAGTTTTTTTTCTTAGCCCATTTTTGATCTAATTTATTGAATCGAATATAACGGTTGAGTAATAAATCTGATTTACCGTTAATAGTTACCGTACTCAATAAAGTTTTTTCAATTAAAAAACGAGACTTTAAGAGTTCGATCATATTGCCACCCGAAAACACACCACCATCTCCGCCGCCAATTCCACCTAATCCAAATTGTGCAGCTAAGGAAGATAAGTTTCCGCCACCGGTTCCTTTTTCTTCTAATGCAAAACTTAGTTTAGCGGTATAAATAGTTTTTTTAGTAAATGAATAACCTAAACCTAATAAACCGCCGATAATACTAGCTAAGAAAATTATTTTCCATTTCGATTTAAAAAAAGCAAACCAATCTCCTGCTTTTTGAATTAATTCCTTTAAAGAAATTTCGTCGTTTTGTATGTCTGGTGTTTGCATTATTTTACTTGTTTCAATAAAATATAAATGGTTGCTAAGCCGGTAACTTTAGTCGTTAATTTTTCTACAAATTTATTTACGTCAAAAGCTTCGCCTTCTTTTTTCTTATCGGCTTTTACTTTTTGCGGTTTTACAACCGTATAAATGGTAGAGCCCTTGCTTACTTTTGGATAAATTGGGTAAAACAAAACGCGATAGGTGCGGTTAATTTTTGCATTGGGTTGAACTACATATGTTTTGCGGCGCCAAGCGTTTTCTGAAAAGCCCGAACCATAATGACGGATATAATAACCCGCTCGGCGGCCCGATAAATAAGGTGCATTCACCTGCGCTACATCATTAATTTCGGTGAAATTCAATACATTGCCTTTGATGCTCACTAAATCTTGTGTCAATGGCACATTCAATACATCACCGTCTTTTAATAAATAGTTATTGCGGTTCCAACCAAATTTAATCGCTTTCTTTAGTTTAATAACAATATAATTACCCGGTAAATTGGGGCGGTAAAATGTAGCGGCTTCTGGAAAAGCAAATCGGGTTAAACCGCCTGCACGTTTTACCAAGCTCGAAATTTTTTCGTCTTTGTATAACATTGGATATTTACCTGGGTATTTAACTTCGCCTGTAATTTCGATGACACCATAATTAGTAAAATCGGGTATGTTGCGAATAAATATTTGATCGAAGGGTTGCAGATTAATTTTAGCATTTGCTTCGGTTAAGTAATTTTCTTTTGAATCAAAACGAATGGTATCGACCAATACTTTTATTTCCTCGCCCATTTTATAGTTTGGAGAAAAATAAGATAAACGAGACAATTCAATTCGGCTATTACTTGCTGATAAGGTTAAGCCCCCTGCATTTTTAATCGCATCGCCTAAAGTAATGCCATTGGTAAACGCTTGAGCTCCTGCTTTACGAACAGCGCCAAAAACTTCGATAGTGGTATTATCTAAGTAATCTATTTTATTGTAAATAACCAATTCGTCTAAGGGTTGCAATGGCATATTGGCAATTGCATTACCAGCGAGCGCATCTTTTAAATTTACTTTAATAAAGGCCTTACTTAAATCCGCTTGCGAACGAATAACATAAGCCCAATCACTTTGGCTAGTGTTTTTTAAACCACCTGCAATTTGCACCAAAGATTGTATGGTACTGGCTTTGGCAAAATGATATTCACCTGGAAAATTAATAGCTCCTTGTATAGCCACTTTATTCAATATTTCATTTACACTATTGCGCACCAAAATTTCGTCGCCGTTTTTCAGCGTAAAATCTTTATTGATTTTTTGTAATGAATCAAAATTAACATCCATTAATTTGATTTCTTTGTTTTCGATGCGGCGCACTTGCAATGCATTAGCATAAGCATTAGCTAGTAAACCGCCTGAATAGGCAATTACATCGACTAAGTTTTCGTTTGGTAACAATTCAAAACTCGCATTACGTTTTACCGCGCCACTCAACTTTACTATTTTTTGCGAACTACCAACTATGATGTAATCGTTTTCTTCTAAGAAAAAATCTTGCCCAGCGTTGGCATCATTTAAGAAAGCATAAACATCTAATGTTTTTAGTAATTTACCATTTCGTTTAACTTGAATATTACGCAAGGTTCCGATATCTGTTGGACCACCTGCTAAAATTAAGGCATTGAATGCAGAGTTAATGGCAGGAAAATTATAAGACCCTGGCTTCATTACTTCACCAACAATATTTACGGTAATATTACGCGCATAGACTAAAGAAATTTCTACTTTGTTATTGCCTAAGTCGAAATACTGACCCATTTTAGAACGGATCAAAGATTTTGCTTTATCGAAAGCCAAGCCTTTCACAAATATGGGTCCCATATTATTAGGGTTGATGGCACCACGCGCATCTACTTTTAAGACTTCATTATAATAAGAATAGCCGAAAACAGAAATACCAAATTCATCGCCTAAGCCAATTAAATAGTTTGCTGGCGCTTTAGCATCGGTAGAACGGTTGAATATTTTGATGTCGCCTTCGCGGAAATAGTTTTGTCCGTAAACAATGCCTGCGGGCAGTGCCTCTGTTGCTTTTATTTCGTTCAAAGCTTTTCCTGTTAATGACTTATCTTTATCTCCTTTAACTTCATTGGCTTGAATAATCTTGTCTTGAGCATTGTCAGCCGCTGCACTTGCAGGCGTTGCATATTGCAATTTGGCTACCCTAGCATTAAATTTATCGACCTCGTTGGGGTTCAATCCTTTTTTAATAGCCAATTGTGCCGATTGCTCAACCGATAAACCAGCTGTTTGACCTTGCTTTAAAATGTCCAATATTTGGTCATCGGTCATTTCATCTACCCTAACAGTTCCCAAATTATTGGGATCTACGCCCCCTACTTGCGCATAGCCATTTTGCATAGCAAAAAAGCAAACAATTACGCTTGCGATAAAGAATTTTAAGAAATTGATTTTTGTATTCATTTTAATTTTTGTTGGATGCCCGCAAATTTAAGTAAATAAAGGCGGAGCAAGAAATTTGGGGTTATTTTTAAGCTTCGCCAAACAAATGCAAATGCGCATTGGCTAATAAATTGGCTTTTTGAATTTGAAATTCAAAACTACTGTATAATTGGTAACTAATTTTCTTTTGAATAAGGCCCTCTGCTTTTATAATCAATTGCTGTAAATAACTTTCGTTTAAATCGCCTATGAGTAATATTTCTATTTTATGTGCATCTATTCCTCGAGCCAAGGCACCTGTTAAATAAGCCGATTGCAGCTCTCCCAATTGGTTTAGCACTTGGTCTATCACCTGGTCTATACCGGTATGTTTGAGCAATAAGCTGTGAATTTCTTTGTAAATAGGATTAACCGAATTGGCTTGGTAAACCTTTTTATTACTTACCGAATGAGAAACGAGCAGGCCGGCTTCTTCTAATTTATTTAATTCGAGGCGAATGCCATTGCTACTATCGGCAAATTCGGCTTCTAGTTTTTTCAAATAACTACTGTTTTGAATGTTCAAAAAGAACTTCAGCAATAGTTTAATGCGGGTTTTAGAAGTAATGAGTGTTTGTAGCACGGTGATGGCTTCGCCTCCTCAGTCACATAGAAAGAGTAGGCTATTTGAATTGTCGAGTAAATTTATTACTCTTTTTTGATTATTCCTATACCAAATAAGCTAAAAACGAAGATTTTGCGATTCAATTATATCTTTTACCTTTATGATTGCGTTAAAGCAGGGCTTATAAAGCTTATTAATTTTAGGTTAAATGATTGTGTTTTAAAGATGGCAGCGGAAATTAATTTTGTGGTAATGGGTTTGGGGCATATTGGCAAGCGCCATGCCGAAATGGTGCTGCGTCAAAATGGAGCACATTTGGTGGCTTTTATAGATTGTTTAGGCCCAGATTCGCTGGAT
>CAIJXU010000090.1 GCA_903824725.1 uncultured Bacteroidota bacterium | reverse complement strand
GCCGCCTATCGCTTCTGCAACGGCAGTAGCCACTCGATCATTGCTAGCAAATTGAATCCCTCTTGAAATTACATCTGCACCATTCGGATCACCTTTAAGCGGTAATACCATTAGATATACCATATTTAATAAAAGATATATTAAGGTCACTACAGATGTTCCTATGACCATGCTCAATACCAAATTTCTTTTTGGATTTTGAATTTCATCACCAGAAAATCCAATATTATTCCAAGCATCACTCGAAAATAAAGAGCCTACCATGGCAATGCCAACTGCAGGTATTATTGCGTATCCTATAATAGATCCAATGCTTACAGCTCCAGTTGTTTTATCTACGTGTGTACTACTGAGCGACCACATGTCGGCAAAATTCATATGTACTACATCTGCATTTATTCCGAAAAGTAAACCAAAAATAATTAATCCAAAAAGTGCAATTATTTTGGTGCTACCAAAAATATTTTGAATCATTTTTCCATTTTTGACACCTTTGGAATTTAAATAAGTTAAAAGTATGATGCTTAAAATAGCGAGTACTTGCACCGTGTTAATACCAAAACTACCTATTTGAAATAAAATAATTTTTTCTGAAATAATCGTTGGCAATAATACGCCTGTGTATTTTGCAAAAGCAACTCCAACTGCAGCAATCGTTCCTGTTTGAATAACTAAAAATAAAGTCCACGCATATAAAAAGGCAACGGGCTTGCCCCAGGCTTCTCTTAAATAAACATATTGACCACCTGCTTTTGGAAACATGCCCGCTAGTTCGCCATAACTCAGCGCACCTGCTATGGTGATAAATCCTGTTAGTACCCAAATGAGTAGTAAGTAGCCAGATGAGCCAACATTTCTGGCAATATCGGAGCTAACAATAAAAATACCAGAACCAATCATGGTTCCAGCTACGATCATGATAGCGTCAAATAGTTTGATTTCTCTTTTAAAACCCGATTCAGTCATATATTTTTTAGATTTTGAATATTGAAGATATAAAAAGAAATCCAAGTTTGAAATTAATGCAAAGCTTTATTTGAAATACTGTTCAAAAGTATAAATTTGTAAAAAAGTTTAAATATGGTAAAGGAAATTACAGTTCAAGAGTTAAAAGCGTTAATGGATGAAAAGAAAGATTTTCAACTCATTGATGTACGAGAAGAATTTGAATATGAAGCAGCCAATATGGGTGCAACTTTGATTCCTTTAGGAAACATCGTGTTAGAAGAAGAAAAAATCAGCAAAGATAAGTTAGTGGTTATACATTGCAGATCTGGCGCAAGAAGTGCAGCAGCTATCATGCAATTAGAGCAACAGTTCGGTTTTACCAATTTATTCAATCTAAAAGGTGGAATTTTAGCTTGGATTGCAATGAACGAATCGCAAGCTAAGTAGTAGCTCCCAAAATATTTCCTTTCTTTTCCGAACGGAATTAAGTATATTTGAATTTTTTCAATCTACTTACCTTTCTTTATTTTGTATCCCTAAATAAATGCTAAGAGTAGATAGTAAAAAGCCTTGTAAATTAGTGTATTCGCTATGCAAACACCCCTACATGGGCTTTGTCATCGAACCGCATATTGTACAGCTAAATGCAAATGGCTCCTATTCACTTTCCCATCAAAAATTATATTCTCAAACTGCTAAAGAATTTGATGCTTGCTTAGACGAAGATGATTATAAATTAATCAAACTTTTAGATCAGCTCGATCAAGAGTTTGTGATTAAAAAGCATTACAAAGAAAAAATTAGACCAGCCGCTTATTTCGCAAAAATATGGAACGATAAAATATTTCAAATTGTTCGACCTATTTTAGAAAAAAAGATTGTAGAAGCACTTCGTCAAATCAAACAAAAACCATTTTTTGAAATGGGTAAAGAAGGCGACCCTGTTTTTAAGCGCTTAAAAATAAACGAAGATCCAGCAACGGTATT
>CAIJXU010000089.1 GCA_903824725.1 uncultured Bacteroidota bacterium | reverse complement strand
CATTATCACCTGGCATTACCATCTCAGTTCCTTCTGGTAAAGAACACTCTCCAGTAACATCCGTAGTACGGAAGTAGAATTGAGGACGATATTTATTAAAGAATGGAGTATGACGTCCACCTTCATCTTTGCTTAATACGTAAACTTCACATTTGAATTCAGTATGTGGAGTGATCGTTTTAGGTGCACAAATTACCATACCACGACGGATATCTTTTTTCTCAATACCACGTAATAATAAACCTGCGTTGTCACCAGCTTGACCTTGATCCAATAATTTTTTAAACATCTCAACACCTGTTACAGTTGAGCTCATTGGAGCATCCATCAAACCTACGATTTCTACTGCTTCACCTACTTTCACAATACCACGCTCAATACGACCTGTAGCAACTGTTCCACGACCTGTGATAGAGAATACATCTTCCACAGACATCAAGAATGGTTGGTCAATAGGACGAGGAGGCAAAGGAATATAAGTATCAACTGCATCCATTAACTCTGTAACGGCAGCAGTCCATTTTGGATCTCCAGATAATGCACCTGTTGCAGAACCTCTGATCACTGGTGTTTTTTCACCATCGAATCCATAAGAAGTTAATAAATCACGAACTTCCATTTCAACTAAGTCTAACAATTCAGCATCGTCAACTAAGTCAACTTTATTCATGAATACTACGATTTGAGGAACACCTACCTGACGAGCCAATAAGATATGCTCTTTAGTTTGTGGCATAGGACCATCTGTTGCCGCAACTACTAAAATAGCACCATCCATTTGTGCAGCACCTGTGATCATGTTTTTAACATAATCCGCGTGACCTGGACAGTCAACGTGCGCATAGTGGCGTGAGTCAGTTTGATATTCTACGTGTGCTGTATTGATAGTGATACCACGCTCTTTTTCTTCGGGCGCACCGTCAATTTCATCGTAGTTTTTCTTTGTCGCTAACCCTCTTTTAGACAATACGTCTGTGATGGCAGCTGTTAATGTGGTTTTACCATGGTCAACGTGGCCAATAGTTCCAACGTTTACGTGGGGTTTCTCCCTCTTAAAGGTCTCTTTAGACATCTTTATTTGTTTTTATGTTTTTTTTATAATTGCTGTCAATAGACCACCGAGTCCATCAACCATAGCTTTCAAAATTAATTCAACCTTCTCAATCCACCTAGTTCTACCCACTTTTTCTTGCTCCACTTTCCATTTTCCACTTCCCAACCTTCTTTTTGAGCCGTTGATGAGAATCGAACTCACGACCTCTTCCTTACCAAGGAAGTGCTCTACCACTGAGCCACAACGGCGTTAAGTAACCGACCGCGCTTTCCCATCAACAATCCAATTGGAGCGGGAGACCAGGCTCGAACTGGCCACCTATAGCTTGGAAGGCTATCGCTCTACCAAATGAGCTACTCCCGCATTTTCTCCATTTATAAAGAACTCTTCTCATTGTCCCCTGCACCAACGAGGCTGCAAGTTACAACAATTTTTGTGGGCAGAGTAGGGTTCGAACCTACGTACTCGTGAGAGAACAGATTTACAGTCTGTCGCCTTTAACCACTCGGCCATCTGCCCCTAAATTATTGCGCACCCATTTCTGAGCCGGAAATGGGACTCGAACCCGCGACCTGCTGATTACAAATCAGCTGCTCTACCAACTGAGCTATTCCGGCATGACATAAAAGAACTATCCCCAATTTTGGGATGGCAAAGGTAATGGAATTCTTTATTTATCAAAATTTTAGGGCACTATTTTATCCCAAAAGCAAGGTAAAAACCAAAATAATATCAAATTCAAGCTCCTTGTGGGTTAAATCTAAGTAAATACGAAAATAAAAAGCCCACTGTCGCGTAAAAAAATACGAAACAATGGGCTGAATTTTTTAATTTTTAATACGATCAATTATGCAGCTAATCGTTCTTTTTTCTTTTTTAGTTGATTAGTGATCGAATCAAAGGCTTTATCAAAGGAGGTTTGAAAAGTTTTTGAGCTCGCTTTTACAAAGCATTCCTGTTTGGGAATATGAATTTTAATTTCTACTACCTTATCCTTGATCGCATGAGCTAAACTTTCAAATTTTAAATACACTTCTACTTTAGTTATTCGATCATGAAAGGTTTCGAGTTTGTCTAACTTTTTTTGAACGAAATTTAATAGTTTTTGATCTGCGTCAAAATGCACTGTCTGAATACTGATGTTCATACAATAAAATTTAATTGATATTAAAATGAAAAGAACTAATCAGGAAGTAACATCACTTACACCTGTACTAGTAAGTTACTACTTTTTTGAATCAATTTCAATTTAGAAAATCTTTTATGAAAACTTTAAGTTTCAATATGACGAAGGTCATTTATTCCCTATCGCATTGCTGATTTGAGTTAGGCTTTGGGATGTGCTTTAGCAAATACTTCTTTTAATTTCTCAATAGTATTGTGTGTGTATACTTGTGTGGCTGCTAAACTACTGTGGCCTAGCAATTCCTTTACTGCATTTAAATCGGCGCCATTGTTCATCAAATGTGTCGCAAAACTATGCCTAAGTACATGTGGACTTTTCTTTTGCAATGTAGTTACTTGTGATAAATAATATTTCACAAAAGTATAGACTGCTCTTGGTTGTAATGCTTTCCCTTTTTCAGTCACTAATAATTGAGGAACACCCGCGGCTTCGGCTGGCTTTTGACTAATATATTTTTTTAACTCCAATGCTAATTCAGGACTGATCGGAAGTATTCGTTCTTTATTCCCTTTTCCTAATACCTTGATTTGCTTTTTATTTAAATCCACATTATTTTGTTTGCATTGAATCAATTCACTTAATCGCATACCAGTGGCATAAAATAATTGTATGACCATTTTTTCAGTGAAGCCCTTCCACCCTTCTGCAAATGAAAGATTTAATAATAATTGTTCCATGTCATTCTCGGCAACAAAGGCGGGCAATCGTTTGCTGATTTTTGGACTGGTGACTGTCTCCATGGGGCTTTTTGTTAAAACCCCTTTTTGTATTTGAAATTTAAAAAAAGATTTTAACGAAGATATTTTGCGATTGAGCGACTTGCCCGTAAGTGCTGCTTCCTTTAAAGAGGCTAGCCAGGTTCTTACCATGGTTCCAGACACTTGCTCCAACACCATCGTATCATATTGCGATTCAACAAAATCAAAAAATTGAATAAGGTCATTCGAATACGCTGTAATGGTATGCGAAGAATACCTTTTTTCAAATTGGAGATAAGTTAAAAAGGCATTTAAAGGTGTATAGCGCGTTTGTAATGACATTGCCTTATAAAGATACAGTATGTAATGAAAAGAAAAAACCCAACCTAGTTTAACCTAAGTTGGGTTTTAATATGATTAGTGGGTTAATCGTCTTTAAGAAAGACGATTAATAAGAATTACCCTTCTATTTTTCCGCTGAAAATTTGTTGCTTGTAAACAGCTTTCAACACTTCGAAACGACGTTTAACAGATGGTTTCACAAATGCTTGACGCGCACGTAACTTTATTAAAGTTTTACTTTTTTCAAACTTCTTTTTGTACTTTTTAAGTGCTTTGTCGATGTTTTCGCAATCTTTTGAATCTATAATTAACATAATATATACCTCCTCAGGCGTTTTTATTTAGGAGTGCAAAGATAACATTCCTTTTGAAAATACCAAATTTACTGTAAATCTTTATCCTCAATTCCCTTTCCTTTCAAAGCCCCAGAAATGGCTTGATCCATTACCCTTTCGGCAAATGGGCGTGAAATATCATTTAATTCCTCCGTTTTGGCCTGTATTAAATGCTTGTCTTCCATAGTTATAGCTAACTGTAAAGCTTGCATAGCGCTAGCTGTCAATGAAATTTCATCTTTGGTTAACAAGGCCGCATTCTTCATCATGAACTTCTCTGTAACGCTGAGCATTTGCTCCCCCTCGGTCCTAGCTTCTACTAAGGCACGCATACTGATATCCGCCTTTGCATTGGTAAGACTATCTAATAATCTTTGTTCCACTTCCTCATCAGTTAATCCATATTGTGGCTTGATGTCTACTGTTTGACTTACCCCACTGCGCAACTCCTTTGCACTAACTTGTAAAATGCCATCTGCATTTATTAAAAAACGGACTTCTACTTTGGGTAGTCCCGCGGGCATGGAGGGTATTCCTTTTAATGTAAACGCGCCTAAGGGTCGATTGTCTTTTACTAAATCACGCTCACCTTGATAAACAGCTATATTAATTCCTGTTTGCGCATCTTTTTGTGTTGTGTATTGTCTGGCCGCTTGCGTTGGAATTTTTGCATTACGTGGAAGCAACACATCCATTAATCCACCCATGGTTTCAATACCTAAACTTAATGGTGTAATATCTAATAATAACATGGACTGATTATTGCCCGCTAAAATATCTGCTTGAACAGCCGCACCTAATGCTACTACTTCGTCAGGATTCACCGAATCATTCACTTCTTGATTAAAAAATGTAGCAACACTTTTTTTAACTAATGGGACACGCGTACTTCCTCCTACCATGAGCACTGTATTAATATCTGCTATTTGCAAACCAGCATCCTTCATCGCTCGAGCACAGCAATCCATTGTATTTTGTACAATGGGTTCAATTAAGGTTTCAAAGATTTGTCGCGTAATCGAAATTTTTTCACCTGCAAATTCTGTTTCAAAAAATTCTTGAGTTGATAAAACAATTTTAGCTTTTTCAGCAGCTAATCTTAATTGTTGTTTTAATAATTTATGATCCTCTAAATCATCTAGCCCCATTTGCTTCATCCAATATTGTATAATGGCACGATCTAAATCGTCCCCGCCTAAATAAGTGTCTCCATTTGTACTTAAAACTTCAAACAGACCATTTGAAATTTTTAAAATTGAAATATCAAAAGTGCCGCCCCCTAAATCATACACTGCAATTGTTTTTTCTTCGCTAGGATCCATTCCTAATCCATATGCCAAACTAGCTGCAGTAGGCTCATTGATGATGCGTAAAACATCTAGCCCAGCTAATTTTCCTGCATCGCGCGTGGCTTGTCTTTGCGTATCATTAAAATAAGCAGGTACAGTAATCACTGCTTTGGTGACAGGTGTTTTTAAAATATGTTCGGCTCTTTTTTTAAGCTCTGCTAATATATAAGACGATAAATCAATAGGAGAATAAAAAGTAGATCCTACTTGAACTTTTACTAAACTATCTCTGTTGTCATCAATAATTTTATAAGCAAAAAAATCTTGATGCGCTCTGATGTCTTGATGACTTTTCCCCATTAATCGCTTTGCACTAAAAATGGTGTTTTGAGGATCTGATTCTAAAAAAGGTTTTGCTTGCTCTCCAACTTCTACATTTCCAAATGAATCAAAATGAACCACACTTGGAACAATACTACTGCCATCAAATTCCTTTAATGCTGTTGGCAATTTTGTTTCGGGATGTATAATGGCTACTAAACTATTCGTTGTCCCTAAATCAATTCCAACAATCATTTCGGATTGTTGTAAACTACCTGTTGCAATATTAATACCAATTTTAGCCATTCAAAAAATTTTACAAATGTACATTTCAAGATGTACATAAAATTGCGAATTAAGGAATGAATTTAGTTTGACTTTTTAATCAACCTTGTTTTAGAGAAAGTATCATGAAAGGGCTGATCATTCCATGCTAAACCAAACATGCTAATGATCGTGGTCCTTAAAGTGGCTCTGATGAAAAATTGCCCAATATTGGGTCTTTTCCCATCATAGGATATCACTTTGGTTCCAGTAATCATTTTAGCAGGGGTTTGTAAAAATATCCACTCAAATAAAAAGGTGTAAACCCAAGTAAACCCAAAAAAGAAATACCCATATTGAAAGGGTTTAAAATCCCAATAAAACACATAAAAAGTATACCATTTGTATAAAAAATAGGCTAAAAAGGTAATCAATATGGTGTCGATTAAGAAGTGTAAAATACGGCTTCCTTCGCCAATTGGTGGTGTTGTTGGGTTCATGATGCAAAAATATTGCTTTTTAGTAGTTATTTTTGCTTAAAGTATAAACTATGACTTTAATACAAGAACTGCGTTGGAGAGGAATGATTCAAGATATCATGCCAGGGACCGAGGAACTTTTTGAAAAAGAATCCGTTTCAGGCTATATCGGCTTTGACCCTACTTCAGACAGTTTGCATATTGGTAGCCTAGTCCCTATCTTATTATTAATGCATTTACAAAAAGCCGGACATAAGCCCTTCGCATTAGTGGGCGGCGCAACGGGTATGGTGGGTGACCCTAGTGGCAAAAGTGAAGAACGAAATTTATTAAGTGAAGAAACTTTACAATTTAATTTAGCCGGTGTTAAAAAACAATTGGCTCATTTTTTAAACTTTGATCCTAGTTTACCAAATGCTGCCGAAATGGTCAATAACTATGATTGGTTTAAAGATTTTAGCTTTTTAGATTTTATAAGAGAAGTAGGCAAGCATATTACAGTGAACTATATGATGGCGAAGGATAGTGTAAAAAAGAGAATCGAAGGTGATTCTGGAATGAGCTTTACCGAATTCACTTATCAATTAGTACAGGGTTATGATTTTTATTGGTTGTATAAAAATAAAAATTGCAAAGTGCAAATGGGAGGCAGTGATCAATGGGGAAATATTACAACAGGTACTGAACTCATTCGTCGCAAATTAGGTGGAGAAGCATTTGCCTTCACTTGCCCTTTAATTACAAAAACCGATGGTGGCAAATTTGGGAAAACCGAAAAAGGAAATGTATGGTTGGATGCAAGTAAAACATCTCCTTATCAGTTTTATCAATTTTGGTTAAACGCTAGTGATGAAGATGCAAAAAAATGGATCAAGATATTCACTATGTTACCTATTGATACCATCGAAAAATTATTAACCGATCATAACGAAGCACCGCAATTAAGAATTTTACAAAAAAGATTAGCAGCCGAACTCACTACCCTAGTACATAGTGCAGATGACTTAAACTTTGCCATTGGCGCCACTGAAATTTTATTTGGCAACGCAACCACCGATGTATTACAATCCTTAAATGAAGCGCAACTACTTCAGGTGATGGAGGGTGTGCCTACTTCTAATGTTACTTTATCACAACTGAAGGAGGGATATGACTTTGTTAGTTTACTTGCAGATACTCAAATATTTCCAAGCAAAGGAGAAGCCCGTAAAATGTGGCAGGCAGGTGGTTTAAGTATCAACAAAGAAAAAGTGAATACCGAATTTACACAAGTGAATACTACCCATTTATTACAGGGCAAATATATGTTGGTACAAAAAGGAAAGAAAAACTATTATTTAATTATTGCATCTTAAAAAAAATGCTTGAATATAAAAAAGGAGTCCCGATTTATCGGGACTCCTTTTTTATTTATACTATGGTGTAGTTTATTTTTATTGGATCACTTTCCATAATTCTTCTGCTACTAATGCATTCCCTTTTGGATTTAAATGCACCCCATCAGATGTTAATATTCCTCTTGAAAGATTGGTTGGATTGTTGGCTAGGCTGTAATCATGAAATATTTTTCTTAAATCAACAAGGCCTAATTTATTGGCTGCGGCATATTGACGAATCCAATTGCTATAAGAATTCAAATCCCCATCTTGCGAATTGGTAAAATCATTTTTTTCGCCAATAGCAGCTGGTGTTACTAAAATAACTTTAGCCCCTTGTTGTTGAATTTTTTTAACTACTGCTTCATAAAAACGACCAAACTTATCAAAATCAGTACCGGTACCTGAACTTGATTTATGCCAAACATCATTCACGCCTACATAAATCACAACCACATCTGGCTTTTTATCTAATACATCGTTTTCAATCCTCAAATACAGATCATAAATTTTATTACCACCAATTCCTGCTCCATTCAATTCATAATTTTGATCAATGCCCTTTTGTTGAATCATTGTTTGCATTAAATCAATAAATCCTCCCTTTTCAACTGCGGCTTGCGTGATGGAATCCCCAAAAAATACAATTTTTTTCTTTTTATCAGGCTTAAAGGAAAGCAAAAACAAACAAGCAATAAAAGTGGTCAATAATAGTAATTTGTATCCCATAACATTAAATATTTAGGTTGAAAATGAATTTAGCTAGTTAAGTTATGCCAAATTGATAATAAAGCCTCTAAAACACATAAATATTTGGAAAATTTTACGCTGACCCCTATTTTTGCACTCCATTCATCGAATGGAATAGGATTGCCTGATGGTGTAACGGTAGCACAACTGTTTTTGGTGCAGTTTGTCTTGGTTCGAATCCAGGTCAGGCAACCAAAGAAAGAAGAAGCCGTCCCGATTATTCGGGGCGGTTTTTTTATTGTGCGAAGGAGTGGGTCAAGCTTGCTTGGAGCCACGAATGAGTACAATAAAAAAAGCAGTTCAACGAACTGCTTTTTAGCTTCTTCATTTTATGCTGGGATTTCCCTAAAATAAAGGATCACCGAGCCTCGCTCGGTGATCCTTTATTCAATCTCTAATTTATACTTTTCCAATAATCCACCTAGCTGCGCGGTGGCATGTTTAGATTTATTAATCTTATTGCGATCTGCATCTATAGAATAATTGACAGATGTCCTAAAATCAGCTTTTACCAAATTTGTATTATCAAAAATCGCATTAAATAAATCACAATTTTCAAAAACTGCTCCAGATAAGTCAGCATCAGAGAAATCAACATCGTTCATTTTAGAATTTTTGAAAATAGTCTCTTTTAATTTTGTCTTATAAAAGGAAGCATTAGAAAGCGTGCAAGTATCTATTGATATTGACAACCCAAATTCGTTAGCAGTTCCAAATTGCAAGCCAATCATTTTTGAACTAATAAACCTTACCTCTCTGAATAGCACTTGATGTACTTTTGTCAAACTCATATTACACCCATCAAATATGCAATCTATAAATACAAAATAAGACAAATCAACATTAGCAAAATTACAATTAATAAAAGTACAGGCCTCGTATTCGCCTTTAGCTAAATTCTCAATTGTGTAATCTATATTTTGCAAGTTTAAGTTTTCAAATATTTCCATGAATTAAAATTAATACAAATAACTTTTATTACCTAAATTGCAACAACAAGTAATAGCAATGATCATTCAACAAAAACTAGGAATTAGCTATTTGATCGCCTTATCAATAACCATTTTCCTAGGCATCATTGATTCCGACCCGATAACTAGCCATATAAGTTTTTTAATAGATATTTTAATAATGTCCTGGATAATTTGGACTTTAATTATAATAGCATATGCAACTATTCATCAATTAAGCATACTAGTAAAAAGAGTATTCATAAAATCAAAAAAATAATTCAAATGAGAGAATCATTTTTAATCATATCATTAGTCATTAATATATACTTGATGTTCAATTCATTAAAACTTAATAGATGGCTATATGAGAATGCAATTATTGACCTCCCTACAAAAAGAAGCTATACCCTACTCTCTATAGTGATACCGATATACGGTTATATTACAACCTACCTTAAATATAAAAGAAGCTTAAAGCGCGCTTAATCAGCTTGCTACTCTATATTAATATCTTAACCGCTTGCCTAGCCCTTAGCTTCCAAGCGCCCCCTTCATAAATCCATACATATAATATCTTTAATTTAATAGGTGCTACTTTAGGATCGGTAGAAGTAACCGCATTAAATGTATGCCTAACATAGGCAATATTATTATCAAGGTCCATGGTTTGATCGGCAAGGTCTATAGAAACAAAATCATTTTTACCATTGACTAAATTGGCAATAAAAGTTTTTTGATCTTCAACCACGCCAGCAGAATGACCATAAGATAATTTAGGGGAAGTAAGTTGGGTTAATGTAGCTTCAATAGGATCTATTAAAGCAAGTCTCAATTGCTCAATCGTAGCTGTTAATTGTTGTTCTTTTTTAGATTGCGCTTGTGTACTTAAACACAATACAGTTAAAAGAATGCTTAATGTTAATTTGATAAACTTCATTTTATAAAATTTTATTGAACCAATATTGAAAATTAATTAATTAGGTAGCCAATGGTGGTCCTTGTGGAACAAATATTTTTTGTTTCGGCCTTTTACTTTCAGTTTTAACTGCGGTAAAAGTAGCTGTTCTGTATTCGCCCATATGAATATTCCCTGACATCTTATCCCCCACTACTGTTCCAGAAAAAATGAATGTAATATTATCAGCTGCCTGACGTTCTTGACTTCTTAATTTAATTTCATTGCCTTCGATGGTTCCCGTACACTCTCTTGTCGAAAACTCACCTTTGTGATTTCCTTGCAACCAATTGCCATCCTGACTAAGTGTAATTTGATGCACGGATTTACTGCTAAAAAATTGAATGTCAAAATTCCAAGTACCATTGACAGTAACCGATGGTGCTTTTAAATCATTATTTTTTGCAGTCCTTGTCTGAGACATGAAATTAAAAATACGATCTGCTACTAATGCGGCTTCTCCTGGTTGCATTTGCCCTGTGGTCACCGTCAAACCCGTCATCTTATCCTTATTCATACTACCAATAGCTATGCGCGGCTTTTTACGCCCAAATTCCTCTGCGACTTCCTCTCCTGTTATATTAAATTGCGCTGGATCCCATATAATTCTTAAAACTGGTGAACGATTTGAATAATCCGTTGTTTCAAAAACATTGGTACTGATGCCTGGAATTTTAGTTACTTTTTTAGAAATTAAATCCAACCAAGATAGCCAAGTTTGCCATTCTTGTTTGTGATCCCTTGTTGTCCATGCTTTGATAGCAGCGAGCATACCTAACATTTCTTCACGACCTACTTTATTATCGCGACATGGACCATGATGCGGTGCACTTGATTGCCATGCAGACATTAAAATATCTTTTTGACCAATTACAAAGCCAGCACATTGAGGTCCGCAAATTGCTTTACCACCACTATATGCGACCATATGCGCCCCTCTTTCCAAATGTATATTAGGAATGGTCAATACTTCGGCTGCTGCATCTACTAAGATGGGAATGTTTTGTAATTTAGTAAGTCGAACAATATTTACTAATGATAATGGCGCATCATTTTTATCAGGATGATCGGCCATCATATAAATCATAGCTGTTTTTTTATTTACTGCTTTCACTAATTCTTCAGGCGTAGCTACTTCTATAATAGTAACACCTATATTTCGGATAGAATGATCATACACATTTCTTGATCCTGCAGGAATAATCACTTCTGTTTTTTCAAAACCTGTTAAATTAGGAATAGCGATCAATTTTTCAGGATTGCCTCCAGTTACACATGCAGCTGTCACATGCTTCATGCCTGCTGCACAACCTGCAGACACTAATGCCCAAGGCGCTTGTGTCACTTCGGCAATTTTTTGATGTACTGCATCAGCTAATTCATCATATTGCACAAAATTATGAGCGGCCGCTTCCATTGCTGCGCGCACCTCAGGGCGCTCAATAGAACCCCCAATGATTGTAAAAGTTCCTCTACAATTAATTAAGGGCTCCACTCCTATGGATCTAAAAATATTATCGCCTTCTTCTACAATAGATGCAGTTGCATCGGGTTTACTAAAAAGTTTTGTAGGCAAGACGGCTGAAAAAGGCAGGATGGATAAACTTTTAAGAAGGTGTCGTCTTTTCATAGGTTATGATTTAGAATGATAAGAATATAAGGTAAGAAATATTTTTAATTATTTAGGGTATTTTTCGAATTAGTAAGTGAATAATAGTGAATGCACACAAGTACATACAACCACAAATAGTAAATAAGATATTATATCCAAATTCAATATGACCAAGGGCTTTATAAGTATCTAATAAATAGCCCACTAACATTGGAAATAGAATACCACCAATGGCACCTGCCATACCACCGATGCCCACCACAGAGCTTACCGATTCCTTTGGAAACATATCCGAAGCCATTGTAAATATATTAGTGGCCCAGGCTTGATGTACTGCAATCACTAAACTAATTAAAGCAACTGCCACCCATACATTGGTAACAAACTGAGCGAGAATTACAGATAACTCAATGATTGCAAAAATAAATAAAGCAGTTTGTCTTGCATTTAAAATGCGCCAACCTTTTTTTATTAAATGGGATGACAAATAACCTCCTAAAACACTTCCTATTGTAGTAGAAGCATAAATGATCATTAATTCAACACTTGGTTTTTTTAAATCAATATGAAAAGTAGTTGCAAAATAAGAAGGCAACCAAAATAAGAAAAACCAATAAATGGGATCAATTAAAAACTTACCCGCCACATAAGCCCATGTTTGTTTATAAGTAAACAACTGACGCCATGGAATATTCTTTTGGGTAATGGTTTCACTTTGTTGATCGGATTCGATAAAAGCCAACTCCGCCTCGGTGATCCGTTTTTGCTTTGCAGGAATTTCATAAAAATACAACCAGGCGATTAACCACAAAAATCCCAACGCCCCCGTAATCCAGAATACCGCCTGCCACCCAAATTGAACATATATATAAGGAGTAATGAATAATGCAATAACCACCCCCACACTTGTACCTGCATTAAAAATGCCAGTAGCCAAGGCACGTTCTTTTTTAGGAAACCACTCTGCGACTGTTTTCACTGCTGCAGGAAAATGACCAGCCTCCCCAATCCCTAAAAATATTCGAGCAACACTAAAACCAAAAACTGATTTTGCAAGGGCATGAAACATGGCCGCTGTACTCCAAATAATAACAGTCACTGTATAGCCTATTTTAGTACCTACTTTATCAATTAATCCTCCCGAAATTAATAAGCCCACTGCATATGCGGCTGTAAAGGCCATGACAATATGTGAAAAATTGGTTTCCGTCCAACTAAACTCTTTTTCTAAAATTGGTTTTAATAATCCAATGATTTGTCGATCTAAATAATTAATACAAGTTGCAATAAATAATAGAGCTATAATAATCCACCTATAGTTTTTTATTTTTTTCATTTAATAAATGGCTATTTGGATAATTGCATTTGTTGCGTGAATAATTTAAAATGATTCAATAAAGCTTCCTTATCTCTATTTTGAATTATTTTTTTATCAAACAACTCTGATCCGATACCAAGTGCTGCCGAACCCGATTTCATAAAGGAGAGCATATTACTTATATGTATCCCCCCGGTTGGCATTATTTTAATGGCAGGCATGGGTGCTAAAATAGCAGAAACATAAGCAGCCCCAACTGCCGATGCTGGATATAATTTAACCATGGAAGCCCCTAATTCCCAAGCTTCAAAAATTTCGGTAGGACTCAATGCACCAGGGAAAATAGGTATTCCTTTATCGACACATTTTTTTATGACTTCTTTTTTAACGATGGGCGTTACGATGAAAGAGGCGCCGGCTGCCAAAGCTTCATCAACATCACTCATACTGCAAACAGTGCCCGCCCCAATATTTAATGTCCCATTATTTTGTGACGCTAATGCACTTATCATACTTAAAGCACCCGGTGTATTAAGTGTGACTTCGAGTGTTGTAAATCCAGCTTCTTTAAATATTGGCAGGATAAAATGAACATCATCTTCAGTTACATTTCGCAATATGCCTACTAAAGGCATTGCATTAAATAAGTCCCATGAAAAAGCGGATTGACTCATGAATGTTTGGATTGAATATATTTTTTATAAACTGTTAATTGTCCTACTACGGTCGCTTTATCAAATAAAGAAGGATCTATAAAAATAGCCCCCTCGTATAATCCCAATTCCTGTAGTACCGTTTTATAATAAGGTATAAAATAAGGAGTACAACAAATGACTAATTTATTAAGCTTGGACAATTCCGGATTGTCTATTAAATAATTAAACTCGCTGCCAATTAATAAACCACTTAAATAATAAAAATTTTCTTCTTTACTTGATTTAGCAAGTATATCATTAACTCTTATTTGAAATAAGGAATGTAATAAGGAATCCGTTTTTGACGCATGGATCCCTTTTTTAAATGCCGCTGTATTTACAGGGTCTGCATTTTTATCGGAATGAATAAATTGTATCGATTTTGATAAAGTTCCATTTTCCATTAATAGGCTAAATAATTCACCTGTCATAAAAGTTTTAATGGATATTATATTAGCATCTGCAATCGTTACATGTTTTGAATGGGTGCCAGGTAAAACAAAAATACCATTTTGGGGTAAACTACTTTTTAATTCAGGTGTATGAAACAATCCAACCATTTGCGTTTCCTCTCCACGCATTAAATCATTTTCTCCACTCACTCCTGTAATTAATATAATGGGCGCTCCATTTTCTTGAAATTGACATGCAAAGCCTGAAGTGCCATTAACAGAAAAAGGCAAATATTCATAAGGCATATTCATCATTCCAATAGATGAAATAGCCATTCCCGAAATGACAATCGGCAAAGTAGTAAGCTCCAATTTTAAGGGGGGCTGTAATAATCCTGTCTGCGATTGAATATACTGTAAGAAAAAACGAAAACGATGTTCCGTATCCTTGTCCTTTTTTGTTAGCCATTCGTTATAAAAAAACAAGATGCCCTTTTCAGAATTTATTTCAGAAAGTACTTCCCCATTTATAGTAGCTAATCTTAATCGAAAGCTGGTTGTTCCCCAGTCACAACATAAAATATATTCTGCTTGCATATCAATAGCAATCTACTTTTAATTTTACACATTTTCACGCCCCCTCACCCATTTTATTTAGAAAGCAATAAAATTGGAGTCGTGATACCATTTAAATCGTATACCATTTTACCATTTCTGATGGTGGCTTCGCATTCAAATTTTTTCTTGCCAGTTACTTTATATCCGATACGATCAAAGAACCCAAAATTACCTTCTCTGATGCCTAGTATCGCTACATCCGCTGCAGATCCTACCGACAAACTACCCAACTCCTCATGCTTAATCGCTTTAGCAGGTGACCAAGTACTTGCTTTAATGATAGAAGGAACATCCATTCCCATTGTCATAAATATTGACATCACATTTAACATATCCTTCATTGCATTATTCATGCTGCCTGTATGTAAGTCCGTACTAATTGTATTAGGATAAAAACCTGCTTTAATAGCTGGTAAGGCTTGATCAAATGCAAAACTTGCACCACCAAATCCAACATCAAAAACAATGCCTCTTGCTTGCGCGTCCTTGATAAAAGGTTTTAATTGTCGAGAACTAAAATCGACTATGGGATCCCTTCTTTGTAATTCAGTAAAAGTATGCGTGTAAATATCGCCGGGTCTTAAATGTTTAAAAAATAAATCTTGAATTGACAATGGCGCATGCGTATCGTCGCCGCCAAAATCAACGATCACAGGAATGTCTGCTAATTTGCCAGCAGTCACTGCATTATCTACTGGAACCCACTCTGCATTTTCATAATGTGCTACCTTAAATCCAACAATATCTTTTTTATTTTGTTTTGCAACTAAGGCAGCCATTTTAGGATCCATATCTCTTGAATCTTGCTCATAAGGACCGCCGCGCATTCCCTCTCCTACAATATTCAAAAAAGACAATACCCTTGTTTGAGAAACATCAATTACATTTTTTTTGAACACAGCAAAGTTCTTCCAACCTGCTCCTCCACAATCTACAATGGTAGTCACCCCTACTCTAAAAGTATAACCATCTGGCATTAATGCACTATTGCCATCACTTAACCCTCGATCAAGTTGCGTTCCAGCAAATACATGACCATGTATGTCTATCAATCCTGGCGCAACTATTAATCCTTTTGCATTAATGACTTGTCTTGCATTCGCTGCATCAATATTTTTTGCAACACTTGCAATTTTACCATCTTGAATAGCAATATCCATTACTTCATTGATTCCGTTTTTTGGATCAATCACTAAACCACCTTTGATCACAATTTGATAAGCTTGTGCATTTGTATTTAACACAATCATGACTAAACAAGCCAGCGCGATAATAATTTTTTTCATCTGTATTATTTTTTAATAAATTAAGACATTGCTGATAATAATTCTTCTCTTACTCTTTTTGCTACTATTTTTTCCTCGCCCTCCTTTAACATAAAGACGGTGATATTGATGCCTGTTCCATTGGCCATCACTTCGATGGAAGGACTGCCATTTCGTAATTTTAACATCAAATCTTTATTAGTGGTTTTAATTTTAGTTTCATCCCACTTAATAAAAAGTAAAGGGGTATGATTGGCAACTGGAGGAACCGATACTTCGGTAGTAACGCCGGTTATTGAAGATGCCGACTTTGCAATAGAATCAATTTTACCTTCCCACATTTTCCATTCTGCGTCATGGTCTTGATTAATATATTTTTCGAGCGCCACATACATACCCAATACCTCTTCTTTATTTACTTTCATGCCTCGTCCAATATTTCCACCACGAGGAGGTGCACTTAATCGCGCAGCTGCTATTAAATCCTTGCGACCCATTAATATACCAGCACTTTGTGGACCTCTGATGGCCTTACCTCCAGATACACATACTAAATCAAAACCAAGATCATTGTATTTCCATAAATTAGAAACCGGTGGTACATCTGCAGCCATATCAATCATGGTAGGTATTTTATGTTTTTTAGCAATCGCTACCCATTCTTCATGTTGAATTTTTCCAGAAGGCGCATACGAATTTAAAAACCACATCATCGCCGTTTTTTCACTAATGGCTTTTTCCAACTCTTGCACTGTTTCAATTTCAACTATGGTTGCACCCGTATTCGTTAAAGCATGTACATATCCAATATTATGTCCTTTTTGTACAATCACTTCTGCTTTCATTCCAGTTACATCGGGTAACTGTGCCACTTTTTTCATATCCATGCCTGTTAGTACACCCGCCATTCCTAAAACTAAAGCGCTCCAACATCCTGCAGTTACAGTGGCTGCTTCGGCATGACATAATTCAGCAATTTTTTCACCCACCCTATCTTGCACTTCATCTAACATTGCAAATTGCTTAGCACCCTCCTTAATTGTTTCAATTACTTCATCATGCATTAAGGATGCCGTCATGGCTGTATAAGTTCCAGCTGCATTCACGAAAGTGCGAATGCCTAATTCTTTTAAGATATCTCGTTTTGCTACAGTTGCTTTTGCAAAAGCAGAAACAGGAATGAGTCCCGATACAACGCCAGTTCCAATAGGAAGTACCGTTGCTAATTTTAGTAAGTCTCTTCTTTTCATATTTTTTAAATTTTATATTTTTAATAAAATGCAAAAAAGGATTTAGTGAATACTAAACCCTTTTTTCACCAACAAATATTGTTTTATTCCTTATATGAATATACGTCAAATTTAGAACACCATGATCTAAAAATTATGCACCTAAATTCATCCAAAATGTATAAAATATACAAGATTTGAATGAAAATAATTTCTTAGATTTACTATGTTATAAAAGAGAATAATAAAAAATATTTATGCGAATAAAAAAATCTCCCCTTGTATTGATTGCCACAATGAGTTTATTTTTAACGAGTTGTGTGAACTTTATGAGTGAAAAAAACGGAGGCTTGATTATGCCTGATGGTTTTGAAGCAGTGGTCGTGGTTGATAGTCTTCCAGGCAAGGCAAGACATTTAGCAGTGAATGATAATGGTGATATATATGTAAAGGCAAATCGATTTATAGAGGACGGAATGAATTATGTTTTAAGAGATGAAAATAAAGATGGCCGTGCAGATATTATTAAAAATTTTGGCCCAATAAAAAGAGAAGGATCCTATGCTACTAGTATGCGTATACATAATGGGTATTTATATACTAGTTCCGAAATGTTAGTATATCGCTATAAACTTGACAGCAAATTTATGGTACCACAAGGACCCCCAGAATTTATTGTTATAGATAGTGGTCAACGAAGAGAACATGATGGAAAGCCTTTAGCATTTGATGGTAAGGGACATATATTTGTCCCCTTTGGCGCTCCATCTGATGCATGTCAAGTTGAAAATAGATTACCAGGCTCTCCTGGTATGAACCCTTGTCCAATCTTGGATTCCAATGGTGGCGTATGGATGTTTGATGAAAATAAATTAAATCAATTTAGAACAACAGATGGTATAAAAGTGGCTACTGGTTTAAGAAGTTTGGTAGCAATGACTTGGAACACACAGGATAATTCATTGTATTGCGTAGGACATGGCAGAGATGGATTAGTCAATACTTGGCCTCAATTTTATAATGAATGGCAAAGTGCTTTATTACCTTCTGAAGCATTTTACAAATTAAAACCAGGCGCAAATGCAGGTTGGCCTTATTATTACTTTGACCAACTAAAAGGAAAAGTAATGCGCAATGCTGAATATGGTGGAAATGGAATCATTGAAAATACAGATACTGCCATCGAAACACCCATTGTAGGATTCCCTGGCCATTTCGCACCTAATGATTTATTATTTTATACAGGAGATCAATTCCCAGCGCGTTATAAAAATGGAGCATTTATTGCATTTCATGGATCTACTATTCGTGCCCCTTATCCGCAAGCTGGATATATTGTAGCCTTTGTTCCATTTGTAAATGGTAAACCACAAAAATGGGAAGTATTCGCTGATGGATTTACAGGAAGAGACACTTTAGTAAATACAAAAGATTCTAAATACCGCCCTATGGGATTGGCTCAGGGCCCTGATGGATCCTTATACATTTCAGAATCAGAAAAAGGAAAAATATGGCGCGTAAAATTCACTGGTAAAAAAGAAGAATTTACCCAAAAGAATTTAGCAAAGATGGTAGAAAGAGAAAACAGAACGTATGTTAAAAATCCAGATCCCATTTTAGATAATTTAGAAAGAGGTAAAGTAAGCATTGGTGGTGAAAAACTATATCAAACCAACTGTCGTGCCTGTCACCAAAAAGACGGACAGGGAGATGGAACAAGATTCCCTTCTATTGCAGGATCAGATTGGGTGAACGGCAACAAGGATACATTGATTTCTGTATTACTTAGAGGCTTAGAAGGTCCTATTAAAATTAACGGTCAACCTTTTGCCGGCATGATGCCAAAATTTTCACAATTACCAGATATAGAAATTGCTAATATTCTAAGTTATATAAGACACAATTTTGGAAACAAGGCAGATTCTGTAAGTAAAACAGAAGTTACAATTGTTCGTCAAAGACTAAGATTAATCAAGATGAAACAAATGCAACTTCTGGGATT
This sequence comes from uncultured Bacteroidota bacterium, assembly GCA_903824725.1. Lineage (GTDB taxonomy): Bacteria > Bacteroidota > Bacteroidia > Chitinophagales > Chitinophagaceae > Sediminibacterium. The sequence goes on along the minus strand of CAIJXU010000089.1, from coordinate 46,166 downwards.
GAGAAAAGAATAAATTTATTTTACATAGATGGGGTTGGCAAGTCCGTTTAAATCATAAACGATTTTGCCGCCCTTGATGGTTACTTCACATTCAAATTTTTCAGTGCCTTTTAATTTGAATCCGGTTTTATCATAAAAACCAAAATTTCCTTTCCTGATATTGAGTACTGCAATATCAGCTTCAGATCCAACCGATAAATTACCAAGAAGTGGTCTATTAATTACTTGTGCTGGCGTCCATGTGCTTGCTTTAATTACTTCGGCTAATGACATGCCCATATTCACAAATTTAGACATGACACTTAATTCATCTTTCATTGAAGTATTCATACTTCCCGTATGCAAATCGGTACTAATGGTATTAGGATATAGACCCGCTTTTAATGCAGGGATCGCTTGAGAATAATTAAAACTTGCTCCTCCATAACCAACATCAAAAATAATTCCTCTTTTTTGTGCTTCTAAAACAAAAGGCTTTAAAGTATTTGTTTGTGCATCTACAATTTCCTCTCTAGCGCCCCCCAATGCTGCATAAGCATGCGTGTAAATATCACCTGGTCTTAGATGCTTGAAAAATAAATCTTGTATAGGCAAATTGGGCTTAGATCCACCAAAATCAATAATCACAGGCAGCCCTGCTAAATTTCCAGCTTCTACTACTCTATCTGTGGGCGTCCAATCTTCACCATTAAAATGCGCTAATTTAAATCCAACAATGTAATCCTTATATTGCTTTGCAGCACTAGCAGCAAACTTAGGATTCATCTCTGCTAAATCTTGTTCATAGTTTCCTCCGCGCATTCCTTCACCCACAATATTTAAAAAAGAAAGTACCCTTGTTTGAGAAACGTCAATGACATTTTTTTTGAAAGTAGCAAAACTTTTCCAACCTGCACCTCCACAATCCACAACAGTGGTTAATCCAACTCTGAATGTATAACCATCCGGCATTAAAGCACTTAATCCATCACTTAAATAATGATCCCCTTGCGTACCCGCAAACACATGTGCATGTAAATCTATCAAGCCTGGCGTCACGATAAGGCCAGTTGCATCCACCAGTTGTTTTGCATCTTTGGCATTTAAATTTTTATCTACTTTAAAAATTTTACCTTCCTTAATAGCGATATCGATAACGCCATCAATGCCGTTTTTAGCATCAATGACACGGCCGCCTTTAACGAGTATATCGTAAATAAATACAGGATTTTGTGCTTGTAGTTGCAAGCAGCTTACCAATGAAACAAGTAATAAATAATACAGTTTTTTCATATAATTATTTTTTTAAAAATGATAAACAAACCTTATTTGTAAATTCAGTTTAGCAAACAATTTTACATGTCTTTTACCCTATTACACTAAAATAGTGAAACTTTAGGGCATTCCATTTTAAATTATTTAAAAAAAGTGCATAAAATATAGCTAAGCAATTACAAAATATGCGTTTTATTCATTAATTTTTGTTTCAAATATAATCGCACTATCATGAATTTTATTGCCACCTTATTGTTTAGCCATTTGGCTTCCTTTTTTCCTGCCGACACCAATCAATATCAATTGATTGTAGGCTCTTATACGCAAAAAGGAAATCCAGGAATTGAAGTTTACTCAGTAAATGCAGTTACTGGTAAACCAACATTGTTATATACAAAGGAAAATCAAAATGCCTCCTACTTAACTTTAGCCAACGAAGGCAAATTAATGTATGCCGTAACAGAAGCTTCCAAAGAACCTTCTTCTGTCACTTCTTATCAATTAAACAGCAATAATGAATTTGAAAAAATTAATAACTCATTTATAAAAGGATCAGGCCCTTGCTTTATTACTTATCGTCCCGAAAGTAAGACTGTTTATACGGCTAATTATAACTCAGGCAGTTTAAGTGTTTTTAAAACAATGGATGGCGCCTTGCTTCCTATTGCTCAGGAAATTAAATACAATGGGTCAAGTATTCTTAAATCGAGGCAAGAAGCTTCACATGCGCATAATGTGGTACTAAGTAACGATCATTCTTATTTGTTAGTGACTGATTTAGGCAGCGATAAAATTTACCAACACAAAATTTATGCAGATGGCTTAGTGGATGAAAAATATACTGCCATTTCCATCACTGCAGGTAATGGACCAAGACATTTCGTATTTGATGCCACAGGGAAACATGGTTATTTAATTAGCGAAATGTCGGGCACTGTAGATGTTTTTTCAATTGAGGATAATAAATTCAATAAAGTTCAAACCATTATTGCCGACACCAGCAGCACTAAAGATCCCAAAGGAAGTGGCGATATTCATATTTCTCCAAGTGGCAAATGGCTTATTTCCACCAACAGGGTGACTAGCGACGAATTAACCATTTTTAAAATTGGCGCCGATGGTTTACTTACTAAATCGTATCACCAACCTGTAGCAAAAAAACCTCGCAACTTTAGTTTTACCCCTTTAGGAAATTTTGTTTTTGTAGCAAGCCAAACTGATGATAAAGTACAAATTTTTTCCTTTGATGATGCGACAGGAAAATTAACAGAGACTTATCAAAACATGAATATCAAAACACCGGTTTGTTTGGTATTCTCTAATGAGCCCATGGAAGTGAATCCTGAAGAAAGATTAAAAAAATCAAATATTACTTTAATTCCAGTGGTCCCTCCTATCGCCAACTACGTAAAGCAAGTACAAGTAGGAAAACTACTTTACTTATCAGGTCATGGTCCAGATAAACCAGGAGGTGGACAAATGTATGGCCATTTAGGAAAGGATGTGACCATTGAGGAAGGTCAGGCAGCAGCAAGACTGACTGGAATTTCTATGATTTCAACAATGAAAGCCTATTTAGGTGATTTAAATAAAGTAAAACGAATTGTAAAAGTATTGGGCTTAGTGAACTCGGAACCTACATTTGTACAACAGCCACAAGTGATTAATGGATTTTCAAATTTAATGGTAGAAGTTTTTGGAGAAAGAGGAAAGCATGCAAGATCGGCCGTAGGCGTAGCTGCTTTACCTAATAATATCTCAGTAGAAATTGAAATGATTGTAGAACTTAAATAAAAAAAATAAAAAAATGAAAACTCAAAATCGTCGCTCCATCTTTAAAAAAATGTTTGCCGGCTTCCTTGGCCTTTCCACTGCTAGTATTGCCGCCAATGCATCCACTACTCAATCCTCAGTTGACGCATCAGGAAAAGAAGTATTTAACGTAACTACTGAACAAGACATTCCGCTTTTTTCAGGCGCTACCAAATTTGCAGGAATGGTTTTTGTAGCAGGAAAAGGTGCTCACTTTGAAGGAGATATTAAAGCGCATACAGATCATGTTTTAAAAGAATTAGAAAAGGAATTAATTAAAGCTGGATCTTCTATGGAAAAAGTGTTGAAAGTAAATGTATACTTAGCAGACTTAGGCGACTATAAACAAATGAACGAAGTATTTAAAGGTCGTTTTGGCCCAAATCCTCCAGTTAGAACAACAGTAGCTACTTATGGTGGTGTACCTGGTAATTCATTGGTTGAGATGGATTGTATTGCTATTGCAAACTAAATTTTGGTTTTATAATTAAAATAAATAACATGAAACGCAGAGACCTCTTAAAATATATTTCAATCACCCCACTTGCAGGTGCCTCCATTGTTGGTGGAATCACAAGTGCGAATGCTACTCCTTTAGCTGTAGCTGCAGGTCGTGATTTGTTTGCTGAATTGGGTGTACGCACTTTTATTAATGCAGCTGGAACCTATACTGCAATGACTGCAACATTGATGCGTCCAGCCACAGTAGAAGCAATCAGACAAGCCTCCCATAAATTTTGTATGCTAGATGAAATACAAGATAAAGTGGGCGAAAGATTGGCTGAGATTACCAAAGCAGAATCAGTGGTGGTAACAAGCGGCGCATTTGCAGCATTAACTTTAGGAATGGCAGGAATTTTAACTGGATTAGATCCTGTTAAAGTAAAGCAACTTCCTAAATTAGAAGGCACTGGAATGAAAACAGAAGTGATCTGTCAAAAAGCACATGCCATTGGATATAATCAAGCATTAACCAATACAGGTGTAAAAGTGATTATGATTGAAACTGTTGAAGAATTAAAAAATGCAATCAATAAAAATACAGCAGCTATGCATTTTCTTCATGTACAATCTGACAAAGGTAAAATTCAACATGAAGAGTGGGTCGCTATTGGAAAGCAATATGGCATTCCCACCACTATTGATATTGCAGCGGATGTGCCACCCGTAAGTAACTTATGGCGCTTTAATGAAATGGGTTTTGATTTTGTTGCCATTTCGGGCGGTAAAGCATTAAGAGGACCACAAAGTGCGGGCTTGTTAATGGGCAAAAAAGATTTAATTAAAGCAGCTCGACTATCCATGCCTCCTCGCGGGGAAACAATTGGTCGTGGAATGAAAGTAAACAAAGAAGAAATTTTAGGAATGCTGGTTGCAGTTGAGGAATTTGTAAAAATTGATCATGATGCTGAAGCACTTGTATTTTTAGAAAGAATCAAAAAAATACAAGCAGCAGCGATGTCTGTTCCTGGCGTAAGCACTACTATAACAACACCAGTGTTAGGTAATGTGACTCCTACATTAAATATTACTTTTGATTACAGTAAAATTAGCAAAACTGGTGAAGCCCTGAAACTTGAGTTACGCAATGGTAACCCTTCTATTGAAGTAGTTGGTGGCAAAGATAATATTGGTATTACTGCATGGTCTTTACAAGAAGGGGAAGATAAAATTGTTGCTAAAAGATTAAAAGAAATATTAGAAGGTGCTAAGGTTTAAATTAAAAATAAATATGAAAAAAATAGGATTGCTTTTATTGTTGTCAAGTTGTTTTTATTTTGCCCAAGCTCAATTATTCCCTAAATCGGAATTAGAATATTTAACATCACAATGGAAAGGCGAAAGATTTGAGGATGGTCGCCCTAAAATTAGCGATGACTTAATTGCTCGTGCAAAAAAAATAGGTATTGAGGAAGCTTGGCAGGTTTTACATAATGAAGGATACAACAATCAATTTGAAGGAAATTGGAAAATGGTTCATGACAATGTTCCTATAGTAGGAAGAGCTGTCACAGCTAAGTACAGCCCTACTCGACCTGACATTGAAGCGCTTATTAAAGATCGTGGTAAAAAAGAAGGACGAAAAGGGAATACGAATGCTTGGCCAATTGAAATTCTTCAAAAAGGAGATGTGTATGTTGCCGAATCATTTGGAAAAATTGCACAAGGCACTTTAGTAGGCGATAACTTAAGTACATCTATTTTTAATAAAACAGGAAATGGTGTCATCTTTGATGGTTCTGCTAGGGACTTATCAGGACTAGAACAAATAAAAGGTTTCAATGCCTATGTAAGGGATTTTCATCCCTCCTTTTTAGAGGAAGTAGTACTCATTGGATTAAATGGCCCCATTCGCATTGGTGCTGCTATAGTTATGCCAGGTGATTTAGTATTATCTGAAAGAGAAGGCGTCTTATTTATCCCAGCACATATGGCTGAAAAAGTAGTCGCTACTTCGGAGTTTATTTCTGTTAGAGATCGCTTTTCAAAAGATGTTTTAAAATCTGGCAAATACAATGCGGGTCAAATTGACAACCAATGGACAGAAGAAATAAAAACTTCCTTTTTAAATTGGATTAGTGCACACCCCAATGAACCCGTTATTACAAAAGAAGCGCTCGAAAAGTTTTTAGAAAAAAGAACTTGGTAAGCATCCCTTAATTAAAATATCAAATGAAAAATTACAAACCATTTTTAGTTATTTCCTTAATATTATTTGCGTTATCAGGTATTTTATACCTTTTACACATCACTGATTATTTAGGATTGATTGTATCATTAGGATTTTTATCCTTAAGCTTAGGAGTTAAAGGAACCGAAACGCTCCAAGGACTAAGTTTCACCATGGTGATACTTGCATGTGTATGTATCACTTTGAATTATCCTCAGTATTTTTTAAAAGTAGGCGATTTTAAATTAAAGGGCTTAATTACGCCATTGATCCAAATTATTATGTTTGGAATGGGAACCGAAATTGGATTAAAGGATTTCAAGAGAGTGGCCGAACAACCAAAGGCAGTCATTATTGGACTCGCAGGTCACTTTACATTTATGCCTTTAATGGGTTTCGCTTTGGCTAAGCTGTTTCATTTTGAACCTGAAATTGCAGCAGGAATTGTATTAATTGGTTCCATGCCATGTGGGCTTGCCTCCAATGTGATGTCCTATTTAGCTAAAGCCAATTTAGCATTATCGGTTACCCTTACGAGTGTCAGCACCATCCTTGCTACTTTTTTAACACCTTTTTTAATGAAAGTATTAGGAGGACAGTTTATTGAAATCAAGGCAACGGATATGTTTATTCATATCTTACAAATAGTGATTGTCCCCATTACTTTAGGATTATTATTCAATAGATATATCAAAGGTAAAACCACTTGGCTTGATAAATTAATGCCATCGGTATCCATGTTTGGAATTGCCACCATCATCATTGTTATTACTGCCGCTGGTAGTAAAAGTTTATTAACTATTGGACCCTTATTGATTTTAGTCTCTTTTATTCATAATACATCTGGCTATTTATTTGGCTATTGGATTGGACGCTTATTTAGATTGGGCGAAAGAGATAGTCGTACAATTGCTATTGAAGTAGGTATGCAAAATGGAGGCTTAGCATCGGGACTTGCTGAAAAGCTTGGCAAAGCAGCCACAATGGGATTGGCCCCTGCTGTTTTTGGACCTTTTATGAATATCACAGGTTCCATCCTTGCTTCTTATTGGCATAAAAAAACGCCTAAGGATTAAAATAATTATTTGAACTAGCTGATATAAAAAAAGCGTCCCAATAGATCGGGACGCTTTTTTTATAATGGTGCTTATTGTTTAGTTAAATTGAATCACGCCATATTTATCAAACTCATGGAAACTAGCTATTACAGGAGACCAGGCCCACTTTATCATTTTACCCGCATCATAATCTAATCTATAAAAATTAGCATTCCAACATACTCCTTTATCGAGTTTGGTATTTTGTAGTGGCCCAAATAAGGAGATAGGAAAAAATAATTCAGCAGACCATTTATACATTTCATTATTGACCTGATGTACCATTACCTTTTTAGTCACTTTTCGTTTGCCATCATAATGCCAAGGTGCCCAGCCTAATGCTTTTGTATCTAAATGTGGTACTAAAAGCACCAATTCCGCATTCAATGCATTTACTTCATACTCTAAGTAAATAGGCGTCTTAGGCTCTGGATGAAAAAAGACTTCAAAAACATCGGCGTTATACAAGTTATCAAAATCTTTGGTAAAAGTAGAAGTCACTTTTTTATCATTGCCAGTAAAAAAAACATAGATGCCAGCACTAGAATACAATATTTTAAATTTGGTATCATAATTACGGATGCCTGAATCCAGTTGTGTTAATGAAAACCATTGAGCAGCATCCCATTGTTTATTGGTCCCTGCCCCGTCCAATTCAAAATCAATTGTTTTATTTATCTTAATGGTATCTTTTAAAAAAAAGGCATTAGCATTTTGAAAAATCATAAAGCCGAACATCAAAAAAAGTAATTTTTTCATTTTGTGTCGATTTGAATTTATAAATTAAATCCTACTCAGTACTTTCTACTATCGTTCCATAATCTACTAACAACTCTTGGCCTTCCTTGATATCTATTAATGCCTCAAATTGCTCTCCTTCATTTAATGATACAACATTGGGGGTATCTGAATGATTCAAATAAATAACCAAGTCCACTAATTTAAATCCATATTCTGGAATAAAATAATTATTGTCATCAAACAAACAATGATTTTCGATCAAATCCCTTGAATGTTTAGGTAAAGCATCAACTTCCTGCTTGCTTACTTGTATCCAATCGCCAAACCCTTCTGAAAAAATATTTTTTGTTCCTTTTGGAATGTCCCTAATCGCAAATACACCAATACCATGCAAAGGAGATGGTTTTATCATCACATAAGTTTGTGATTGTAGTTGTTTTAAAAGGGCTTCTTTTTTCATATTATATTTTGTTCAGCTAATTTTTTTTGACAATCTAATAAGGATGCCTCCCAATGAGGAATCTCCAAACCTAACTCCTGTTCTATTTTTTGTGTATCTAATACCGAATAAGCTGGACGCTTTGCTGGTGTTGGAAACTGACTAGTAACTATGGGAAATATATCGCAGCTTAAGCCTGCATTTTGTTTTATTTTTTGCGCAAATTCAAACCAACTAGTGACCCCTTGATTCGCATAATGATAAATACCTTTTAATGGTTTTCCTTGCTGAATCGCAACAATCATTTGCATTGTAGCCTTGGCTAAATCATGCGCATAAGTAGGTCGACCTATTTGATCTGATACAATATTTAAACTTGCTCTTTCCTTCATCAAACGACACATGGTTTTGAAAAAATTATTCCCATGACTACTAAATACCCATGAAGTTCGAATGATAATGATATGGGGATTTACCTCTAATGCCAAAGCTTCTCCATTGGCTTTTGTTTCACCATAAAAATTAACTGGCTCTCTTTTAGTTTCGGTTAAATAAGGTGTTTTAGCCAAGCCATTAAATACATAATCGGTAGAAAAAGTAATCAATACTATATCATGTAGTTTAGCCACTCTAGCCAATTCAACCACTGCTGAGGTATTCACCAATACCGATAAATCTTTTTCAGTTTCTGCTTTATCTACTGCAGTATAGGCTGCTGTATTTATAATAATTTGGGGTGCTATTTTCTGAATCAAGGATTCAAATAAGGCAGGCTTTGATAAATCAAACATCGATTTATCAGCAAAAATAAATTCAAAAGAAGGATATTGTGTAGTCAATTGTGACAAGGACCAGCCCAATTGCCCATTCGCTCCTGTTACTAAAATTTTTTTGATAGGCATGGCATAAAATTTAAGTCAGCGAGTGGATTTTTTATTTTGAAATAAATTCCTTTGGCAATTTGGTCCACTCACTCGAAGGCAAAGCTTTAAAATAATCGTATGTCTTTTTTAAACCTTCTGCACGTTCTACTTTTGGCTCCCATCCCAATAAGGATTTAGCTTTAGAAATATCTGGTTGGCGTTGCTTAGGGTCGTCCACCGGAAGTGGTTTGTAAATAATTTTAACCTTGGACCCTGTTAATTTTAAAACTTCTTCAGCAAAATCCTTTAAACTTATTTCGTTTGGATTACCAATATTAACAGGACTCGAATAGTCACTTAACAATAATCTATAAATGCCTTCTACTAAATCATCTACATAACAAAAACTTCGTGTTTGTGATCCGTCCCCAAATACCGTCATATCCTCCCCTCTTAATGCTTGACCAATAAAAGCAGGTAGCGCTCGTCCATCATTAAGTCGCATTCTTGGACCATAGGTATTGAAGATGCGAATGATCCTAGTTTCGACATGATGAAAAGTATGATAAGCCGTTGTAATGCTTTCCATATAACGCTTAGCTTCATCGTACACGCCCCTTGGTCCTACTGGATTTACATTACCCCAATATTCTTCGGTTTGCGGATGTACTAAAGGATCGCCGTATACTTCGCTGGTACTTGCCACCAAGATGCGTGCTTTTTTATCTTTCGCTAAGCCCAAACAATTATGCGTACCCAATGCACCCACTTTTAATGTTTGTATTGGAATTTTTAAATAATCGATGGGGCTTGCTGGAGATGCAAAATGTAAAATATAATCTAACTCGCCTTTTATTTCAATAAATTTAGTAACATCATGAAGTATAAACTCAAAATTTTCATTGGATATTAAATGTTCGATATTTTTCATGTCGCCTGTAATCAAATTATCCATTGCAATGACTTTAAAGCCTTCACGAATAAATCGATCACATAAATGAGACCCTAAGAATCCAGCAGCACCCGTTATTAATATTCTTTTTTGACTCATTATTTTTTGTTTATACCTCTGTTATAATTTTCAGTTGTAAACTGACTTAATTTAAAAACGACCAATGCTCTCATAATGATAGCCTAACTCTTTCATTTTGGCTACTTCAAATAAATTTCGACCATCGAAAATAACTTTGCTGGTTAAATTCATTTCAATCATATCAAAATCGGGTGTTCTAAATTCACTCCACTCTGTTGCAATTACTAAGGCATCAGCGCCCTTCAATGCCACATATTGATTGGTAGCATAATCGATTTTATCTCCAATCATATTTTTTGCATTAGTCATGGCTTCAGGATCATATGCTGTAATTGTAGCACCTGCTGTTAATAAAGCATCAATCATATCTAGTGCAGGCGCATCTCTAATATCATCGGTATTGGGTTTAAAAGCCAATCCCCACAAAGCAATTTTTTTCCCTTGCAACTGATGATTAAAATAGGCACTTATTTTTTTTACTAAATGTAATTTTTGTAAAGCATTCACCTTTTCAACAGCTTTTAATATCTCAAAGCTGTATTCCACATCGGTTGCCGATTTGACCAATGCTTGGACATCTTTAGGGAAGCAACTACCACCATATCCAATGCCAGGAAATAAAAAGCGTTTTCCTATACGATCATCACTTCCTATTCCTTTGCGCACCATATCCACATCTGCGCCCATACGTTCACATAATTGAGCAATCTCATTCATGAAAGATATTTTGGTGGCCAAAAAACTATTGGCTGCATATTTTGTTAATTCAGCGCTTCGTTCATCCATGTAAATAACTGGATTCCCTTGTCTCACATATGGCGAATACAATTCGCTCATTAATTTTTTTGCACGCTCCGATGTAGTACCTACTACTACCCTGTCTGGTTTCATAAAATCATCTACAGCCACTCCTTCTCTTAAAAATTCAGGATTGCTCACCACATCAAATTCACCTTTATAATTATTTTCAATGGCTGCTCTTACTTTATCAGCCGTTCCCACAGGAACCGTACTCTTATTCACAATGACTTTATATTCCTTCATCAACTTACCAATCTGATCCGCTACTTCTAATACATATTTTAAATCTGCAGAACCATCTGCGCCCGGTGGCGTAGGCAAAGCAAGAAAAATTATTTCAGATTGATCTATCACCTCTTCCAATTGTGTTGTAAACACCAACCGCCCTTCCTTTGTATTTCTTAAAAATATTTTTTCTAACCCAGGTTCATAAATAGTTATTTGCCCTGATGATAATTTGTTTACTTTATTTTTGTCTATATCTACACAAGTCACTTTATTACCCGTTTCCGCGAAGCAAGTTCCTGTCACCAATCCTACATACCCTGTTCCAATGACTGTAATTTTCATCTAATTAATTTTTTGAATTAAAAAACGATTTAATACCTGCTACAATATACGCTAATTGCGTTTCATCCATTTCGGTATGCACAGGGAGGGAACATACCACGGGTGTTAATGCATTTGTAACGGGCAAATCCAACAATTCATTTTTATGCGCTCCGAACATCTTTTGTAAATGACCCGGCACTGGATAATAAATCATGCAAGGAATTTCCATATCTGCTAAATGTTTGATCAATTTTTCACGATCAACCCCAATGAGTTGCATCGTATATTGATGGTATACATGTGTGCTGTATTTTTTTACACCCGGAGTAACGATTTGTTTCAAATCTGAAAAAGCTTGATTATAATATTGTGCAACTTTTTGACGCGCTGCATTATAAGCATCTAATTTTTGCAATTTAATATTTAAAATAGCAGCTTGTATGGAATCCAATCTTGAATTACATCCCACCACATCATGATAATAACGTGCAGATTGTCCGTGATTGGCTATCATGGACATTTTATCAGCCAATGCTTTATCATTGGTACATAAAGCACCGCCATCTCCAAATGCACCAAGGTTTTTACTAGGATAAAACGAAGTGGCTCCAATATGACCCATGGTACCCGTTTTTTTTGTTACTCCATTTGAAAAAGTATAATCACATCCAATGGCTTGTGCATTGTCTTCGATGACATAAATATGGTGAAGCGCTGCAATTTCTAAAATTTCTTCCATCGGTGCTGCTTGTCCATATAAATGTACAGGCACGATCACTTTGGTTTTTGGGGTAATGGCTTTTTTAAGTGAAGCAATATCCATACAATATGTAATTGGATCCACGTCCACAAAAACAGGAGTTAATCCTAATAAAGCAACCACTTCGGTAGTCGCAATATAAGTAAAGGAAGGAGTGATGACTTCATCACCTGGTTTTAAATCCAAAGCCATCATGGCAATTTGCAAAGCATCTGTTCCATTTGCACAAGGCACCACATGTGCCACATTTAAATAAGTGGCTAAATGTTGGCTAAATTCTTGTACCGCTTTTCCGTTAATATAGGAGGCGGAGTCTAATACAGACTGAATGGCTTCATCTACCTCTTTTTTTATCGCCAGATACTGATTTTTTGTATCTACCATTTGAATTTTTCGCATCAATTCCATTTTTGCAAAAATACTATAAAAAGGGTAAAAAGGCCTATCTAGACCAATAAGTAAATCCCATAGGCACTAATCCAAAATAAATGTCCTTTTATATGGTAAATTTTATTGATTTTTGCTTGATAGAAGTCAATTATGGGATTATACAATCTATTTTTACTCTGCTACCCTTTCCTTGCCAAATGCATGGCCCCTTTTAATGCCAAAGCGAAACAATGGACTTTAGGGCAGGATAAGGTATGGCAAGAGATTGCCTTATGCGCACAAAAAAAGCATAAACCAATTATTTGGGTGCATTGTGCCTCTTATGGTGAATTTGAACAAGGCTTACCCATTATTGAAAACATCAAGAAGCAATATCCTAACTATCAAATTTGGCTTACTTTTTTTTCACCTTCCGGATATTTGCATCGTAAAAATGATCCGAGCGTTGATTTTGTAACCTACCTACCTTTCGATGGTGCTCAACACGCCACACGGTTTTTTGATTTACTCCAACCCGAGTTAGTGATTTTTGTCAAATATGAATTTTGGTATTATTATTTATCGGAAGCCAAGCGCAGAAATATTCCTACCATTTTAGTGGCCGCTTTATTTAGACCTAATCAATTATTTTTTAAATGGTATGGCGGATTTTACAAAAAGATGATTGACTTATTTCATGCTATTTTGGTACAAGATGAAAATTCAATAAAACTCATCGCACCCATTATTGCTGAAAATAAAATAATAATTACTGGCGATACGCGTTTTGATCGTGTTTGGAGTACAGCACAAATAGTAAAACCATTTGATTGGTTACACAAATTGAATCAAGATAAAATAATCATTGCAGGTAGTACTTGGGAAAAGGATCATATCTTATTGGCTAAATTAACCGAAAAATTTTCGCAATTTAATTGGATCATTGTGCCGCATCATGTGGACGTACCTTCCATTCAAAAATGTTTGAATCATTTCAACAATGCAACTACCTTAACTTCCTTTATTCAATCCAATCAAAAATTTAATAACTCAAAAGTGATCATTGTAGATCAAATAGGTTTGTTGCGTAGTCTTTATCAATATGCTTATGTAAGCTATATTGGTGGCGGATTTGATACCGAAGGAATACATAATGTGTTAGAACCAGCCGCATTTGGAAAGCCTGTGCTTTGGGGGCCCAATGATGAAAAATATAGAGAAGCTATTGGACTTATTGACTTTGGTGGTGGATTTAAAATTCATGATGAAAATTCATTCACACGAATTTTAAATATATTAATTGAACAAGAAGACAAATATAATAAGGCTAGTGCCGCATCGGCAAACTTTATTCAACAAAATTCGGGAGCTACTCAAAAGACAATGCAGTTTATTCAGGAAAAACGTCTTTTAACCAATTGATCAAAACTTTTTACAACGGGCGACTCTTCATCCCAATTATTTTTTTCTCTTAATTCTCTTTTTATATAAAACTGGGCCTCTGGAAATATCTTAAATGAATTTATAGTTTTAATACCTGCTTCAAAAGATTTTTCATCTCCCCCAAATAATGCTTGAATAAATTGAAACTTGTCATTAATACCAATGGCCGATCTTAAATCCTTGATGGGTTCTAAGAAGATATGATCAATCACTTCCTTAACAGGGGCAGATAAAGCGACTGCAACTTCCAAGGGAGCGGGTATGACTTCGGGTGAACTAGCCGGCTCCGCTGGGGCTTCCATATAGATTTGTTCTGGCAAGGGTTTTATAATGGCTCTTTCCTCTAGCGCAGCTAATAACTGCTGAGCCGTTAATTTTAATGCTGAGATATCTGCATTTTGGTGCAAATCTTCCCTTAATTTATCCACCAAAGACCTTACTCTATCCATAGGAATGTTTACTTTTGAGGCAATAACTTTACCCTTGTTATTAAAACGAAGAAACCAATTTAAATATTGTCTATGTTTATTGAACAGAATTTAACAGGCGAACGCAGAGGTTGGATTGAAGTGATTTGCGGTAGCATGTTTAGTGGCAAAACCGAAGAACTCATTCGTCGTCTCAAAAGAGCTAAAATTGCCAATTTAAAAATTGAAATATACAAGCCAGCGACTGATACCCGTTATGATGTAACTAAAATTGTAAGTCATGATACCAATTCAATTGCTTCTACCCAAGTAGACCACTCATCGGCTATTATTGCATTGGCTAAGGATGCAGATGTCATTGGTATCGATGAAGCACAATTTTTTGACGAAGGTATAGTTGATGTTTGTGAAACTTTAGTAATGCAAGGTAAAAGAGTCATTGTTGCAGGATTAGATATGGACTATTTAGGCAAACCTTTTGGGCCCATGCCACATCTTTTATCAGTAGGTGACTTTATTACTAAGCTACATGCTATTTGTGTTCAATGTGGTCACTTAGCCAATATCTCCTATCGAACGAGTGATGAAGAAGGTACTGTGGTGTTAGGTGAGAAAAATAATTACGAACCAAGATGTAGAGTATGCGCCTCGAAATAGTATATACCTTATTAAAAAAAGATGCTTTGCTCGAGTTTAGGCAGCAGCATACTTTTTTTGGCATTCTATTATACATCGCTTCTACCACTTTTGTTATTTATTTAACCATGGGCCAGCCCGATGACCATGTATGGAATGGTTTATTTTGGGTGACTCTTTTATTTATTTGCATCAACACCGTTGCTCGAAGTTTTTTACAAGAAGGGAGGGGCAGAATGCTTTATTTTTATACGATTGCAAGCCCTGTTCATTTTATTTTTTCAAAATTAATTTATAATAGTTTACTCATGATCATCATGAGTGGGCTTAGCTTGCTTTTATTTACTTTACTATTAGGCAACCCATTACAACATGGTTTGTTGTTTTTTGGTATCAGCTGCTTGGGCGGGATTAGCTTAAGTTTGGTGTTTAGTTTTTTAGCAGCCATTGCTTCTAAGGCGCAACAGCCATCCGCTATTATGGCGATACTTGGCTTCCCATTAATTATACCTCAATTAATGATTTTGATGAAAATAGCAAACATTGCATTTTCAGATGTGGTTCAAAATAGTTTGCCAGAATTAGTATTGATATTAATTGGATTTGATGCAATGATTATTGCATTGTCCTATATTCTTTTCCCATTCCTTTGGAAGGAATAAGTTTAAAAAGCTTAATTTATTAAAGCTTTTAGGTGCTGACCTATTAAAATTCCTAAATTTTAATAGGATGGTGAAAGTAAAAAAAATCGAAAAGAGAAAGTTTTAAAAAACTTAATTTATTAAAGCTTTTTAAAACTGCAAATGTCTGACTGTTTGACCATTATTGATGAGCTGCTTCAATGAATCAATACCAATATTCAAATGTCTTTCGACAAACTCGGCAGTTACCATTGTATCGCTGGCTTCGGTTTTAACACCTTCAGGAATCATAGGAGAATCACTTACTAATAATAAGGCTCCAGTTGGAATTTTATTATAAAAACCAACAGTGAAGATAGTAGCGGTTTCCATATCAATGGCGTATGCACGAATATCAGTGAGGTATTGTTTAAAAATGTCATCATGTTCCCATACACGACGATTCGTGGTATATACAGTCCCCGTCCAATAATCTACACCGCTATCACGTATTGTAGTTGAAATGGCTTTTTGTAATGCGAAGGCAGGCATCGCTGGCACTTCGGGTGGGAAATAATCATTAGAAGTTCCCTCTCCTCTTATGGCTGCAATAGGTAAAATTAAATCCCCTATTTTATTTCTCTTTTTTAAGCCGCCGCATTTCCCTAAAAATAAAACAGCTTCGGGTTGTATAGCCGTTAATAAATCCATGATGGTCGCAGCGCCAGGACTTCCCATTCCAAAATTAATAATAGTTATTCCTTCGGCAGTTGCACATTGCATAGGTCGATCTTTACCAATGACTTCCACCTTATGCTTTTGGGCAAACATATTTACATAATGACTAAAATTGGTTAATAAGATGTACTTGCCAAATTGTTCTAAGCCAGCACCGGTGTACCTTGGCAACCAATTGTCTACTATTTCTTGTTTCGATTTCATATTAAATATTTTTATCGATGTTCAATACTTCCCTAGGTTTCTGTCCTTATCTTTGAAGTACTACTATTTAAAATTACAAATTTTATCGCACATCTTCATGCAAGCTTTGATTTACCCCTCCTATCCTTTTAAAATTCAACAGCAATCAGGCAAGGACCACATATTTGATCCCTTTCGTAAGATATGGGTATTCTTGACTCCTGAGGAATGGGTAAGGCAAAATATACTTCAATATTTAGTGCAGATTTGTCATTATCCTAACGCATTAATTGCAGTTGAAAAAACAATACAATTAGGAGAATTAAAAAAACGATTTGATGTGGTGGTATATAAAAATGAAAAGCCTTGGATGATTATTGAATGTAAAGAAGCCAAAGTTGAAATTGGCGAAAAAACACTACTACAAATATTGCAATACCAACAAGTACTCGAGGCTTCCTATTTAATTATTACCAATGGACATCAAACCCATGGTGCTGAAATTATTTCAGGACAATTGCATCCATTACAAGATTTCCCAAGCTATCTCTAAATTGTTTTTTTGCAAATACTATGGGAAAATTCCTAATTCAGCATAGGAAGTACCTACTTTATTGATAGCACAAACATAAGCAGCCGTTCTCATATCTGGGATGGAAGGATTCGCTTTCCAAATATCCATGATTTCTCTTGTGGCATTAATCATAGTTTCTTCTAAGCCACTATGCACTAAATCAATTTCATCCGGTCCATGTGCAATAATTTCCTTTTCAGATTCAGTAACTTTTTTACCTGTTAATTCTTCGATTTGATTTAGGATATTAATATTTGCATTTTCGGTAAATCTTTTTTCTAATCGACCATACCTTACATGGCTTAAGTTTTTCAACCACTCAAAATAAGATACAGTTACACCACCTGCATTTAAATACATATCAGGAATAACTAAAATGCCTTTCTTAGATAATATCTCATCAGCCTCAGGTGTTAAAGGCCCATTGGCAGCTTCTCCAATAATTTTTGCCTTAATTTTTGGTGCGTTGTTTTTATCAATCACATTTTCTAATGCTGCTGGAATTAAAATATCACATTCCATTTCGAGAGCAGATGCGCTATTTTCTATATTAGTAGCACCAGGAAAATTTAAAATACTTCCCGTTTTTTTACGATGTTGAAAAACTTCTTCTTCATTCAAGCCTGCTGCGTTATGAATAGCTCCTTCAAATTCAGCAATGGCAATAACTTTAGCACCATGTTCTCTGAAAAACTTAGCAGAAAAATAACCCACATTACCAAGGCCTTGTACAATCACATTTTTATCTTCTATACCAACTGGTAATCCCAATTTTGTCATCTGATCCTCCATTAAACAAACCTCTCTTACACCAAAAAATACGCCTAATCCAGTGGCTTCTTTACGACCTCTCACACCCCCTAAAGATATTGGCTTACCGGTCACACAACCTGCTGCATCTATCTCTCCTGGTTTTAATGATTGATATGTATCAACAATCCATGCCATTTCTCTTTCACCTGTTCCGTAATCGGGCGCGGGAACATCAATACCAGGACCAATAAAATTTTTCTTTACTAATTCAGAAGTATATCTTCTGGTTATTTTTTCTAATTCATACGCACTTAAATTACGAGGGCTAATTTTAATTCCGCCTTTAGCTCCGCCAAAGGGCACATTCACAATGGCACATTTATAAGTCATTAGTGCGGCCAATGCCATCACTTCATCTTGATTCACCGCCATGCTAAAACGAATACCTCCTTTACATGGTGATTTATGTTGTGAATGTTGAACACGATACGCTTCAATTACTTCAATATGTCCGTCGTCCATTTTAACAGGAAAACGCATACTATAAATACTATTACATGCTTTTATTTGATCTAATATTCCTTGCTCCCATGAAGTAAATTTAGATGCTTTATCAAAACTTTTTTCTACACTTTCAAAGAAACTATATTCCTGATGGTTACTCATATTTTTGAAGTTTTAATGGTACATTCATTTTTTAGCAAGAAATAAAAAACTAATCTTTTGAGCTGCTTTCAAGTTGACTTATCTTTTTGTCAATAGATGCAACATAAATAAATAAGCCAACAAGAATAATACTCACGATAGTCATTACTAAATAAATCTTACCATCTCTTATCATTAAGTTGTCGGTATTGTTTGCTGTCATAGCTTGTAAAATAGATATCATATCTTAAAATTTATTTTTTATAATTTATAAAAGTTCTTCTTTTTTTAATTTTAATAGTTGCACACGAATATGTATCGTGCTGATCCAAACGCCAAGTAAAGTCCATCCAATGACTGCTGGATAAAAAACAGTACGCATTTCCGTTGACATATCCTTTCCATTAATCCCAGGATTCCCTTCACTACCTTGTCCACCAGGGTGTAAAGATTCTGTCAACCTTGGTAAAATCCATAAAGTAGGGAATAACATAAAAAAGGAGAAAATATTATACACAGCAGATAATCTAGCGCGTTTTTCCATATCCAATAAACTTCCTCTTAAAACAAAATAAGCAAAGTAAATTAACAATGCGATGGCTGCTCCATTTTGCTTAGGATCACCTACCCATGGACTCCCCCATTGATAGTTTGCCCAAAATGCACCCGTTATAATTCCCAAAGTGCCAAACAATAATCCTATTGAAGCATAACTTGAGGAATACACATCATGAACTGGATTTGCAGTTCTTAAATATTTAATGGCATATACTAATGAAACAAAAAATAAGATCATCATGCCAAACCACATGGGTACATGAAAAAACATATTGCGGATAGATTCACGCATACGATCATCTAACTTAGGTACTTTCACAATAAAACCATAGGTACAGGTGTACAACAAAAGAACAAAGGATAATACTTTCCACCATTTAGCTTTCAACATAGATTAATTTGTTTTTACCCAACATCATCCAAAAACTAACAATTGTTTGCAAAGCTAGCACTTTCAATCAAATTGCCCAATTTTAGATACAAATGTTGTTGGGGCAAAATTACTGCTAAAGTTGTACATTTGCGTCCATAATTTTCATGCCGTAACATGAAGCGAACTGCCCCGTAAGGCTGTAGTAAACTTAATGTGGCTATCACCAAAAATAGACACAAATGAAACTTTCTCAATTTAGGTACGACCTACCTTTAAATCTCATTGCTCAATATCCTACCAAGCGTAGAGAAGACAGCAGACTCCTAGTGGTTAACCGTCAAAACGGCCACATGGAAAACCGAAATTTTTCTGATTTATTAGAGTACTATGATGACAAAGATGTTTTTGTAGTAAACAACACAAAAGTATTTCCAGCTCGTATGTATGGGCGTAAGGAAAAAACTGGCGCTAAGATTGAAGTTTTCTTATTAAGAGAATTAAATAAGCCCAATCGTTTATGGGATGTCATAGTTGATCCCGCAAGAAAAATTCGTGTAGGAAACAAATTGTATTTTGGCGAAAACGAAGAATTAGTAGCCGAAGTCATTGACAACACCACAAGCCGTGGCCGTACCATTCGATTTTTATGGGAAGGAGACGACGAAGGTTTTAGAAAAATGTTAGAATTTTTAGGAGAGACTCCTTTGCCTAAATATATTAAACGCAAGCCAGACGAAGAAGATAAAGAAAGATATCAAACCGTTTATGCAAAATACGAAGGTGCTGTTGCTGCTCCTACTGCTGGATTACACTTTAGTAAAGAATTAATTAAGCGTTCTGAAATTTTAGGAATTCGTTTTGCTGAAGTAACCTTACACACAGGATTAAGTACATTCAGACCCATTGAAGTAGAAGATTTAAGCAAACATAAAATGGATGCTGAATATTTCCGTATCGATGAAGAAGCTTGTAAAATTATTAATACAGCGAAGCAAAATGGTCGTCGTGTTTGCTCTATTGGAACAACGGCTATGCGCGCCATGGAAAGCAGTGTAACTGCACAAAGGTTATTAAAGCCTGCAGAAGGTTGGACGAATCATTTCATTCATCCTCCTTACAATTTTAATATTGCAGACAGCTTAGTGACCAATTTCCATTTACCTAAAACAAGTTTGTTAATTATGTCATGTGCTTTTGCCGGATATGAATTAGCAATGGAAGCTTATAAAAAAGCAATAAAAGATAAATACCGTTTCTTTAGTTACGGAGATGCTTTATTATTCATATAATTTTTAAGTACCCATTTATTAAGGCCTCGATTTATCGGGGCCTTTTTTATTTTTCCGTATAACATAAATCAGTTTTCCTTATTTCAAAAATGAGAAAATTTAATAGATTCTATTTTTGCCCTAGAATGATAAGAAAAATAAGCATTTCAATGTTCTTAATTAGTATTCTAGTGCAAAAAATTAATGCTCAAGATAAAATTAAGGACAGTTTACAATGGAAAAAATTGCCCGACATCACTGTTGTTGGCAGGAATAGCAAAAGTGATTACCAACAACTACCAGAAATTGTTGGTACAACTATTTATGCTGGGAAAAAGAATGCTTTAATTGTTGTTGAAAATGTTCAAGGGAATATTTCTAATAATATCATGCGTCAAGTATTAGCAAAAGTACCAGGAATACATATTTGGGAGAGTGACCCAAGCGGAATTCAAATTGGTATAGCAGCAAGAGGTTTAAGTCCAAATAGAAGCTGGGAATTTAATGTTAGACAAAATGGATATGATATAGCTGCAGATCCATTTGGTTATCCTGAAGCTTATTATAATCCACAACTACAAGCTATACAAAGAATTGAAATAGTAAGAGGTCAGGGTGCACTACAATATGGACCACAATTCGGGGGAATGGTAAACTATATTTTAAAGGATGGAAATGAAATAAATAAGCCAATCGAATTTGAAACGCAACAAACCATTGGAAGCAATGGTTTATTCAACAGCTATAATGCACTAGGTGGTAAGCGTGGAAAAATACATTATTATTCATTTTTTGATCAACGAAATGGGGAAGGATGGCGAAACAATAGTCAATTTTATACAAAATCCGGATTCGGATCTATTACGTATAATTTTACAAATAAATTTTTACTTAGATTTGAAATAATGTATTCTCATACTAGAAGTCAACAAGCTGGTGGTTTAACAGATGTACAAATAAAACAAGATTCAAAACAAAGCTTCAGAAACAGAAACTGGTTTGATATTAAATGGATGACCCCCGCAATAATACTAAAATACGAAATAAATGAACATAGCCGTTGGAATACAAAAATTTTTGGAACCATTGGCGATCGAAATAGTGTGGGGTTTTTACAATCGATCACTATAAAAGACAGCATCAATGCTGTTGCAAACCAATTTAATAATAGGATAGTTAATTTAGATAAATACAGAAACTACGGTATTGAAAGTAGGATCATAAGTGAATATGCAATTGGAAAATATAAAAACACAATTGCAGCAGGTATAAGATTGTACAAAGGAACTACCCATAGATTAGCAGATGGCATAGGTAGCACAGGAACAAATTATGATATTACCATTTCTGGTACTTATCCTAAAGATATAAGTTTTGCCTCATCTAATGCCGCTGGTTTTATTGAAAATATTTTTAAATTTTCAGAAAAGTTATATATAATTCCAGGTATAAGATATGAATGGCTTGAAGGTTCAGCAGCTGGAAGAAATGGCATAACCACTAATGGAATAGAAATTAATTTACAAAATATCACTAGAAGTAGAAATTTCATAATTGCAGGCATTGGATCAGAATACCACATAACTAGAAGCACAGAATTTTATGCAAATGTATCACAAGCATACAGGCCAATTCAATTTGCAAATTTACAAGCACCTCCCACTACAGATTTGGTTGACCCTGAATTAAAAGATGCCAAAGGGTATAATTTAGATATTGGCTATAGAGGTAAAGTGAAAAATTATATTCAATTTGATATTAGTGGATTTTATTTGAAGTACAACAACCGTGTCGGTACCATTACGTCCTCAAATGGCAGCTACAGGCTCATCACCAATATAGGTTCAAGTATTAGTCAGGGTATAGAATCTTATATTGAATTTAATCCTGTAAGGGCATTTTCAAATAGTCAAACCACTGATTTAATTTTATTTAGCTCCTACGCATATACGAATGCAACCTATAGCAGTGATCATAAAGACGCTAATACCAGGGGCAAAAAAGTTGAAAATGCCCCTACTGATATTTTCAGAGGAGGTATCAGCTATGGATATAAAAAATTTCTACTAACCGCACAATTAAGTTTTGTTGGCGCCTCCTTTAGTGATGCAAATAATACTTATGTTGCAAGTGCAAATGGCAATACTGGACGCATCCCCTCCTATTCAATTACAGACTTAACAGGTAGTTATAAGTTTTCTAAAATAGTGCAACTAAAAGCGGGAATCAATAACTTATTGGATGAAAGATATTTTACAAGACGCGCTGGGGGCTATCCAGGACCAGGTGCACTTCCTGCAGATGGACGCAATTTATTTATTTCAATTGGAGCAAAATTTTAAATCAAAAATTCATTACAAATTAAACAACCCCTTATTTACTAGTTGTAAAGTTTTAGTTTTGTATTCACTTGGTATTAGCAATGAAATATTATGATGACTTCCTCCGTAGCTCACCATGGTAACAGGTATTTCATTGATACAAGCAAATAGCTTTTGCAATACCGCATCTGTTTGTGCAATTTCATTACCAACGATGGAAACGATGGTTTGATTTTTTTGCAATTCAATAGATGCAATATTATTTAATTCGGAAATGATCTCATCTAAATGCAAATCACTATCAATGGATACAGATACAGCTACTTCTGAAGTAGTGACCATATCGATAGGAGTTTTATATTTTTCAAAAACTTCAAATATTTTTCTTAAAAATCCATACGCCAATAACATACGGCTACTCTTAATCTTGATTGCAATGATACCATCTTTGGCAGCAACTGCTTTTACGCCCACACTTCCTGCCTCTTTTTTAATCACAGTGCCCGGTGCACTTGGCTGCATAGTGTTTAATAATTTCACAGGAATATTTTCCTGTTGTGCTGGCCAAATACAAGTAGGATGTAAAATTTTTGCACCGAAATAGGCTAACTCAGCCGCTTCATCAAAACTTAATTGCTCAATGGCAACTGTTTTATCAACCACCCTTGGATCATTATTATGCATGCCATCAATGTCAGTCCAAATTTCACAAACACTTGCTTTTACAGCAGCTGCTATTAAAGATGCTGTATAATCACTACCCCCTCTTTTTAAATTATCTACTTCTCCTTTTGCGTTGCGACAAATATAACCTTGTGTAATAAATAATGTTTTGGAAGCGTGTTGTGCTAATACCCCTTTTATTTTTGCTTGTATATTAATTAAATCAGGTTCATCGTTGCTGTCTAAGCACATGAAATCCAATGCAGGCAATAAAGCATGTTCTATTTTTTCTTGTTCTAGGTAAATTGAAAAAAGTTTGGTGCTCATTAATTCACCTTGCGCTAAGATATCCTTATTCAATGCATCGCTTAATGAAATGCGTTGCGTGATTTTCAAAAATTCAAAATGTTCCTTTATGATATCAGCAGCTTTGTTTTTAAGTGTTTCATCCTGATACAAATCAGCAATAAATTGTGCGTAATATTTTTCGAGTGTTTCAATTTTTTCACCTGCTGCTTTCTTATTTTGTACCGCCAAACTTTGACTAATTTCAACCAATGCATTTGTAGTTCCACTTAACGCACTTAATACTACGATCGTAGGCTCGGCATTACTTGTAATTAATTGCGATACCTGATGCATTCGATCAGGCTTACCCACGCTTGTTCCTCCAAATTTCATTACCCTCATGACTCAATAGTTTTAGTTAAAACATTTTAGTATCGGCAAAGGTAAATAGGTGAATTGAATTTCAATTGAATTAATGGAAATTATTTAATGAAAGTCAAAATAATCATCTATTGTTACCAAACATATGTTAGCCTTACTACAACAAAAAAAAGGTATACAATCTGTATACCTTTTTTGATATCTATGGCCATTGAATTTATTACATTAGAATGGCAAATCGTCCATTGAAGTAGCATCAGAACTAGTCGTATTTTGATCACCTGTAGACTGCGATTCACCTGATTGTTCTGAGCCTCCACCTTGATTAGATCCAGAAGGTTTAGCTCCCAATAATTGAACTGATGCAATACGAAGTGTTAATGAAGCACCATTACGTCCATCTGTGGTCGTGTAAGATCTTACATCTGGAGTTCCTTCAACATATACTTGTGTTCCCTTTTTCAAATAAGGGGCTACAGCAGTTCGATCTGTCCAATAAGAACAATCTACCCATGTAGTACGATCTTTTTGATTTCCTTGCGCATCTTTATAACGCTCAGTATGTGCTACATTAAAATTGATGACCGTTTTGCCATTTACATTGTTGACTAAGGCGTCCTTGCCTAAATTTCCGATGACTTGTAGTTTTATCATATTATTATTATTTTATCGTTGTAGGAGGTGAAGATAGCAATTTTTCGTTTTTCGACATTAAAATTAGCACCCGCTTTTATATCAAAAAGTTAAAGTATCGTAGGAAAAGTTACTTTTGTGCTAAGCCAACATTTAACTGGCCAATCAATATGAGTAAAAAAGGAAAAGTATTAGTCGCCATGAGTGGCGGCATAGACAGCACCGTTGCAGCACTTTTACTACACAACGAGGGTTATGAAGTCATCGGCATTACGATGAAAACCTGGGATTATTCAACAAGTAACACCAATGGGAAGGAAACAGGATGTTGTAATATTGACTCCTTTAACGATGCGCGCATGGCCGCTGTGAACAATGGCTTTCCCCATTATATTTTAGATATTAGAGATGAATTTGGCGATTTTGTAATTGAAGATTTTGTTTCAGAATATTTAGCAGGGCGTACTCCCAATCCTTGTGTCATGTGCAACACGCATATCAAATGGAGGGCATTATTAAAACGCGCTGACGCATTGGATTGTGAATTTATAGCAACAGGTCATTACGCCAAAGTGAGGCAACACACCAATGGCAGGTATGTGATTTCTAAAGGTTTAGATGAAACCAAGGACCAGAGTTATGTTTTATGGGGCGTGGATCAAGACTTATTAAAACGAACCATTTTGCCATTAGGTGGTATGCACAAAAAAGACATCAAACAAATGGCCATTGACATGGGTTATCCTGAATTGGCTAAAAAAAGTGAGAGTTACGAAATTTGCTTTGTTCCAGATAATGACTACCGAGGATTTTTAAAAAGACGCGTAGATGGTTTAGAAGAAAGAGTGAATGGTGGATGGTTTATGGACTCCAAAGGAAAAAAATTAGGAAAGCATAAGGGCTACCCCTTTTATACAATAGGACAAAGAAAGGGATTAGAAATTGCTTTAGGTAAACCCACTTATGTTATCTCCATTGATCCTGCAAAAAATATTGTCGTACTCGGTGACGAATCTGAATTAGATCAAAACGACATGTTGGTTTCTAAACTCAATTGGATAAAATACGACCATCTAGAAACATCAATGGACTTGATGGCTAAAATAAGATACCACGATGCTGGTGCATTATGTACTTTATCCAATACAGATATGGGAGTGCAAGCCAAATTTTATGAAAATGTAAAGAGTATCGCCCCTGGGCAAAGTGCTGTATTTTATGAAGGGGATGATGTGGTTGCGGGCGGTATTATTCAAAGCGGACAATTGAATACTCCTTTTTCAATGCAAGCATAATCGAAAGGTTAGTCAGCAATTTTTTGAAGCAATGCGCCAAATAAAGTGTCGGCATGCTTATCATATCCTATAAAATATTGCTGCTGTATTAATTTAAATTTTCCTGTCGCTAATAAGTAAGCTATATTTTTTTCATTTTCATTTTCATACACCGAGCAAGTAGCAAACAATAAATAGCCTTGTAATTTTACTGCTGGAATTAAATTTTCAATAATTTTTTCTTGTAGTTGCGTATACGTTTCAAGTTGTTCGGGCTTAAAATACCTTAATTGTTCGGGTGTTCTACCCCAGGTACCACTGCCTGAACAAGGCACATCCGCGAATATAAAATCAAATTGTTTTTTTATTTCAAATGGATAAATCAAATCTACCAATTGAACTGAGGCGGGCCTGATACCTGCTTCGGCTAATCGTTTTTCACAATTATGTAAAATGGATTCTCTGATATCTGAAACATGAATTTTAATATTATCTAAGTAATCAAACATTAAAATGGATTTGCCTCCACTTGCCGCACAGGCATCCCAAACATTTAAAACATGATCTATACTTGTGGGCACAAGTGCCAATAAGGAAGACAATGCTTGTGAATTAAGATCCTGAATGACGGCTTCTTTATTTAATTCTAAAATATTTTGCAATGAAGTGGTATTAGCAAAAGCCAAAGTGGTGGGTCCTATTTCTTGAAATGAAATTTGTGCCGTTTGTAATTTTTGAATTACTTTATCTCTTTGCCAAGGACGTATCCGAATAAATAATAAAGGTTGCTCCGTGTGAGATGCCAAAAACAAAGCTAGATTAAGTTCCTTGGAAATATATTGTACCAATGGAAATTCAATAGCTGCTTGTCTAAAATGCGCGTAACAAAAAGCAGAGATACTTTTTCGATCTCTACTTCCATGTTTTTTATTGGCTGAAAAATACTTTTTTAAATAATTGGCCAACGGCTCCTGGCCTTGGTAATTGTCCAATAATGTATCCGCTATTTGTTGGTGAATCTGTTGGTGCATAAATAAGCCATGCTAATGCAGGACCCCAAAAGTAGAGGATAAATGAATACCTCCTCCACATGTATTTAAGGGAGGTATTTTTACCTTGTTTTACCTGATTTTTTACACTCCTTTACGATAGGAAAATATCCTCCTTAAAAAAGGAAAAGATGCCGCAGTTGACACATATATAACATATTGATTACCATTGAATTATATTCATTTTTATTTTTTTTCTATTTTAATTTTAATTATTTGTTTAAGTACCTTACCTTTGCCCTCCTGAAAATTAATATAGTACATGGCAAATCATTCGGCTACCAAAAAAGATGTAAGACAAGCAACAAAACGTCGCGATAGAAACCGTTATTACGGTAAAACAACTCGTAACGCTATTCGTGAGTTAAAAACAGTTGAAGAGCAAAAAACTTACGATGAGCAGCTTCCTAATATCATCTCTCAAATTGACAAATTAGCAAAGCGTGGAATTATCCACAAAAATAAAGCGGCTAATTTAAAGAGCAAGTTAGCAAGACACACTGCAGTGAAGGCTGTAGCTGTTAAGAAAAAGTAATTATCTCCGCTCAGCGGGACAAACTTATACACTTCAAATCCTCTCGAGTTTTCGGGGGGATTTTTTTTACTTAACTTCGTCGCATGATTGAAAAAATCCTGATCCTCGACTTTGGAAGCCAATACACACAGCTTATTGCTAGAGCAGTGCGAGAAGCCAATGTATATTGTGAAATCACCCCCTTCCATCATGCCATTCAATTTGACCCTAGTTTAAAGGGTGTTATATTAAGCGGCTCCCCAGCCAGTGTGAATGAGGAGGAAGCCCCTAATGTTGATATCAAAGCCATATTAGAAAAAGTCCCATTATTAACCGTTTGTTATGGAGCCCAATTAAGTGCTAAAAATTATGGAGGCAAGGTGGAGAAATCAAATAAACGCGAATACGGAAGAGCACAACTAAGAATCGCAAAACAGGACATATTATTTAAGGATATTGCTGATCTTAGCCAGGTTTGGATGAGCCACAGCGACTCTATTACACAACTACCTGAAAGCTTCGAGCTTTTAGCCGACACAGACAGCATTCCGGTAGCCGCCTTCCGTAAAAAAGAGGACAATGGACATAGTTTACATGGCTTACAATTTCACCCTGAAGTATACCATTCGACCGAGGGTAAAAAAATGATCAAGAACTTTTTAGTTGAAATATGTGGTTGCCATCAAAATTGGACACCGGCTTCCTTTGTTACTGAAACGGTGCAAAAGCTAAAGAATCAAATTGGAGATGGACATGTGATCATGGCTCTAAGTGGAGGGGTAGATAGTACGGTTGCGGCGACCCTAATTCACAAGGCCATTGGGAATCGCCTACATGGCATATTCGTGGATAATGGCGTACTGCGTAAGGACGAGTTTCAACAAGTGCTAGACACTTATAATGCCATTGGATTAAATGTAAAAGGCATTGATGCCAAGCAACTCTTTTATGATGGCTTAGCAGGCAAGTCAGAGCCCGAAGAAAAGAGAAAAGTGATCGGAAAACTATTTATAGATATATTTCAAATAGAGGCTTCTAAAATGTTGGAAGCCAAGTTTTTAGGTCAAGGAACAATTTATCCTGACGTAATTGAAAGCGTAAGTGTACATGGCCCTTCTCAAACCATCAAATCTCACCATAATGTGGGTGGTTTACCAGCCTCTTTACACCTTAGTTTGGTTGAACCATTAAGGAGTTTGTTTAAAGATGAGGTTAGAAAAGTGGGTCTTGAATTAGGAATACCTGCTCCAATGATCGCGAGGCATCCTTTCCCAGGACCTGGTTTGGCTATTCGTATATTAGGCGAAGTCACTGCTGAAAAAGTTGACCTTCTTCAGAGAGCAGACGCTATCTATATGAATGGATTAAAAGAATTTGGATTGTACGATAAGGTATGGCAAGCAGGCACCATTCTTTTGCCTGTAAAAAGTGTTGGTGTGATGGGTGATGAAAGGACTTATGAATTCACCGTTGCCTTAAGAGCTGTTACCTCAGTTGATGGTATGACCGCAGATTGGGCACATTTGCCTTATGAGTTCCTTGCACATATGAGCAATTCCATCATCAATGAAGTAAGGGGAATTAATCGTGTTGTTTATGACATCAGCAGTAAGCCTCCAGCAACCATTGAGTGGGAATAAACCCCCTAGTTCAACTTACGCTTCATATGAGTGATTTGGTCTTGTAAATTATTGACAACTCCTGCCAATTGATCTACATTCCACATGGGTTGGGTTCCCGCTTTTTGTATAATATATACCGCCTTCCATATCTCTACTATATCTTGTGTATTTACTTGATATGGCTCGTATAACGGGTTGTCACTCAGCAATGTAAGTCGTTCCGTTGCTTCATCATTGGTGATGACACGCTTGTAAACAACCCCGTCTGAATTTGACACGACAATATAGGTATTACTATTTTTTACTTCCTTCATATTATCCACTTTTTCACCCACAATAACACTACCACTTGGGGTAGGTAGCATACTATCTCCAATAATCTCAAAAGCACGATAATCCCCAGGCGCTAACATAGGCAATGTGAAGGTGTTTAACTCGTCAATGAATTCAGGATCCGCATAACCAGCTAAATACCCTGCAGCGGCCTTTACAGGCACAAATGTCACGATAGAAGCAAGACTGATCGACTTATCTGATTTCATTGATCTACGACGCTCTAAATAAGAATGATTAGCCCCCTTATTGGAAGAAGCCAAGCCCCCCGTTTCGGATAGATCCTGAAATAAAAATTCCTCTAAACTTATATTAAATAGAGCGCAGATGACCTCTTGTACTTCCAACCTTGGTTCGGCGCGCTCCTCCTCATAAGCCCCTACCAAGGATCGCTTAATTTGAAGTTGATTTGCCATTTCTTCTTGAGTCCATTCGCGCTGCTTTCTGATGTATTTTAAATTTTTTCCTGCGTATGACATAACTAATGATTTTAGTGCAATTTACTAATATATTTAGTATTTCCAAATTATTTTAGTATTTTTTTTAAACAATCTCAAAATTGCGCATCTTCTATTTTAACATTGTATGACCCCCTTTTCTTTATTTTGTTTCAACCCCCTATCTTGGTAACTTGCATTATGGCAAAGAGCAAAGCAGAAAAACCTGTTATTTTAATTACCAATGACGATAGTATTTTAGCTCCTGGCATTAAAGCATTGGTGGAAGCAGTGAAGGACCTTGGAAAAGTAATTGTGGTGGCACCAGATAAACCACAAAGTGGTATGGGGCACGCTATCACACTTGGACATCATTTAAGATTACAAAAAGCACATATTGTGGATGGCGTTGAAGCCTACACTTGTAGTGGCACTCCTGTTGACTGTGTTAAGTTAGCCGTTGATAAAGTACTTCATCGCAAACCTTCTATTTGCCTAAGTGGCATCAATCATGGCGCCAATCATTCTATTAATGTGATATACTCAGGCACCATGTCAGCTGCCTTAGAAGCTTCTATTGAAAGCATTCCTAGTATTGGTTTTAGTTTGTTGGATTTAAGCAATGAAGCCGATTTCACTGCGGCACAACATTATGCTCGTATTATAGTGAAGCAATTACTTGCAGATAAAAATTTAGATAAACATCTTTGCTTGAATGTAAATATTCCAAAAGTGGCCATCCCCCTTATTAAAGGAATTAAAATTTGCAAACAGTCCTATGCTAAGTATGATGAAAAATTTATTGAAAGAACCGACCCACATGGCAAAAAATATTATTGGCTCACTGGCGAATTTGTGAACTTTGATAAATCCAAGGATACCGATGTGTGGGCATTGAAAAACAATTATGTCAGTGTGGTGCCTGTTCAATTTGATTTAACGAATCATGTATTAAGAGAGAAACTAAGTAAAAAGTGGAAATGGTAAAAGACAATTATGTTTTAGGTGTGGTGCTTGGATTAGCCCTACCCTTTTTAGGATTTTTCTTTTTTTATGAATGGAAGTTCAGTGTTTTTTCATTTACTGAATTTGGTGATTTATTAATACAACAAAAATCAGTTTTATCGGCCATGATTAGTGTTTCCTTGTTATTAAATGGGGGTGCATTAACTTTATTTTTTCAAAAACGATTAGATAGAACTGCAAAAGGCATCTTTTTTACCACCTGTATTTACGCATTGGTTGCCATTGCGTGTAAATGGTTTTTATAAATGCGATATTATATTATAGCTGGAGAAGCCAGCGGTGATTTACATGGATCAAATTTGATCAAAGCAATTAAAGCAAAGGATAAAGACGCTGTTATTCAATGCTGGGGTGGCGACTTAATGCAAGCCGCAGGAGGCCATCTAGTAAAGCATTACCGTTCATTGGCATTTATGGGATTGGTCGAAGTGGTTTTAAATTTACCAACCATTTTAAAAAATATTCAATTTTGCAAAAAAGATATTGAGCAATTTAATCCTGATGTATTTATAGGCATCGATTATCCTGGTTTTAATTTACGCATCGCTTCTTGGGCAAAAGAACAAAAATATAAAGTGATTTATTTTATAGCTCCTCAGGTTTGGGCTTGGAAAGAAAATAGAGTGCCCAAGATGCGCACTAGTATAGACCGATTATTATGCATACTACCTTTTGAAAAAAAGTATTTCAAAGAGCGTTGGAATTGGGACGTCGATTATATTGGACATCCTTTAATGCAAGTATTAGCAACCCAACAATCTCTACCCCATCCGCTACCTGCTTTGCAACAACAAAAGATGATTGCATTACTGCCAGGAAGTAGAAAACAAGAAATTGAAAAGATGCTTCCCTTGATGTTATCTGTGGTGCAAGATTTCCCGAATGAACAATTTGCAGTAGCGCAAGCTCCAGGTTTAGCGGACGATTGGTTTGCTTCACAAATTAGTAATGCACCCAATGTGCATATAGTAAAAAACAATACCTACGCTTTATTAAATCATAGCAAGGCAGCAATGGTCACAAGTGGAACGGCTACACTTGAAACAGCCCTATTAAATGTGCCAGAAGTAGTTTGTTATAAAGGCAACCCCGTCACACTTTTCCTAGCCAAATGGTTTATAAAAATAAAATTCATTGCTTTAGTGAATTTGATCATGGACAAGGAAGTAGTGAAGGAATTAATTCAAGAAAATTTAACACCAAAGAATTTAGTGACTGCATTACAAGATTTGTTATCCAATCAAAGCAAACAATTACAAATCAAAATCGACTATGCTACCTTAAAAGATATTTTAACAACAGGTAATAACGCGAGTGAAGTAGCAGCTGATATTATTATGGAGGAACTTAAAAAATAATACCTCTTTATTTAAGCATAGGCAAAATCAGCAGCTTAAAAAGCATCACCAATAACCCAATAATAAAAATAAGTAAGGAAAGACGATTCATGCCATGCATGTATTTCATCCACTTGGTTCTTTCTTGATTGGGGTCTCTTTTTTTTATAAAAAGATATTCCCCCATTTGATTCCAAATTCCCATATCATTGTTTTTAAATTATAATTGATTGTTCAACCAATCACCTAAATACTTTGTAATTTGAACGGTTTCAATAATAAACCCATCATGACCATATAAAGAATCGATAGCGACTAAAGTAGCATTGGACATATGTTGTTCCATAAATCTTTGCTCATCCAATGGACATAAAATATCGCTTTTAATCCCCATTATAAAAGTGGGTATTTTTATTGTGCCTAAAGTTTTAATTAAATCGCCCCCTCTTTTACGCGCTAAATGATGGCTATCCATTGACTTTGTCAATAACCAATAACTATAAGCATTAAACCTGCTTACTAATTTATCGCCTTGGTAATTTATATAAGAAGACGCTTTAAAATTATCTATTTTCTCAGGATCCTCGTCGGTTTGTTTTTCTTGATATATTCCATAATTGCGATAAGTTAACATACCAATGGCACGCGCCGCTTTTAAACCTTTTGCTCCAGCATTGGGAGTAGGTTCTTTCCAAGTACAATCTGCCTCAATAGCTAATCGTTGTGCCGTATGCACTGCAACACCCCAAGCACTTTCAGAAGGTGATGTAGCAATTAAAAACATTTTTTTTATCACATCGGGTTCCATGATGGCCCATTCTAATGCTTGATAGCCACCCATACTTCCCCCTAAAACAAGGTCTATAAAATCAATACCTAAATGTTGTCTTAATAAAAAATGCGCCTTCACCATATCGCGAATAGTCAAGGTTGGGAAATTATCAAAACTGATATCGGTCCCAATCGTCTCAGCACTTAATGGCCCAGTAGAACCGTAACAAGAACCAATGATATTTGCACAAACAATATAATATTCTGTTGGATTAATCATGGCCCCCTCACCTACTAGCCCCTTCCACCAATCGGCAGCATCTGAATTAGCGGTAAGTGCATGACATACCCAGGCCACTTTCTTACCTGGGCTATAAGTACCATAGGTATGATAGGCAATGGTTAGCTTAGGCAGGCTCACCCCACATTCTAATGTAAAAGCCTGATTATATTGATATACTTGTGGACCCATTTTTTATGATTCTATTGCAAAGTAACTACCTATTTGAATTACATTTGCATAAAGTTAAGAATTTATATTTCGTTTAAAACTAACAATGATTATTTTATGGCAAGAATGGTAGTGACTAGAATAAATGAAGGCTTTGCTTTTAATGCTGTGGATGAAGCCCATAATACGATGAGGTTGGACATTCCTGTTGACCAAGGAGGCCATGGCACTGGACTTAGGCCAATGCAAACTTTATTAAGTGCATTAGGTGCTTGCAGTGGTGTAGATATTGTAATGATATTCAATAAGCAAAAAGAGTATATTGATTTATTTGAAATGGTGATAGATGGGGAACGCGAAGATGGAAAAGAACCTGCCTTATGGAAAACCATTCATATTGTTTTTAAATTTAAAGGTTCTATGACAAAGGAGAAAGCTGAAAAAGCATGTGCTTTGTCTATAGATAAATATTGTTCAGTGGCTGCCACCTTAAGAGCAGCAGGAGCAGCAATTACATGGAGTGTAGACATTTTATAATTATTGGATTTAAAATATAGCGTCATGAAGCACAATCAATCAAAATTAATTAGAACACAAATTGAACAAACAAATGAAGGAGAACATTCAAGTCCTCTTTATTTAACAAGTAGTTTTTGCTTTGATAATGCCGAAGATATGCGCGCTGCATTTGCAGATGAGACAGCTGATAATATATATAGTCGTTTTTCCAATCCTAATGTGAAAGAATTTGTAGATCGCTTATGCGTTTTAGAAAATGCAGAAGCAGGTTTTGCCACAGCTTCTGGCATGAGTGCCGTGTTTGGATCCTTTATGGCATTATTAAAAAAAGGAGACCATCTTTTGTCTTGTAATTCAATTTTTGGAAGTACCCATACCGTGATTTCAAAATACTTACCCAAATATGGTATTGAATATTCTTATGTAAGTGCTACCGCTACTGCTGCTGAATGGGAAGCCGCCATACTACCAACCACAAAAATGATTTACATTGAAACACCTACTAATCCTGGATTAGAAGTGTTAGACATTGCAATGATCAGTGCGATTGCAAAAAAACATGGTATTATTTTAAATGTAGACAACTGCTTTGCTACCCCTATTGGTCAAACGCCTATAGATTTAGGTGCCGACATCGTAGTGCATTCTGCTACAAAATGGATAGATGGGCAAGGGCGCGTTTTAGGAGGCGCTGTAGTAGGAAGAAAAGATTTAATACATGAAATTTATTTGTTTTGTAGAGCAACAGGGCCTTCCCTGTCTCCTTTTAATGCATGGTTATTAAGTAAAAGTTTGGAGACACTTGAAGTGCGCATGGAACGACATTGTAGTAACGCTTTAGTGATTGCAGAAAAATTACAAGGGCACGCTAAAATTAATTTTGTTAAATATCCTTTTTTAAATAGTCATCCACAGGTCGCCATTGCAAAAAAACAAATGAAAAATGGAGGTGGTATTGTTTGTTTTGAATTAAAAGGTGGACTTGAAGCAGGAAAACAATTTTTAAACAGTTTAAAAATGCTTTCGCTTACTGCTAATTTAGGCGATACCAGAAGTATTGCTTCTCACCCTGCAAGTACCACACATGCTAAATTATCCGAAGCGGAGCGTCAAGCAGTGGGCATTAACCCAGGGTTAATAAGGATATCAGTTGGACTAGAACACCATGAAGATATCTTAGCGGATATTTTACAAGCACTAGAAGCCTAACCATTTTAATATATTGATAAATAAGCCTACTATGCAAAAATAGTGGGCTTATTTATTTTAGCACATCCCCTTAATTTTAAGTGAATTCGATGGGCTTTTTTGCTAATTATTTGTATATTGAATTCGCTTAAAAAGTATAAATATGAAGCCAAAAATTACGGTATTATTATCTTCCATGATGTTTTTACAATATTACATTTGGGGCGCTTGGTATGTGACCATGGGAACCTATATGGGAGAAGTACTTAAGTCCTCTGGAATGAATATTGGCGCAGCTTATAGCGCAGGCGCCATTGCTACCATTATCAGTCCATTTTTCGTGGGCATGATTGCAGATCGTTTTTTTGCTGCGCAAAAAATAATGGGCGTTTTGCATTTATTAGGCGCTGGTTTACTTTATTATGCAACACAAGTCAATAATGAAAGTTTTTATTGGGTGATTTTAGTATACTCTTTATTATACATGCCAACGATTGCTTTAAGCAATAGTGTTGCCTTTGCACAAATGACCGACTCCGGAAAACAATTTCCTTTGATTCGCGTTTTTGGTACTTTAGGATGGATTGCGGCTGGATTAATCATTAGCCAATTGGGTATCGAAAAAACAGCAGGTACATTTCAAGTTGCTGCATGCGTTTCCATTTTATTAGGACTATTAAGTTTTGCATTACCTAATACCCCACCCAAAGCAAAAGGAGAAAAAGTAAATGCATTGTCCATTCTAGGAACCGACGCATTCGTTTTATTTAAAACCAGGTCCTTTTTTATATTTTTTATCTCAGCCATTTTAATTTGTATTCCATTGTCGTTTTATTATGGCTTTGCGAATCCTTTTTTAAATGAAATTGGACTGAAAAATGCTGCAGGAAAAATGACGCTAGGTCAAGTATCTGAAGCCTTATTTATTTTAGCCATCCCCTTCATGTTTAATCGCGTAGGTGTGAAAAATATGTTGATATTAGGAATTAGCGCATGGTTATTGCGATATGTGTTTTTTGCATACGGAAATACCAATGCAAGCTGGATGTTATATGCAGGCATTATTTTACATGGTATCTGTTATGATTTCTTTTTTGTAACAGGTTACATGTATACCGAGAAAAAAGCGGGTGAAAAAATAAAAAATGCAGCGCAAGGTTTATTTACCTTTGCCACTTATGGCGTAGGTATGTTTATCGGAACCAAATACAGTGGTTGTGTCGTGGATCAACATAAGATAACAGATGCGGTTTCTGGCGCTGTTCAACATGATTGGCAAGCAATATGGCTTATTCCAGCGGCCATTGCTGGCGCTGTGTTAATTGCATTTATTTTATTTTTCAAAGAAAAAAAGGAAGTAGCCACTATTTAAAAAAACAATAATTATAAATTTAAAAACTATTTACAATGCGAATTGCGATGTTAGGGGCAGGTTTTATTGGCAGGTTTTATGCCGATGCTTTACAAGGATACCGAAGTAAAGATAAAGTAGTAAGTATTTATGCACGCCGCGAAGAATCGGCTACCAAATTTGCTGCCGATTATAATTGTGCACATTGGACAACCGATATGGAAGCAGCTATTTCAAATCCCGATGTGGATGTGGTTTGTATTGCGCTACCCAATAATATTCACGAGATAGCGGTCATGTTATGTTGTAAACACAAAAAAGCAGTGATGACCACAAAGCCACTAGGTCGTAATAGTGAAGAAGCCAAACGCATGCTATTGGCTGTGGAAGCAGCTGGCATTTTTAACGGCTATTTAGAAGACTTGGTATATACTCCTAAATTTATTAAAGCCCAACAAAGCGTAAAAGAAGGCGCTGTGGGTCGCATTTTATGGGCTAAATCGCGCGAAACACATCCTGGCCCCCATAGTGATTGGTTTTGGGATATAGAACAAGCAGGAGGTGGTTGTATCTTAGATTTAGGATGTCATTGTGTTGAAATTTCGCGCAGTTATATTGGAAAGGATATCAAACCTATTGAAGTGATGTGCTGGGCCGACACACAAGTGAAACCAATCGATGCCGAAGACCATGCTATTGGTTTGGTTAAATATGAGAATGGCGCTATTGGCCAATTTGAAGTGAGCTGGACATTTAGAGGCGGATTGGATTTAAGAGATGAGGTCATGGGTACCGAAGGAACCATATGGATTAATAGTTTTTTAAGAACAGGTTTCGAAATGTTTACCACTGGGAAAGGAGGTGATTATATTTCTGAAAAATCAGAAAGCAATAGTGGTTGGTTATTCCCTGTGGGAGATGAGTTAAATGAACTTGGTTACAATCATATGTTCATGGACATGTTTAATTCGATGGAAAAAGGCGTTGCTCCTAAGGAAACATTCTACGATGGCTATGTAGTGAATGCTATATTAGACGCAGCATACAAATCGGCGAAAACAAAATTATGGGAACCTGTTCAACTAGATATTTGGAGAGGTCAAACAGGATTATCTAAGGAAAGTCACTTGGTAGAATATGATGCAGACCATTATTTAGTGAAGGAGGAAATGACCCACTATGGAGTTAAAAAATTAATCTTAAAAAATAAAGCGACGGGGAAAATTTCCGAGCAAATTATTGACTAATTAGGCTTCTTTTTTAATTATTTATTTGCTTTTGGAATCTTAGGATCAATGAATTCCCAATCGATTACTTGTGGATGTAAATGTTGTTGCTTTGCAATTTGTTTCATTTGTTCAATGATTTTTATATTGCTGCTCGCTACATTGTTTTTTTCATTGGGATCTATTTCAATGTCAAATAATTCCCAATCCCCTAATGGATTTTTACGCACATTCATTTTTACACCCTTCCACTTCCCTATTCGAACGGCCATTTGACCTCCATTTTCGGGATACTCGAAATACATAAATGGTCGTTTGGATTGAATACTTTTTTTACTTAATAAAGTAGGAAGTAATGAAACCCCATCCAACTGTAATGGCTTCCCCGTTAATTCGGCCAAGGTAGGCATGATGTCATATTGAACAGATAAGATATCTGAAACCGCATTTGCTTTTATTTTCCCAGGCCATCTTGCAATGAAGGGTACTTTGATTCCGCCTTCATATAAATCCATTTTTAATCCCCTAAGTCCGCTTACACTATTAAAAAAATTAACATCAACCCCGGCCGAAAATGTAGCACCATTATCACTTGAAAACATAATAAGGGTATTATTATCCAACCCCATTTTTTTTATTTTATCTATGATGATTCCCACTTGGTCATCTAAAAATGTAATCATAGCAGCATAAGTAGACCTTGGATATTTATTGGGCGCATAGCCTTTTTCACCATAGTAAGGCTGCTCTTCAAATTCTCCAATATATTTTTTTACATACTCAACTGGTGCTTGTAGGGATAAATGCGGAATAGTATAAGGGAGGTATAGAAAAAAAGGATGACTTCCGTTTTTTTCAATAAAGCCTAATGCTTTTTGAGTCATTTTCGCAGGTGCATAATCCTTACCACGATACTTTTCAAAATCAGCATCCGTTGCTGTGATTGGATTAATGGAACTATGTACATTGATGAAAGGATTTTGTAAGCTA
Source organism: uncultured Bacteroidota bacterium (assembly GCA_903824725.1). Lineage (GTDB taxonomy): Bacteria > Bacteroidota > Bacteroidia > Chitinophagales > Chitinophagaceae > Sediminibacterium. The sequence continues at coordinate 7,181 of CAIJXU010000089.1, read as the reverse complement.
TCCCATTGATCATTTTCCCATAAATGCGTGGGGTAATAATTATGTGCTTGTTTTTGATCTAAATAGCCATAATAATAATCAAAGCCTTGCTTTAATGGACTTCCTGTGGTGCCGGTGACACCCATACCCCACTTTCCAATCAATGCGGTAGTATATCCACGTTCTTTAAGCATTTTTGCTATCGTATAGGCGCCTTCATGTAATGGCATTTGTCCACCTTCCTCGTTATCAGCAAATCCACCTAATTCATAATTACCTCTTATATAAGAATGCCCCGGATTTTTTCCAGTCATCAACATACAACGAGATGGGGCGCATACAGGGGCGCTACTATAATGCTGTGTGAAACGCATACCCTCCTTAGCCATTTGATCTAAACGAGGCGTTCTAATTTTAGTTTGACCATAGGAACCTAATTCACCATAACCCAAATCATCTGCATAAATATATATGATATTAGGCTTTGCTTGATTATGTTGCGCTTGTACATTTATAAATGTAAGCCCACTAAAAGAAGTAAAGAGAAAATAAAAAAAATGTTTTTTCAATTGAAAATTTTTAAATTATTAAACTCAATTAATAGTGATCATCTCTAAATCAAGCGCAGGAGGACCTACTATGATTGAAATTCACTCCAAACCAAATATAACAATAAATTTCACTATTAAAACATTATAATCCCCCCGTACCTCGATACATTCGAGCAGGGCCATCTAATTTGATGCGTAATACAGTTACATATTTATCATTCACTGTGGGAGGCACTTGAATATAAACAATTCCAGGAATGGAACTCCATGAAATTTTACCAACCACTTTATATTTCAGTGGCATATTATTATGCACCACACTGATACTTTTTATCTTGTTTTGTAAACCCTTTAATGAAATACTACCATATATTTGTCCTTGTAAAAACAAATACAATATGGTTGAATCCTTGGATAAGGTAGTTGGCCCATAAAAGTGCCCTTGGCCAATGCCTCCTAGCGTATTAAAAATAGCTTCGCCGTTTCGCTTATTCCAATCTCCCAATTCTTTTAAAGTTTGATGAACTTCCTTAGGGAAAGTACCATCTTCTTTAGGACCAATGTCTAATAATAAATTACCTCCATTTGAAACAATATCGGTAAAAATAGTAATGACTTCATAGGGTGTTTTCCATTGGGTATCAGTAGCACGATAACCCCAATTATTATTTAAGGTCATACATAATTCCCAATATTTTTCCTTAGGACGCGTCACTGGAAAATTTTGCTCAGGAGTTTCATAGTCACCAAACCCTTGTAGCCTTCCATTGATAATGGCATTTTTATTAGTAGATAAAATACCTTGTCTTACTTTCTTTGATTGCCATTCAGAGGCAGAATGTTCCCAATCACCATCAAACCAAAATAAATCTGGATTAAATTTTGTGCTTAATTCATTGATTTGCCCTTGGAAGAAATGTTGAAATTTCTCCCATTTAGAAGTATCCTTTGCAACAATATACCTACTACTATCTTTTAAAAATCCTGGATAGTCAGGATGAGACCAATCAATTAATGAAAAATAGGCACCGCATTTTATATTTCTTTTTCTAAGTTCCGAGAACAAAGGTGCAATTAAATCCTTTTTGGCAGGTGTTGCTTTTACAATACTTAAATCATTTAATTTAGTATCATAAGTGGCTACTCCATCATGGTGTTTTGTAGTCACCACTGCGTATTTCGCACCTGTTTGTGCAATTAAATTAGCCCATTGATTAGGATCATAATTTTTTAAAGTGAAGCCTTTTAACTGATTCATATAATCAGTATAAGGAACCTCCTTATTATGAAAACTCCAAGATTCCGACACTCCATTCACTGAATAGATACCAGCATGGATAAAAATACCAAGCTTTGCATCGGCAAACCAACTCATTTTTAAACTATCGTCGTTGCCCATTTTTGCAACTTGCGCCACAGCCTTCTCTTGAATAAAAGGGCAATATTGCAATAAAATAAAAAACAAAATATAGAAAGGTCTCATATAAAAATTTAAAACAAGAACGACTTTTATACAAGTATAAAAGTCGTTCTAAAAAAGATAAAAAATTGAGTCAATTATTTAGTATCCCAAAACAACTTAGTTGTTAAATTATCAGTTGCTTTTACAGTAGCGTAGTTAGCTGTATTGTATACAGATTCACCACTTGGGTAAAACCATCTTGTTGGTGGCAATGCTTGAGCTGTAGGATCTGATTTAAAGCTCAAAGTTACCAATTTCAACCTTCTTGTTTCAGCCCAGTTTTCTAAAGATTGTACTACATTAAAATGAACCCATTTTTGATATGCAATCAAAGTCCATTTTGCAGCAGTTGTGCTTGCAGCATCCCAGCTAATGTCTGGTTTTGCTAAGTAAGTATCCAATTCAGATGTAGTTAAAGCGGTAGCAGTACCTGCAGTGTTATCACCACTTAATGTTCTTACATTGAAATAGAATTCAGCAGATTGTCTAACACCTGCTTCATAAGCAGTTTTTGCAGCAGAAGCATTTCCTGCTTTTAAGTAAGACTCCGCTTTCAAGAAGCTTACTTCAGCAGCATTGATTAATACTCCAGGGAAAAATTTATTACGACTTAATGTAGAACGATTATAGATAGAAATGGTACCACCTGCGATTAATGCATCTTGTACTGAATTAGCCGCCAATTGATCAAGACCAGTATAAGCACCAGCAGCTGCAGTTCCTGGCTCAAACAAGATTCTTAATCTTGGATCAGTGTTGGTTTTCATATAATCAATCATTGTCTTGCTAGCAATATTGTGATTCCAATCTTCTAAACCTGACTGAAAACCACTTGCATTTAAGCCATTAGAAGTTACCCCTTTTACAGTAATTTGAATATTATCTGTATTTGAACTAACTACTGGATAAGCAGTAGGGTTAGCTAAAATAGCAGCAGTTTCACTAGTGTATCTTCCAGTAAACGCACTTGCACCAGAAACTCTTGTTAACATTCTTAATCTTAATGAATTACAATAAATTTTCCATTTAGAAATGCTACCCGCATTTACAAAATCTTGGTTTGTAAATGCAGTTTGTGTAGCAGCAGTTAAAGTAGTAGATGATAATTCATCTGCGATACTTTTTAAATCATCTAACATTTTTGTATATACAGAAGCAGCGTCATCATACTTTGGCAAAGATTTAATATAATCTCCTCCATTCGTACTTAAATTTCCTGCAGCTGAAAAAGGAATACTACCATGCAAATCCACTAATTTTTGTGTAAAATCATACAAGTAAATTGTAGCAGAAGTGATGAATATTTTTTTAGCAGCTTGATCAGTAGCAGATGATGCAGCATATATTTTTTGCAATTCTCTATACTGAGCTAATAAATTATAATAAGTATCCCAGTTTCCGCCAATACCAGCATCACCTGGAACATACATCTTATCAACATTGGTATAACCTGTTGCTTGTGTATAACGGTCGGTTGTTGTTCTTAATACTACGAAGTAATTCCAATAATCAGGAATAACATACGAAGAATTAGATTTCAAAAATCCAGCATATTGCTTTTCTATATTAGTTACTGATATTTTGGAAGGATCAGCATAGCTATCAGCAAAATCAGTCTTTTTGCAAGATGTCACTACCACCATAAGTGATAATGTCATCATTATTAGAAAGTTTTTCATGTAATTAATTTTATAAATTATATTTTGATGTTTCATTTTTGTATTGTTTTAAGTTGCTTTTTATTAATTAAAAAGAAGCCCTTAACATTACACCAAAGGTTCTGCTTGAAGGATTCGTACCTACATTGCTTACGTTTTGGTACCATCTTGAACCTGCTGTTGTTTGTTCAGAATCTATGTCTTTGATAGTTCTATATAAATAGAATAAGTTTCTTCCAAATACAGACAATCTCAATTTGTTTGCTCCAATCTTACTTGCAATCTTAGCTCCAAAATTATAACCAATTGCAATTTCTCTCATTTTTATGTAAGTATTTTCTTGGATATACAAAGAGTAACGAGAACTACTATACTGAGGTCCTCCCCAGTTGTAAGTATTCCAATAGTAATAAGCTTGAGAAACAATGATGTCATTTTTTGTACCATCAGCTTTAACCCCTGGCAATAACATACCATCATTGTAAGTAACCCCACCTGATGTATAAGTTAAACCACCATGTTCTTTATCCATATAATTTAAACTTTCCTTAGTCAAACCTCTACTTGTCATCCAGTTAATACCTGTTGGCATCACTGAACCACCATAACGGAAATCAATCAAGGCGTCTAAAGTGAAATTCTTATAAGTAAAGCCGTTAATTAAACCTCCAGTTAATTTTGGCATTGCATTACCATATTTTTCCATTTTGTTGGCATCAAGTAAATAAAGACCATCTGATCCTACTTTCATATTTCCATTAGCATCAGTTAATACTGGATGTGCTAAGATGTCTCCCATTGGTTGTCCAACTTCAGAAACTAATTGAGCAGCATTACCATCATAATCAGCATGTAATAATCTTGTTAAACCTGGAGCTAAAGCCTCCACTTTGTTGATGTTTTTAGCTAAGTTCAAAGTCGCTTCCCATTTGAAACCATTTTGTTGAATAATAGTTCCGTTTAAAGCTAACTCTAAACCTTGATTTCTTAATGTACCAATATTAGTTAAAATAGAACCCGCACCTGATGCACTAGGCAAGGTTAAAGGTAAAATTTGGTCTTTTACTTGTGCATTATAATAAGAGAATTCTAAACCAAAACGGTTATTGAAAAATCTTGCTTCTAAACCTAATTCAATTTCATTTTTTTGCTCTGGACGAATACCGTCGTTACCAAAAGTACCTGTTGGAACTTGAGTATATAATACTGGTTGACCACCATATATATTACCTAATGTACTTTGATTATAAGCAACGTTTGCCATGTATGGAGAAGGATAGTTACCCACCATACCCCAAGAAGCTCTTAATTTACCATAACTTAACCATGAAGGAATGTTATCCATTGCTTCAGAGAAGATGAAACTTGCGTTAACTGAAGGATAAACAAATGAATTGTTATTAGGGTTCATTGTTGATGTTCTATCACGACGAACAGTAGCTTCAGTAAATAAATAGTTTTTATAGTTTGCATTTAACGTTCCGATAAGGGCATCTTTAACTAATGAGAATCTGTTTGATCCACTCCAAGGAGTATTTACTGAGGCAGCAAGATCATACATATTTTCAGTACTCAAACCACCATCAGTTCCTCTACTTAATGAAGATGAAGTTTCTTTAGATGCAGTATAACCTCCAGTTACATTGTACTCTAAATCTTTCCCAAGTTTATTATTATAAGTCAACAAGGCGTCTGTGTAATTAATGGTGCTTTGGTAGCTACTCATTCCATAATAACCAGAATTACCGAAAATCAAAGGAACCTCACTTCTGTTTTTATCTTCAGTTGATTGGTTAGTGAAGTCGGTAGAAATTCTTGATCTAAATCTCAAATTTTTAGTAATCTGCCAGTTGTTGGTCACACTTGAAATTAAACGATTACTGTTTTCATCTGAAGTGTTTGCTATTACACGATACATGTAATCAGCAATATCTCCTCTGAAGTTAGAGTAAATGATATTTTCGTTTGGTGTTAAACTTTGATCAGAACCATTGCGGTAACGATATCCTAAACTAGTGATCACTTTATCTTTATACCATTGGCCATTATCAAAAATACCAATCATCCCTGTAAAGTTATTCAATAAACGATCTACTGAATAAGGACGATTATGGGTTTGTTGATTAATTAAGTTCACCATGATATCCGTAGAAAAATTCTTACCAATTTTAAAACTTGTATTTAAGTTGGCTATATTTTTTGTGTTTTTTGCTCCAACGCTCACCCCTTGATTTTCAGAGTGTGTTAATGAGAAACGGAAATTTGCATTTTCGTTACCATTTGATAAAGCAATCGTTGTATTTGAATTTTGTGCATCTTGGAACAAACCTGCATAGTTATTGGTTTGAGCAGTATATGGTCTTACTTTTCCGTCCCAAGTCATAATAGGTTGACCATCAAACTTAGCACCATAGTTAATAGAATATCCAGGAAGTGCTCTCATTCTTTGTCCATTTACAGTATAGTAAATGAAACCTGCTGCATCTTGACCACCATTACTAACGTTCAAAGGTGCACCGGCACCTCTTACATTTTGATATTGAGGTAAGTAAGCAACTTGATCAACGCTTACGCTTGTTGAGAAGTCAACACCTAATCCTTTTTTACCAGTTTTTGAACCGTTCTTTGTAGTAATTAAAACAACTCCATTTACCGCTTCCGCACCATATAATGCTGCTGCAGACGCACCTTTTAAAATAGAGATGTTATCAATATCTTCAGGGTTAATATCTAATAAACCATTACCGCGAATTCTTTGATCAGCCCAATAGTTGTTGTTAGAAGCTTCTCCATCACGGATAGGCACACCATTCATAATGATCAATGGTTGTGTTTTACCTGTAATAGAACTTAAACCACGAATGCTAATATTTACAGCACTCGTTGCACCACCTGGAGTTGCTCCAATGGTAACACCTGGCGCTTTACCATATAAGGCAGTGGCAAAGTTGGGTGAAGCTGCTTGTACTAAGCTTTCTGATTTGATAGTAGTAGTTGCATAACCTAATGCTTTCTTCTCTTTACTAATACCTAATGCAGTTACAACCACCTCAGATAATTCATTTTGACTTGCTGTCAAAACAACATCAGCAGTAGTTTGATTTGCTCCAATGGTAACTTGTTTAGAAGCATATCCAATTGAAGAAACCTCGATAGTAACGGCTCCACTAGGGACAGTTATTGTAAATTGACCCGCTTCGTTAGAAACAGTTTTTACTTTAGAGTTTTTAACAGAAATTGTCGCAGAGACAACTGCTTTGTTGTCTGAACTGGAAATTTTTCCTGTTACTTTTCTTGTTTGTGCATTAGCTAAAAGACCCCATAATAATAATGGTACAGTCAAAAAGCGTAGTAATTTTCGCATAGTTTAATGTTTAATTAGTTTAAATTTATGTCAATCGTATCTCAATAATATACAATAGTATTAACATAACCATAACAATAATGGTTATTCTTTTTTTTATAGATTTAATTCTATAAAATGAAAAATAAAAAGAATTTATTGGTAAATAATACGTATAAAAAACCAAT
>CAIJXU010000088.1 GCA_903824725.1 uncultured Bacteroidota bacterium | reverse complement strand
TTGAAACCCTTTCTGTTATTCTGTGGGGGCACACGGGTTCGAACCGCGGACCCTCTGCTTGTAAGGCAGATGCTCTAAACCAACTGAGCTATGCCCCCTTTTGAGGAGTGCAAAAATAAGGGGCAATTGCCAATTTCCCAAAAAAATCTTGATTAATTTAATTGCACTGCAGGTAGCCTAGTAGATTGACTATCATACACAAACAGCTCTACTATCTCATATTCCCAGTATTTGCTTAAAGGCGACTTATCGAGGTATTCCTTTACTTGTTTCTTATCATTGGCGTTAAGGGTAATCCAAGATTTTTGCACTTCCATACTTACTGCATAACTGTCAATAATTCCCTTATTTAAAAGATAATTGATATAAGTACGATGAGGAGGTACTAAAGTCATAAACTCCTCGTCCATATCAAATGTAATAATTGCTTGGTATTTTTTCATCGCAGTACTAAGTTACATCAACTATTTAAATATTGATTGGATGTGGCCTATTTATCTTTACAAAATTAATCCCAGTTAATATATCCAATACGACCACCCGATCCTGCTAAAAATGCAGCTTTTGTATGGGGTTGTTTTTGAACCACATGGAAGCTTTCAGTTGATATTAATTCCCAATTTTCACCCTTGTCTTTTGAAATGTCAACTCCCGAGGTACCACATGTAATTAAAAAAAGTGGATCGATAAATACAACACTCGAACGATAACCATGGGGATTACCAATTTTGTTATTCAATATCCAATTTTTCGTTTTCGTTGAATAATTGTATCCTGCTATATTCTTTTCAGCTACTTTATCTTTCGCGAAGTCACCCCCTACTATAATTAAATTATTTGCATTTGGAGAGATTGCAATACTATTAGCACCAGTTGATTTTCCTCCTTGCACCAATGGCAAAGCAATGGCTTCTCCATTGATCCATAATCTACTTGACATTCCGCCTGAAACTAAAAATTGCTGATGCCTACCATAAGTTAGATTAGAATTACTTGAAGCAAAAAAAGCTTCTCCATCATTTAAGGTCGATTTAAAATAGGAATTTTCAACTTGATTCCAATGTTCTCCTTTGTCATTGGTATTTAATAAAAAAATGAGCTGGCTGATGGGATCTCCAACAATACTTCCATTTTTTTGATCTTTAAAATGAATAGCATCTAAAAACATAAGTGTGTCTGCATTTTCATACACTTTATACCAAGAAACCCCTGCATCTTTGGTTTTTAAAATAACGGCAGGTGCTGCAACGGCAACAATAATGGCTTCCTTATTATTCCATGCATAAATGGATCTAAAATCACGTCGCTCATAGCCTTTTACTTGTATCCATTCAAAGTCAGTTCCTCCATTCACGGACAAAGCAATACTTCCATTACTTCCACTTGCCCAAATAGTAGATTGATCAGGTACGCTTAAACCTCGAATACTCACTCCTTTTTTTTGAGACAGTATTTTTATGGAATTATTACCCGAATTTTGCGCAAAAGTAGTTTGTACTATGAAAATCAATATCAACAAGCAACCATTTTTAATACCCATAACATTTACATTTTTATAATTAAAGATACGATATGATACCTTATTGGATGAGTAGAACACAGTTAATGTTGGGGGACGAAAAAGTTGAAAAACTAATGGGTAAAAATGTGCTCATTATTGGGCTAGGTGGCGTTGGAGGCATTTGCGCCGAAATGATCGTCAGAGCGGGAGTAGGAAAAATGACCATTGTTGACAATGATCTAATTGATGAAAGCAATATTAATCGTCAAATACCTGCCCTGCAATCCACAGTAAAACAATCAAAAGCAAAAGTGTTGGCCAAACGATTGATAGATATTAACCCTTTATTAGAATTAACTGTTTTAGAAATATTTATGGAGGATACTTTGACTTTAAATTTAATTGAAAAAGAGCACTGGGATTATATCGTAGACTGCATTGATACCCTATCGGCAAAGGTGGACTTAATTAAAGCTTGTATGGATCGTCAGCTTCCTATTGTAAGCTCCATGGGTGCAGGTGGCAAGTTGGATCCATCCTTAATCAAAGTAACAGATCTATCAAAAACATATGAATGTAATTTGGCAAGGTATGTTCGTAAAAGATTACAAGCTTTAGGTATAAAAAAAGGATTAAAAGTGGTCTTTAGTCCTGAAAAACCAGATCAAAGTAAAATTATAGAAACCGAAAATGCCTATCCTAAAAAGTCTATCATTGGAACATTAAGTTATATGCCTGCTATTTTTGGGTGTACTGTAGCAAGTGTGGTTATCAGGGACTTAATAGCAATAGATTGATTTATAGGCTTGTTTTCTTTGAAATCAGCCTAATTTTTCATTAAATTTGCACCTCATTGAAATAATGGGCTTGGTTCGGTAGCTCAGCTGGATAGAGCGTCATCCTTCTAAGATGAGGGCCATTGGTTCGAATCCAATCCGAATCACAGTTTTTACATGAAAAACACATAAATGTTTCTAAACCAACGCGTTTAGGAACATTTTTGCTTTAGGGCAAATCCGAAATGTTATTAAAGGTCTAATTATAATTACTTCTTTGGTAATTTGTTGCTGTTTAAATTTATTTCAGAATAAAAAGGAAGTCCTTCTGGATTGGTACCTAATAAGACCAATCTATTGTGACTTGGAAAATCGTTATTAAAAAACTTAATAGTCACCTTATCAGCAAGATTTGTATTTGAAATTGATTTTCCCCAATAGAGTAACTGTCTTTTATCTTTACTTATAGATTTATATGAATCATAAAAATAATTAGGCATGGGATAAGGATCCGATGGACTATACCCATTGATTAAAGTGTTGTTTAATGGATCTGCTACCGAAGTCATCTCCCCACCTCTTTTTAAGTAGATAAATACAAAGTGCTGGTTTAATCTTGCTGCCAATTTGATCATTGCTACATTACTCATTGTTATCAAACTAATTTCGTCTAAATCAGAATCAAATTCATCTACAAAAAAAAGGACACTTTTATCAGACTTATTCTTAGGCATAGGAGCGCCCATACGACCGAGTAACCAAGTTCTTACACTCAAATCTAAACTAGGTTGTTCTGTATTGATAAAATCAATAATAGTTTCTCGTGCATAAGTAAATCTTCCTGAAATAAGTTTATCTGCTAATTGCTTGGTGCGATTCTTTAAGCTTGCTCTCACCACCGCATCTGCTAAAGTATGCTCATTTGATTTTAATGTTTTTTGCATTTTAATATCCTCTAAGGCATTAAGTAATGTTGTACTTAGTTCCTTAGTATTTTCCTTCAATACAAATTTATAATTTGGGGACGGCAATTTTGAAATTTGGGGCGCTTGAGTTAATTGCTGTGTCAATACTAAGTTGCCATTTTCTTTGTATAATTTTTTATTATAAAATTTATACGACATACTGGCCTTTCCCTCAAATAACAATCCATCTATTGTGAATTGACCCGATGTATCTGTCATGGCTTGTATCACTTGCCTTGAAGAATCGGCCGAAAAAAGTAATAAGTTGAGTAACTCATTTTTTAATGGTTTCTTTTTGTAAAGAACCAACCCAGTATAACTTATATAATTACCTTCTGAAAAACGAAGGGTTGGATACTGATGGTTTAATATATTTTCCCAATTAAATCGCTCCCATTTCTCACTCATCATAATCCCATCTAGTCCTTCTTGTTGATTAGTTTGAAGTAAATAATCACTCACATGATCAATAGGATTTTTAAAATCTGAGCTTAACCATACAGACCCTAAAAAATCATTATTCGACTGCATTATAGAATCCGAGATCACTAACATACTAGAAACATATCCTGAATCTATAACAAATCTCAACTCGTTATATCCCTTTGGATTAATACTATTAGTAGAAGAATCAATAAAAATGGAATGAGTTAGTGATGGTTTTAAAAAAACGAGCCTTTCTAAAACAACCTGCGTGTTGTCATCAAATAAAGTAAAATGCAGCACCCCTTTGGGTAAATTATAGGTAGAAATAGAACGGAACAAAAAACTATCTTTTGTAACAAAATTCATTTTGTATACCAAGTCATTTTGAATGGTCCCAATTAAAGTAAACCTTTTACCAGCTTCTATTCCCTTGAAATTAATAGTATAGTCCAATAAACTATCTTGCTGTGAAATATTAATCGTCAATCCTTTACTCGTTACCAAAGGAAGTGAAACACTTTTCGACATAGATTGACCTGTTTCAACTTGAACTTTATAGTGAATGCCTAAGGTTGGCGTAAAACTAAAAACCGACACATTGGGATCAATAGATGTAAAAGACAATAGCTTAATATCAGGATGCGCTTCATCAATTAAATAGCCACTCCAAGTGGAAGGTTTATCACCATTAGAAATAAACCTGACAGCTACCTTTGACTCCACGCCATCTACTAAATTACCTCCTTCTGGTTGTGCCAATATGTCCCAAGTAATCATTTCTTTTACTAATTCATTTTTAGAATTAGGTTGATATATCACAATAGGATGTAAGTATTGAAACGACTCGTCATAATTAAGCATCAGGCTCGTATAAGCTCTAATAAAATAGACACCATCAGATAAGGTATCACTTAAAGCAATTGTCCCATCTACTACTCCATTGATAAGTGGATAAAATCTTTTAGCAACCACCTTCTTGTTGGTATTGATAAGCTCTATGTATAAATTGGTCGATATAGCAGAAGTTTCATAACCAGAAAAGACATTACCCTTAAACCAAATAGTTTCCCCAGATACCCAGGTTTCCTTATTATAAACAATATGAATTTTCTCTTGTGTATATTTTTCAGATAAGGCCTTGATAGCAGTATCTAGTTTATTTTGAGAATAAACTGGAATTATAATGATAATTGTAATAAATAAAAGAATACTTTTCATAGTTGGGTAAAAAACCATTTTTTTAAAGTTGTACTTTTATATATTTTATCCTTTGTCGCTTCCAGGTATAGGTTATATGTAAAATTCCATCTTGAGTTTGTATTATAGCAGGATAAGAAAATTCGGCTCCTACTTCTTTTTCAAGTGTGAATAAGGGATTCCACTGTTTACCATCCTTAGAATTAGCAAGGGTTAATTCACCTCTATCCATTCCTTTTTTTATGGTAGGATTATATACTAAAGCAAATTTTCCATTTTTTAAGGTGACTGCATCAATACCTGAATTTGGATTAGGTAAATTAGTTCTAGCCAAATCTGACCAATGTAAGCCGCCATCTTTTGATTCCATACTCATAATGATATCTTGCTGACTACGCATTAAAAACTCATAATGATTCATGCCATGAACTAGTAATGCAGGTTGTATTACCCCTGCAATTGTGGGATCCGTTAATGAAGCTGTTTTGGTCCATGTTTTACCTTTATCTGCTGTGAATTCAACATGTACTCGCCAACCTTTGTCTTCGGTACTTGAGGGACATACTAAAACACCTTGCTTAGTTAAATACCCTTTATTTTTAATGGGGCCATAAATACCTTCTGGTAGTTTTTCGGGCTTTGACCAATTGGCTCCATTATCAAAACTTCTAATTATCATTCCCCACCAAGTACTAGGGCCTTTCCCTATTTTATAAAATAATACAATTTCCCCATCAGGAAATTTTTGTAATACAGGATTATAACATGCGTATTGTTGACCATCTGCAAACTTACCATTGGCAATCTCCACTGGCCTTGTCCATTTATCATTATGAAGTATTGACATATAAATTCCCACTTGTGGATCACTCTCTTGAATACCTCCAAACCAAGCTGCCATGATACCTCCTGGAATTTCAATAATAGTTGATGCATGACAGGACGGGGTAACTGGTAAAGAATCAATGAATTGATTGGTGAGTATTTTAACATCCTGAGCTGTTGATATTATAAATGAAAAGATCATTCCAACAATAATAAGTGTGCCCTTTATATACATTATTGGTTTGAGTTTTCTTTGATGCATGGGATGATTAAGTGTCAACTAAATTTATGCTATTTTTTTGAATATCTAGGCACCCCCAATTGTTTTTAAATATTGCATACAATTAGGCTAATTATATAGATAAAATAAGGTCATTGTATTAATATTTTTAATATCTTAATGCTTCAAATTCCTGTAAAAAGGACTCACTTGAAAATTATAAAAAATATGAATCGTCTTTTGAAACAAAGCATTGCTTTTATTTCTTTACTCTTATTGTCAGTTAATTTATTAGCTCAAACTCCTAAAAGATTAGAGCTTTTGTTTTTAGGCCATGATAGTCAACATCACAATTCAGATGTACTGGCTAGCATTATGTCAAAACAGTATTTTAAAAAAGGCATTAATATTACATACACCACTAATATTAATGATTTAAATGAAAAGACTTTAAAGCCCTATGATGGCTTAATACTTTATGCTAATTATGATACCATTAGTAATAGTCAAGCTACCGCTTTATTGGATTTTGTAAAAAACGGAAAAGGATTTATACCTATTCATTGTGCTTCCTATTGCTTTAGAAATTCCCCTGAAGTAGTGGATATGATTGGTGGTCAATTTAAAGAACATGGCTACGACTCCTTTCCTTCAATTTTTAAAGATTATAATAATCCATTAGTAAAAAACATTACCCCTTTTTATACAAAAGATGAAACCTATATCCATACTTTATTAAGTCCGCGTATTAATGTCCTTACTGAGCGTAGAGAAGGCAATAGAAATGAGCCTTATACTTGGACACAAAATATAGGCAAAGGAAAAGTGTTTTATACTGCATATGGACATGATGAAATTACTTTTAAGAATCCTCAATTCTTACAGTTGGTTGAAAATGGAATTTTATGGTCAATGAATGATCAAGCCACCGCTAATTTAGCTGCTTTTAAAATTGCCGAGCCCACATATACTGATGCGATTATTCCTAATTATGAAAAACGCAATCCAGCACCCAAATACCAAGGTGCTTTAAACCCTGCACAATCGCAATCTCTTATTCAAATCCCTGTTGGATTTGATTTAAAACTTTTTGCTTCTGAACCCTTAATCATTAATCCTATTTATATTAACTGGGATGAAAAAGGACGACTTTGGGCTATAGAAACTGTAGATTATCCAAACGAAGTAAGAGAAAATAAGGAAGGTGGGCAAGATAAAATTGTCATACTAGAAGATACCGATAACGATGGCAAAGCTGATAAATCAACGGTCTTTGCAGATAAATTAAATATTCCAACCAGTTTTACTTTTTCTGATGGTGGAATCATTGTTGCACAAGCACCTTACTTTTTATTTTTAAAAGATAATAATGGTGATGACAAAGCAGATATTAAAGATACCATCTTAACGGGTTGGGGTCTTACTGATACACACGCGGGGCCTTCTAATTTAAGATATGGATTAGACAATAAAATTTGGGGGACTGTTGGTTATTCAGGATTTTTTAGTAAAAAAGGTAAAGACTCTACCGAGTTTGAAATGGGTATTTATAGTTTTAAACCTACGACTAAAAAAGTAAACAATATTGAATTTTTAGGGGGTACCACCAACAATACTTGGGGATTGGGATTCTCGGAAGAATTTGATGTTTTTGCATCTACCGCAAATAATACCCATAGTGTATTTTTTGGCGTACCTAAAAGAATCATGAAAAATACTTTCCCTGAAAATACAGGCACCGAAAAAATTGACGCCCACTATGCGATGCACGTGGTGACAAAAAATTTAAGACAAGTAGATGTGTTTGGTGGTTTTACGGCTGCAGCTGGACAAAGTTTATATACTGCTCGAAACTATCCATCCGATTATTGGAATAAAGTGGCTTTTGTTTGTGAACCTACAGGAAGATTGATACATAAAAACTATATACAACAAAAAGGTGCCGGATTTAAGGAAGTGGGTGATGGATGGAATTTAGTGGCAAGTGCTGACGAATGGTTTGCACCCATTCAATCTGAAGTAGGTCCAGATGGAAATGTATGGGTAACTGATTGGTATGATTTTATCATTCAACACAACCCTACTCCTAAAGGCTTTGATAATGGAAAAGGGAATGCCCATATTAATCCATTAAGAGACCATGAAAGAGGTCGTATTTATAGATTGATCTACAATGATGCCCCTGTGAATGAAAAAACAAGTTTAGATATTAAAGACAAAGCTGGTTTAATTAAAGCATTGTCTAATAATAATATGTTCTGGAGAACAACTGCTCAAAGATTATTAGTGGAGTCCAAGGATAATACAGTAGCAGCTGAATTATATAAAATCATCAATAATAATAAGGTAGATGCAATTGGAATCAACCCTCCTGCTATTCATGCATTATGGACTTTACATGGACTTGGCTTATTAAATAATAACCCAGCCGCAATTACAGTAGCCATCAATGCATTAAAAAATGGCTCAGGAGGTGTTCGTAAAGCAGCAGTAGAAGTCACTAAGGCATTACCTAATATTGTTAAAGCGTATCAAAATGCTAAAATATTTGAGGATACTGATTTAAGGGTTCGATTAGCCGCAGTGATTGCAATTGCTGATATGAAACCAACTAAGGAAACTTTTACTATTTTAAATGGTATGTTATCTAAAAAAGATAACCAAGATGATAAGTGGATCAGTTTAGCCCTTAAATCTGCATTAGGTGAACATGCTAAAGTAAATAGTCAAAAAGGAATCGTAGCTATTGACCAAACTGTGAACATTAATGTTATTAAAAATCAAATGAAATATGCACTTACTGAATTTACAGTTACAGCAGGAAGTACAGTAAAAATAAATTTAGTGAATGTAGATTACATGCAACACAACTTATTAATCTTAAAACCTGGATCTAAAGATAAAGTAGGTGCAGCTGCAGATAAATTAGCAGCAGAACCTAATGGTGCTGAATTAAATTATATACCTAAGGTACCTGAAGTTTTATTTTCAACCCCTTTAGTAAATCCCCAAAAAACCTACTCGATGACTATAAAAATTCCAGAAACTGTTGGAGAATATCCATACATCTGCTCCTTCCCTGGTCATTGGAGAATTATGAATGGAGTTATGAAAGTGATTGCAAAATAAAATTACATGTCATTAGATTATAAATTGGGTGTGAGTAGTTGGTTATTTGTTTCACCCTTTACTTCACCACATATTGAACCCCTATTTGAAAAAGTAGCTGCTCTAGGATACGATTTCATTGAAATCGCTATAGAAGATCCAAGCCTAATTGATGCCGATTTAGTAGCTGCTGCTTTAAGTAAATATAAATTATCGGCAGTGGTTTGTGGTGCTTTTGGTGCATCAAGGGATTTAACACACAGTGATCCCTTAGTTCATCAACAATGCTTTGATTATATAGAAGCCTGTTTTAAATTATGCAATAAATGGAATACACATTTTTTAGCTGGTCCCATTTATTCAGCTGTCGGAAAACGCAGAATGCTTTCCCCGAAAGATCGCCAGGCCCAATGGGATTTAGCAGTTAAGAATGTTCGTATTGCATGTGAAATAGCTTCACAATATGATTGCTCATTAGCCATTGAGCCTATTAACCGTTTCGAAACTGATTTGGTCAATACTTCTGCAGATGTTTGCAAATTGGTTCAAGAAATTAATCACCCATCAGCAAAAATTAGTTTAGATAGTTTTCATATGAATATTGAAGAGAAAAATCCAATGGATGCAATATTACAAGCAGGAAACAACTTAATCCATATGCAAATTTCCGAAAATCACCGAGGTATACCTGGTTCTGGTATTACACCTTGGAATGATTATGTGCTAGGATTAAACAAGATCAATTATAAAGGCATGATTAGTTTAGAAAGTTTCACCCCAATGAATCAGCAACTAGCTGAAGCTGTTTGTATTTGGAAACCACTTGCAGAAAGTCAGGAAATATTTGCACAAGAAGGTTTAAAATTTATGAAAAAAACATTCAATTAAAAATTTATGAAAAAAATGAATATTGCAATAGTAGGATTGGGTTTTGGCGCTGAGTTTATACCTATTTATCAAAAACATCCACTGGCAAATATGTATGCAATATGCCAAAGAGATGAAAATAAATTAAATGCCATTGGTGATGCTTTTGGCATCGAAAAAAGATATACCAATTTTGATGAACTTATAAAGGATCCTAATGTGGATGCTGTTCACATTAACACCCCTATTCAAAGTCATGCAGAACAAACCATAAAAGCATTAAAAGCAGGGAAGCATGTTGCCTGCACCGTGCCAATGGCAACAACAGTAGAAGAATGTAGATTAATTGTGGAAGCCGTTCAGCAAAGTGGTAAAACATATATGATGATGGAGACGGTGGTATATAGCAGAGAATATCTTTTTGTTAAGGAATTATACAATAAAGGAGAATTAGGTAAAATTCAATTTATACGTGCTTCACATCAACAAGAAATGGCAGGATGGCCAGGCTATTGGGAAGGGTTGCCTCCTATGCATTATGCAACGCATTGTGTAGGCCCTATTGTTGGATTTATAGGTAAGGAAGCCAGTTTTGTTTCCTGTGTTGGATCGGGTCGTATTGATGAACATTTAATTCCAAAATACAATTCCCCATTTGCCATCGAAAGTTGTCATATACAATTTAGAAACTCTGATATTGCAGGTGAAGTAACCCGTTCCTTATTTAATACGGCTCGACAATATCGTGAAAGTTTTGATGTATATGGTTCTAAAAAAAGTTTTGAATGGTCCTTAGTGGAACATGCACTTCCCGTATTACATGTAGGTGAAACCCCGGAAAACATCACAGTACCTGATTTTGCACATTTACTACCTAAGGAAATACAATCCTTTACCATACAAGGGGTATATGATGCAGACAGCAATCAACACCTTTCATTTATTCAAGGTTCAGGACATGGAGGTTCTCACCCCCATTTAGTGAATGAATTTTTAAACGCCTTACATGAAAATCGAACTCCCTTCCCTAATGCACAACAATCTGCCAATATCACTTGTGTAGGTATTTTGGCACATGAATCGGCTATGCAAGGAGGCATTAAGTTAGCTTTACCTGAATTTACTTTTAATACATAAGTACTTCATTTACAGCAATTTTAAATAACAAAGTTTATTTTAACTTTTTACACCAAAAATTAATCTTAGATTCAATAAACTAAAATTATAAGTATGAAAAAAATCTTAGGTATTTTAACGATTATTTTAAGTCTTTCTACATTATCTGCCAATGCACAAGGTGGCGGAGGTGGGCAGATGGATCCTGCAGCAAGATTAGCTATGATGAAGGAAAGATATAAAGCATTAGGTTGTAATGATGTACAAGTGGATTCTGTCATTGCAATCTCTACTGATTTCCGTCCTAAAATGATGGCATTAAGAGAATTAAGTGAAGAAGCAAGAGCGGAGAAAATGAAAGAAATTAATGAAGAAAGAAACAAAAGATTAGAAAAGGCATTACCTGCTGATATCGCCAAAAAAGTGATTGAAGCCATGTCTCAACAAAGAGGCGGAGGTGGCAGAGGCCCCAATCAATAGCTTTTTTAAAAAAAGTAAATCCTAACCCAGTTACCATCATGTAACTGGGTTTTTTTATGCCTTGCCTAATGTAAATCATATTAGGCTATGACCGAAGTCACATGATCAAATATGGTTACACTCTACATTCGTTAAGGTAATTCAAAATGTCAATTAACTATTTTGGATTTAAAAATCAAAAATTATGAAAAATAAAATATTAATAGCCATAGATTTAGATGACGACTATTTATTCGTGATTAAAAAAGGATTAGAGTTAGCTACCATCATGAATGCAAAAGTAATTTTAGGATCTATTGTAAATATTTATGTCAACTACATACAACCAGATATGGCCACCTCTCCTATTCAGTGGGATGATGTATACAATTCACAAGTTGAATACACTGTGCAAGAATTAGAGAAAATTAAATCCCAACATAAAAATCTTGAAATAGAAGTATATGTTGAAAAAGGAAATTCCAAAACGGATATCATTGAAAAGGCGAATATGGAAAATGTAGATTACATCGTCATGGGCACACATGGACGAACGGGCATATCTCATATATTCATGGGTAGTACCGCTGAATATATCATAAGACATTCTACCAAACCCATCTTTGTTATCCCAATGAATACTTTAAAGCATTAAATACTTGTCCTGGTTTAATAATTCACCTTTACCTCTTTAAATGTTGTGGGTATCCATACTTGCATAGGATTACTGCCTCGATTACACCAAGTATAATATGGAATAGCCCGTACTTTTTGCATTACCGTGTTTGCTGTAAATCCATTATTAGCAATTTGAATACTTGGTAATTCAGCAACCAAGCTGACTACTTTTTCATTTAATATATTAAATTCTTCTGTACTAAATGATATCGTACTTGGAGAAATCACATTCCAAGCTTTCCCATCATTATCAGCACCTTCAATACAATAAACGATAGGTCCTCTTTGTAATGCGACACGATCATTGTTAAATTTAAGTTC
Source organism: uncultured Bacteroidota bacterium (assembly GCA_903824725.1). Classification (GTDB taxonomy): domain Bacteria; phylum Bacteroidota; class Bacteroidia; order Chitinophagales; family Chitinophagaceae; genus Sediminibacterium. The sequence continues at coordinate 13,550 of CAIJXU010000088.1, read as the reverse complement.
TGTTCTTGCTGAAACCTTTTTAATAGTCATAGGTAACTTATACTCTATCACATCCTTATCCTTCCATTCATTTTGTGCTACCACGTAACCATCTTGAATTGTATAAGGAATAGCTATCCCATTTAATAATAAAATTGGCTTTTCATCAATAGGATTTGTAAAATCATACAACCCACCTGGCGCTGCAATACCTGTAGCCCATCCTGGCAATCTAAAAGCTATAGGAGCAGATAGTTTCTTTTTCATATTTAAAGTACACTGAACATTACCATTCCATGGATATCCAGTATTCATGGTGATTTGCATATCCCCTTTTTGTAAATTAATGGTGGTTTGGCTACCTATAAATAAATTGATGAAAATTTTGCCGTCTTTATAGCCATAAATATAATTACCAATAGATGCAATCAAACGAGCAATATTAGATGGGCAACAAGCAGTTCCAAACCATTCACTTCTTTTATGTCTACCATTTGAAGCCAATGGATTGCCATAAAAAAATTTGTCACCACTCAGTGATAAACCATCTAAAGCACCATTATATAAACTTCGTTCTAAAACATCCATGTATTCTGCATTACCAGTTAAACTGTTCATTCGTTGATTCCAAAATACCATTCCAACAGATGCACAGGTTTCACAATAAGCTTGTTCATTTGGCAAATCATAATCCTTTGAGAAACCTTCATTCGTTCCCGCCGAACCAATACCTCCTGTTATATACATATTACGATATACCACATCCTCCCAAACAGTTCGCATAGCTTTTAGATAATCTGCATCTCCTGTATGAGCAGCTACATCTGCAGCACCTGTATATAAGTACATGGCGCGAACAGCATGACCGGTAATTTGTGTTTGTTGTTTTACAGGCTCTTTATCTTGTGTATATAAAGTATCCTTCCAATCGCTCCAAGTATATCCTACAGCTAATTTTTTGCCACGTTCTGACAATAACCATTCAGCTAAATTTAAATATTTTTTATCCTGTGTTACCCTGTATAATTTAACCAATGCAAGTTCTAATTCCTGATGTCCAGTCACCCAATCTCTTTTGCCAGGTCCAAATACGGAATCAAAATAATTAGCCCATTTAATAACAACATCTAAAAATTTACGCTTCCCAGTAGCATCATAATAAGCCACCGCAGCTTCGATCATATGGCCTCCACAATAATCTTCATGCATGCTCATATCTGACCATCTTTTATCTAATCCAGTTAAGGTATAATATGTGTTTAAATAACCATCTTGTAATTGCGCAGCAGCTATTTTATCAATCCACTCATCCGCTTTTGCCTCTAAATTTTTATCCTTACTCGTTTTAATAGCATAGGCCATAGCCTCTATTGCTTTGTAAACATCTGAATCGTCAAAAAAGATTCCTTCATGCGTTTCTCCTTTGTTTCGAGCTGCTTTTTCAAAATTTCGGATACGCCCCGTATTTTGTTCAGTTTGATAAATACAAGCTGCTAATGTTTTAGTAGCAACTAAATCCATTTTGGGCTTCCAAAAAGCATCCGTTACGTTAACTTTTGAAAAATTGATAGGCTCAATTTTAACGAGGTTACTTTGCGCTTGAATTGCAATACTTAAGATTAACATTAAAACAAGATGAGTCAATTTCATATTTTACATTTTTATTTTTATAATCGTTTTCCATTATATACACATCTAAATCCAACCGTACCATTGCGTTTAAAACCTGAACTTACTCTTAATAAGTACTGAGCATAGGTTAATTCACGCGGCCCACCCTGAACATACCACCAACTTCCTGCAGGCTTAAAATAACTCCCCCCTTTCATGATGATATATTGATAACTACCTGAGGCATAAATATCTTGCGTTAACTGCCATACACTACCCACTAAATCACTTACACCAAAAGCACTCTTCCCTTTTGGATAAGCACCCACCGTATCTAATACCCCATTCCCTAAATTACAATAATTACTGTCAATGCCATTAATATGTATCACACTTAATGTATTAGTGACTTCCTCATAGGTTCTGGTGACGGGTGTTTTTTGTACCCATGGCCATTCTTTTAAGGAAGCACCTTGACCAGCATACTGCCATTGAATTTCAGTAGGTAATGCTTTGCCATAAAAATTGGCAAAAGCAGTAGCATCTTCATAGCTCACAAAAGTGACAGGTTTATTTTCATCCTTCACTATTGGTTTACCATTTAACCAATGTTTTAAATAATTATGTGTGTCAGTAGGTTTATAATGACTAGATTGAATAAAATGATAAAAATCAAGATTCGTAACGGGGAATTGATCTATCCAAAAGGAAGCAACTTCCGTTGAATTGGTGTCTTTAAAAATGGGATAAGGAATAAAATCATCCCCATGTGTTTGATGAAATATAAATTTTCCTGACGGAATAGCTACCATCTTGCTGGTTGGAATGTCCCTTTTTTTTGGAGAAGATAGCAAATCCATAATTCTACTGGCCCCCGACTCAAGTGTTACTATTGTTTCGTCAAGTAAAGTTTCACGTGCATCTTTTTTTTGCATCAATTGAAGTATTAATTTCCCCTCAAATTGTCCAAAGTAATTTTGAATAGAAATGGTTTGACTGATTGCTTTAATTAGGAGTGGCTTTTTTGTAAAACTGGGTTCAGTGGTCCAAATTTGTATAAAACAATCCTCTTTTTTATCTAATGTTGATGCCAACTGAATTTTTAAATCGTTTTTAATGACAGAAGCTTGAATTTGGATAGGTGTATGAATGATACAATCCACCGCAGATTCATTATTGGTACCTAGATATTTTTTATGGAAGGATTCTGTTTCAGCCAAAATCATATTACTAGTCGAAGCCATCTTTATAGGTGATATTAATTCATGATGAAACACATCTACAAAATGCCATCCTGCTTTTGGTGTGACAGAAAAAAGAGGCCCCTTAAAACCTTCTGGCTTTAATGAATAAATGGTATACACGGTTTTGTTTTCTGTTGGCCATGCATTTACCCAAATATCATCTTCTATACTTGGATACAAAGGGATGGCATTGGGCGCATTAAAATTATCAGACAGCTGACGCAATAATCGAGTGGTTTTACCTAAAAACGCATATTGACTTTCCACCCATTCTGGCTGACCAGGTGCCATTATATTTATTTCAGTTCCATAACCATTAAAAAAACTAGTTGCAAATTCACGACGTATGGGCTCCTTGTATAATTCTGCGACACGATAAATAGCAAATCCAGGTTGTATCCATTTATTTAAATTCAACATGGGTGGGTAATACAATGCATTATGCACTCTTCCCGAAATAATGCCAGGCATAGCCGATGGCACAGCCATCCCTTCACTATACATGATTACTCCCTTTCTAACAGAATCTGCTGCATTTTGTAAAGCTTCACTTGAACTTCCTTGTGTATCTAATACTACTCCATCGGCATTTGTTGACTCAATTAGTTTAGACAACCCTTGGTAATGATCCATCTTTCTTGTATCCACATCCCAAGGATTATAAGAGACAAATAAATGCTTATTCAATGCAGTAAGCTGATTACTGATATTTTTTATTGCGGGCAAACCTCCTGGCAAATCATTAAATAAATCAAATTGATTGCGTTGATCCAATCCTAAAGTGGGCCAGGTAGGCCAAATAGCAATAATATCATCTCCTCCATATAATTTTTCCCCTCGTTGAATAAAATCCGGTATCGAATAGGAAGCTTTTTTATTATTGTAAAAGAATTTATCCCATGACATCATCAAATGCATTAAATAAGAATGTCTAACCCATTCTAAATCTTTTCGTTGATATAAGGTATCATTAAATTGTTCAAGGTCATATAACTTTCGTTGTTGAAATAATGTAGTGATACCATTTTGCCAATTTCCTTTGTAAATTTCAATCCAAACAGTAAAATGAACTGTGCCTTTAGGATATAAAATGGTTTCAAATCTTCTAGCCTTCCCATTTTTTACACTAGCCCTATCTCGGCGCGAAAATCCATATAAGTAGAATGAATCCACTTCGTTTTTAGGTGTAAATAAAGGCATGGTATTATACCCCATTTCCCATGCATTATCAGGTACTATGACATTGACCGGCTTTTTATTGGGAATAAATAAATGTGTTCTTGACAATGAATGATTACCAAGTCCTGTGATATACACTTGATTAGATTGAATCTCAAAAGGTATGATATTATGAAGCTCAATTGTGTCTGAGGATATATTTATAATCTCAAATTGAATTTGAATCCATTTTTTTGTTGTAATAGTTTTTGTAATTCTATTTTGCAAATAGGATTTGCCATATTTATTATTCTTTTCAGATAAACTGAATAAAGACAGGGGTTTAGGTAATGTATATTCAACTGCTTTGTTCCCTATATTCCAATGTAGGGAATTGATCATAGAACTATCATGATTATATACCATTTTGATATCACACACCTCATTTGATAATTTGACTTGCGCATTTGCAAAATGTATTAATAATGTAAATAACAATAGTCCAAAGGGTCGAATCATAGGTCGGTTTTAACGAATAGAAAGTTACTATTTTTACCTTAAATTTGCGATATGGATGTGAAAATGGAACCTTCCTGGAAGCAAGCATTGTCAAATTTGTTTGAGAAGCCTTACTTTATTCAAATTGCAACGCATCTAAAGACAGAACGCGCTACTCATACTGTCATATACCCTAAAGGATCTCTCATTTTTAATGCATTTAACCTAACCCCTTATGATAAGGTTAAAGTTGTTATTCTAGGACAGGATCCCTATCATAATCCGAACCAAGCTATGGGTTTAAGTTTTTCAGTTCCTAATGGAGTCAAAATACCCCCTTCTTTAATGAATATCTATAAAGAACTTCAAAAAGATATTGGTATGCCCATCCCAACAACAGGGAATTTGACAAAATGGGCAAATCAAGGTGTACTTTTATTAAATGCAGTCTTAACTGTAAGAGAAAACGAACCCGCAAGTCATGGTAAAATTGGATGGATGGATTTTACCAATGATATTATTCAACATATATCCAATCATAAAGATGGAATTGTTTTTTTATTATGGGGAAATTTTGCACATCAAAAACAAATATATATTGATGCCACAAAACATAAAATTCTAAAAGCAGCGCATCCTTCGCCTTTAAGTGCGCATAATGGATTTTTTGGATGTAAACACTTTAGTTTAACCAATGAATACTTAGTAAAAAATCATTTAGATCCCATTGATTGGACACCTTAAATTATTTATTATGAAATTGATAAAAAATATAATACATCGCATCCTAGGCGTTTGGGCCTTAGTGGTATTCGCAACAACCATGCTTGTGTTTTTTCCATTTTATATGGTTTGCTTTTTTATTCCTGATCCTCAAAAATCAAGGTACCATCGTATCGTATCTCAATTATGGATGGGTTCCTTTTTGTTTTTATCGGGCTGTTCGTTTGAAGTAAAAGGAAAGGAAGTTTTTGAAGGATTGGACAATGCAGTCATTGTATGTAACCATAATAGTTTAATTGATATCCCTGTAAGTACCCCCTTTTTACCAAGAGCTAATAAAACCATTGCCAAAAAAAGTTTTGTTTATGTTCCTTTGTTTGGATGGTTATACCAATTTGCAACGGTGATTGTGGATAGAAAAAATAATGAGAGCCGTCGTAAAAGTTATGAAGAAATGAGAAGGGTATTAAATAATGGCTTAGATATGCTCATTTATCCAGAAGGCACTCGCAATAGAACAGAAAAGCCACTTAAATCATTTTATGATGGCGCCTTTAAACTAGCTGTGGATGCCCAAAAACCAATCGTGCCAGTGGTGATATTAAATACTAAAAAAATACTACCCGCCAAACCAATTTTATATTTGACACCAGGTAAAATCAGCATGCATATCTTACCCGCTATATCAACTGAAGGGCATACCCAACAATCATTAAAGAAATTAGTATATGATATTATGTCTGACTATTATTTAAAAAATAATAAGTCCTAACTATACTTATTTAGTAAGTAGAGGATGAAAAAGTACGACTTCTGTTGATCTTCAAATCTCTTAAGATCCCTGATTTAGGATTAACCGTGATACTGAATGATTTGAATAAACCAATAGGTGTAACATTAATAGCCAATTGCCAACAATGCATTTCTCGAGTGATAAACATACTCATTTGTTGAATATTCCCTTTTGTAATATCTATATACCCCGTACCTCCTAATTTCCATTTTGGTGTAATACTAAAATCTCCATTAAAATTTAAGCTTGAGTAAGTATTGATTTGAAATCCAGAATAATCGGGTTTCATCTGTCTTGTAAATTGAAAAGAATATGACAATGTTAAAGTCCATGGTATATTAAAATCAGTAAATTCTGCCGGATTGGACTTTGCATACTGCAATTGTCGTTGTTGTTCATCGGGTGTCATGAATGGATCAATAGGAATTTCTTTTTTCTTCTTGTCTTTATCCTCATCTACCTTGCTTTTAAAAGAAGTGGATAAAGAAACTCCACCGCCTGTTACATTTCCAAATTTTAACTTAGCTGGATCAAAATCAAATTTATTAATTCTAAATCCTTTTTTATCTGTAGCATAAGGATCCATGGTTAAGCTAGAAGTAATATTCAGCTTTTCAAACAAAGTGGTTCTTAAGTAAATATTAAAATTACCTAAAGCAAAGCTGTCTGCTAAAAAATTATAATTTGAATTAAAACCAAACCCTTCAATTAATTTAAATTTCTTAAAAGCCTCGGCACTTGTATCCGTCTTGTCTTTTACTTTCATCTCTAACAAATTATCCACTCCAAATCCCATTCCACCAAAAGTACCTTCAGAGTAACCGCCCCCCATCCCAATACCGTCATATTTTGAGAATCTATATTTTCGACCTGTTGAATCAATTTGTGTGGTATAGTGATAACCCGCTGCTAAATCGGGTGTGTAACTCATAGATAAACTTGGCCTTATCTCATGTCTAATTGCTTTGATAGAACTTTTTTCTTTGAATTTATAGGTTCCGAAAATACGGGTGGATGTAGCCAAACTAAAACTCATATTGGTGGCTTGATAAAATCCTCGATCAATCATCGTATCTACTCGATTCGTGTTACTATTCCATGACTTTGTATTTTGTTGCCCAAACCATTTTTGATCAAATGAAACACCAGGTGATATCGTAAATGGCCCTAAAGAAGGCAGTGATAAACTAATTGGAATGCTGTGTTGTGCCCCCCACTGCATTGTATCTAATAATTTTTTAAAATTAAAAGCAGAATCATAAAATGCCAATTGATTTTGAAAACTACCGTTGTAGCCAATACCTAATTTTTCATACCATTTGCCAGCTCCAATTTGATCCTTGGCTTGGAATGGATAAATAGTTAACGCATTAAAGTTGATATTAGGCAAACTCATATTCACCAACCCTAAATTACTATTTTGATTGTGGTTTAAATTCACCGATAAATTATATTTATTATCCCATGATTTTGTATAGCTAACAGAAGAACTTATTTGGTTTTGAAAATTTTGATAGGGATTGTTTAATAATAAACGATTGTATTTCGTACTTCCAAAATTTACATTAGCCGAAAAAGTGGTACCTGGTCTTGCGCGTTGATCCATGGAGTGAGACCAGTTGAGCATAAAAGTGCGCCCTCCAGTAAATTCTTCATTGATGGCAGCATTCCTATTTAATATGCGTGTGTTTTGCAAACTCAAATTGAAATTTCCCAAATACTTATATCTTAAAATGTATTTACTATTTAAATTTAAATTCCAACCGCCATAAGAATAAATATTGGTCCTTAAGGTTGCATCAAAATTATCACTCAATACCTTATAATATCCAAGCCCTTCAAATCCTAAACCAAAATCTTCACTAGTCGAAAATGCAGGTGCCATTAATCCTGAGTGCCTGCCTTTGGCTAATGGGAAAATACCAAATGGAATTCCTATAGGAAAAGGGACTCCTTCAAATTCAGGGAATGTAGGCCCAGAAACACCTATTTTATTAGTAATGATTTTTAATTTATTGGTTCTAAATGCAAAATGGGGTTCATCTAAATTACAGGTCGAGAATCGAGCCATATATGCAAATGCAACATCCTTATTTACTTTTTTCATCGTATTGGCATTTACAAAAATTTCACCTTGCTGAAAGTTGGTATTTTTTGTAAGGCCTTTGCTGGATTTTATATTAAAGTAAATAGAATCATTGACAGATACCAAATCACCTTCTTGAAATTTGGGGTTACTTAAAGGACTGCCCGTTGTGTCTTTAGCGCCATAAGCCCTAATATTTTGACTTTGTTGATCATACACAATGTTCGCCGCTTCTAATTGTGCTGTTTTATATTTGGTTTTTGCATTCCCGTATAAAAAAAACTCCTTGGTTGACATAATCATCACGCCCGAATCTAAAGCATTATAATCCACCGGAGCATCCATACTGTCTTTAGAGATGCGCATTATTTGAATGGACTTAGTGCTATCTTTTATTTTCTTGCTACTATCTGAAATGAACGAGGTACTATCTACTAATTTTAGGTTCCTGCCATTTAATGATTGGCTAGTATCCCCCTTTATAATCTCATTATTTGATTTGGATGCACGTTTAGATGACTTAGTGGCTTTTTGTTGCTGACTAAAACCCGAAAAGGAGGGCATTAAAAGAAATGCTAATATTAGGAAAATGCCAATATTAACAATAGAGGGGCTGTATTTTTCGTTATTTTTGTATCCTAGCTTTATCACTATTGCAAAAATAAAGCAAAACCCTATTAAGGCACTGATTATGAAGCAAAATAGATTGAATTTAGCATTTCGTTTTGGCTGTTTAGCCCTTTTTAGCTTAATAACCCTGTTTAGCTATGCACAAAATCAGCCTCGTAGCCTAAAACGTATCGTAATTGACCCTGGCCATGGAGGTACTGACCCTGGAGGAGATGGCAAATATTCAACCGAAGCAGCTGTTTCTTTAGCCATTTCTTTAAAATTAGAAGAATATATACATCAATCCATACCCGATGTGGAAGTGATTCTTACCCGAAGAACAGATGTATATAATTCTGTCGTTGAAAAAGCAATCATCGCCAACCAAGCCAAAGGTGACTTATTTGTTTGTATTCATACCAATTCAGCAGGCCCTATTGCTAATAAGGAGTTCTTAGGCTATATCAATAAAACCTATACTGTTAAAAAGAATGGTAAAAAGCGAAAAGTAACAAGGAAAGTGCCTAATTATAGAACCACTTATAGCCCCAACCCTGCAAGAGGTACTGAAACTTTCATTTATGGTATAAGGAAATCAGATGATAGAAAAGAGGTAGCCGATAATATGGTGGACGAAATGGTAGAGAAACTAGATTCCGTGTCTGAAAGACAAATCAAGGAATTAAATAAAGACGCCGATCCAACTAGAACGATGATGGCCAGCTTATTAACACAACAATATTTCCAAAGAGCTGCAAGTTTAGCTTTAACAATTGAAGAAGAATTTAAAAATTCAGGAAGAATTAGTCGAGAGGCAAAGCAAAGGCCAAAAGGCATATGGGTACTACAAGCAGTGGCCATGCCAGCAGTATTAGTTGAAACAGGCTTTTTGTCAAACCCTGAGGATGAAGATTACCTCAATAGTGAAATTGGTCAAAAGGAAATTTGTGAAGTCATCACCAAATCGCTAATCAGGTATAAGTTTTCACTTGAAAATCAACAAAAGAACAATATAAAATAGAATTCAAGTAAATAACAACGAATCTATATTTAAACTAATTTTAAAGTATAAACCAATTTTCGGAATGCGGGTATCAAATGAAACCAAAGTAGGCGCCTTAGCAGTGATCGCTGTTACATTAATTATATTAGGATTCAATGTCCTAAGAGGTAAAACGATGTTTAAATCTGGTAATTTTTTATACGCAAAATATAAAGATACTAAAGGCCTCATTATATCCAACCCTGTGTTTATTAATGGGTACCAAGTAGGTGCCGTTTTTGATATCGAAAATGCAAATGAAAACCTATCTGAAATTGCAGTCACCATTCGTTTTAATAAAGGATATAAAATACCAGTAAATTCTATAGCTGCCATCCAAGAAAATCCATTAGGCACGAACAGTATCAGCATTCTTTTAGGTGATGCCCCTAATTATTTTAAAAACGAAGACACCATTAAAACAGCACCTTCTTCGAGTTTATTAGGTGACATTATGAATACACTCTCCCCCTTAGGAGAGCAAACAAAAAATGCGATTACCTCCTTAGATAAAGTGTTGACTAATATAAACAAAGTTTTAAATGATCAAAACAAGGAAAACTTTAGTATTATTCTTGCCAATTTAACAACGACCACCAATAGCTTGAATAACTCCATGGCTTCTATTGAATTAATGCTACAAAAACAAAATGGTTCTATTGCGCAATCCTTTGAAAATGTAAACAAGTTTACAAAAAACTTAAACGAGAATAATAATAAAATTAATTCGATTATCAATAATATCGACAGTACGACAAAATCATTAAAGTCGGCTGACTTAAACAGTACTATTTCAAGTTTACATACTGCAGTAAATGAATTATCTGTCACTTTAAAAAAATTAAATACAGGAAACGGAACTGCAGCTAAATTATTAAATGACCCCGAAGTTTATAAGGAACTAAAAAACACTATTACAAGTTTAAACACATTAGTGGATGATGTTCGTGTACATCCAAAACGCTATATCAACGTTTCCGTGTTTGGTAAAAAAGATAAAACCACCCCTTTGAGTAAACCTATCGCAGATACTGTTGCACATGACTAAAAGGGGCTTTATCATATTAATATCAATTTTTTCAAGTACCCTATTTCTTGGACTAAATACCAACGCGCAAGATGTTCTACCTGCGCCCCCTGCTGTGGACAGTAATAGTAAGTTAATTGAATTTTTATCTGCAGAAAGTTACAATGTAAAAAAGATGGACAGCATTGACTACCTCATTTTAGTAGGTCATGTAAAAATTAGACAAGGCAAAACTTTATTATTCGGCGATAGTCTGATATTAAATACGACAAAAAATACCCTAGAAGGCTTTGGACATATTCATATTAATGATGCTGATAGCGTGAATACTTATTCAGATTATTTAAAATACTTAGGAAACACTAAAAAAGCCTATTTACGCAAAAATGTAAAATTAACAGACGGCAAAGGGGTTCTGACCACCGACTCTTTAGATTATGATGTATCAGTAAAAATTGGATATTTTAAAAAGGGGGGCACTTTGGTACGTAATAAAACAAAACTTAAAAGTGTGGAAGGTTATTATTATGGTGTTACAAGAGATGTCATTTTTAGAAAAAAAGTAGAAGTAACCGATCCAGAAAATAATATTTATACCGACACACTCGAATACAATACCTACTCACAACTTTCTAACTTCATTAGCCCTACTAAAATAATTTCAGGATCACGTATCATTCGAACGCGAAATGGCAACTATAATTTAGGGACAAAAAAAGGATACTTGTATGAAAGATCAAGTATTGATGATAGCACTTATACGTTCATTGCGGATGAGATGGCCATTAATGATTCTCTTGGCTTGGGTGAATTTAGAGGTAATGCCGTATACAAATCTAAGGATACAGTAGGATTTGATTTATTGGCAAATAACATTAAAACGGATAAACGAAAAAGTGCATTATTAGCGACCGAACTTCCAATGTTACTTATTAAACAGAAATCAGATACAATGTACATTTTAGCAGATACATTATACTCTGGTAAAATTTCCGATTTAAAAAGACCATTTCCTAAAGCCAGAGACAGCGTAGGTAAATTAACAGACTCTACTCTCGATAAATATTTTGAAGCATTTCATCATGTACAAATATATTCTGATTCACTTCAAGCCAAATGCGATAGTTTATTTTATTCCTTAAGCGATTCAACCATCCGTTTAATTTCAACTCCTATTGTTTGGGCCAACAATAATCAAATTACAGGTGATACCATTTACATGTATGTTAAAAATAAAAAACCCGAACAATTATTAGTATTTGACAATGCAATAGCTATTAATAAAATAGATTCTTCCGATTACTTTAACCAAATGAGAGGTATTCGATTAAACGCATGGTTTGAAGAGGGGGAAATAATCAAAATGAGATGCAAAGGGAATGCTGAAAATATTTACTTTGCTTTGGATAATGATAAAAAGTTTATTGGGGTAAATCATTCGAATGCTCAAATAATTGAAATCACTTTTAAAGACAGTCAGCCCACCAAAGTTGTATTAAGAAATCAATTAACTGGGAAGATGATTCCTATCGGACAAGCCAGTCCAACCGATTTAAAAATAAAAGGCTTTAAATGGTTTGAACAACTAAGGCCAAAAAACAAATTTGATATTCTTTCTCCTAAATAAAAATAGCTAGGCCTGATCTGATTTTTCCTGCATTAAAAATGCTTTAATGAATCCATCAATTTCTCCATCCATTACAGGGCCCACATTCCCCACTTCATAATCGGTTCTATGATCCTTAATCATTTTATAAGGATGGAATACATAACTTCTTATTTGACTGCCCCATTCAATTTTTTTCTTGGTAGCATTACTTGCATTTAAGGCTTCCTGTTTTTTACGCATTTCTGCTTCATATAACCTGCTTTTCAACATCTTCATAGCCAACTCTCTATTTTCACCTTGCGTGCGTGATTGTTGACACTCTACAATAATGCCTGAAGCGTGTTTGAGTCGAACCGCTGTTTCCACTTTATTTACATTCTGTCCTCCTTTCCCACCACTACGATAAAATTCCCACTCAATATCTGCAGGATTCACAACGATTTCAATGGTGTCATCAATTAAAGGATAAACATAGATAGATGCAAATGAAGTGTGGCGCCTAGCATTACTATCAAAAGGGGAAATTCGAACCAAACGATGTACTCCAGATTCTGCTTTTAAAAACCCATAAGCAAAAGGGCCATCAAACTGAAGGGTTGCTGATTTAATTCCAGCACCATCCCCTTCTTGATAATCCAAAGAGCACACTGTCCAACCTTGCTTTTCGCCATACATACTGTACATCCGCAAAAGCATTTCAGCCCAATCCTGGCTCTCTGTTCCGCCTGCTCCTGGATTTATTTGCATCACAGCAGGCAATTCATCTTCTGGTTTATTTAAAGTACTCTTAAATTCTGCTTCTTCAATGGATAATACAGATTTATTAAATGCATCCTGTGTTTCTTGTTCTGTTGCATCACCTGCTTTCCAAAACTCAAATAAAATAATAAAGTCTTCTAAGTTAGCTTCGACTGCTTGGTAAAGATGAATCCAATATTCATTTAATTTAATTTCCTTCATCGTACCAGTGGCACGTTTGTTATCATCCCAAAAACCGGGAGATAAGGACAATTGTTTATCAGTAGCTACTTTGTATAATCGATTATCGACGTCAAAGAAACCTCCTTAGGACACTTAACTGGTCCTTCATGCGCTTAATATGCTCAATCGTCATGATCTAGTTTTAATAAATAAAAAAAGTACTACAAGCCTCATAAGCCGGATTCTGTTT
>CAIJXU010000087.1 GCA_903824725.1 uncultured Bacteroidota bacterium | reverse complement strand
TGATATTGAAATAATAATCTTTTGTTCTATCATCTTTTTTACCCAATGTAGTTGGGAACTGCCATTGGCAACTTACCGCCGCAGAAGTAATAGTGATACCTCTTTCTTTTTCTTGCTCCATCCAATCGGTGGTAGCAGCGCCATCATGTACTTCACCAATTTTGTGAATCATACCTGTGTAACGTAAGATACGCTCAGTCGTAGTTGTTTTACCTGCATCAATGTGCGCAGCAATACCAAAATTTCGTTGTAGTTTTAAATCCGCCATATATGGTTTATTTATTTTTAATTTTCACTGAAAAACAGCTCCTTTAAAAGTCTATTTTTCCGAGGCGCAAAGTTAATGATATTAGTAATTGAATGAATCTTTCTTGCCCTTTTTTTCCATAAACTAATACACAGCCCTATTTCTAGTACAAATTGGAGCCAAATAATGGTGGAAATGGGACAAAAAAAACCCCAACAATGAGTCGGGGTTTAATATAGTAGCATCGGTAGGACTTAAACTTTAAAGTGAGAGAAAGCCTTATTGGCTTCAGCCATACGATGTGTATCTTCTTTCTTTTTGAATGCACCACCTTCACCCTTTGTTGCTGCAATGATTTCATTCGCTAATTTATCAGCCATTGTTTTACCATTACGCTCACGGCTGAAACGCACTAACCATTTCATACTTAATGAAATTTTGCGATCTCCACGAACTTCTGCTGGAATTTGGAAAGTAGCACCACCAATACGACGGCTACGAACTTCAACCGCTGGAGTTACATTAGAAACAGCGCGCTTCCACATTTCATAACCATCTTCATTAGTGAACTTAGTTACTTTATCCAAAGCATCGTAGAAAATTTTGTAAGCAGTAGTTTTTTTACCATCCAACATAATGTTGTTGATAAAACGCGTCACCGCTACATCGTTGAAACGAGGATCTGGTGCTAATGGAATCTTTTTAGGTTGTGCTTTACGCATGTCGAATATTAATTAGTTGTTATTATTTCTTTGCTTTTTCTTTTTTAGTTCCGTATTTACTACGAGACTGCTTACGGTCCTTCACACCAGCTGTATCCAAGCTACCACGAACAATATGATAACGTACACCTGGTAAATCTTTTACACGACCACCACGGATTAATACGATACTGTGTTCTTGTAAGTTGTGACCCTCACCTGGTATATAAGCGATGACTTCAATCTTATTAGTCAAACGTACTTTCGCTACTTTACGTAACGCTGAGTTTGGCTTTTTTGGAGTTGTTGTATACACTCTAGTACAAACACCACGACGCTGAGGACATGCATCCAAAGCTCTTGATTTACTTTTAGCCCTGATGATCTCACGGCCTTTTCTCACTAATTGCTGAATAGTAGGCATTAATTATGCTGTTTTGTTCAATTTTGATTTATAAAAAATTCGGACGGCAAAGGTAATGTTCGTTAACCAAATACCAAAATGTTTATTCGCTAATTTTAAAAAAAGACCCCAATTAGCCTAGTTTAAGGCAAATTAATGGGCAAAGGAGTATAAAATAGACTGATGCTCAGCCCATTATTTATATTTTTTCGAGCCAATGGTGGGTATCTGGCAGATTACCCATGCGAATATCATTCAGACGCTTTTTAAGGGCAGGTGCTACTTTTAATGCGTTCACATCAAAATCCATCACATAATCATCATCAGCTAATCTTGAAATATAAGAGACCACCGCTGCAGTACCTACTCCAAATACTTCCTGAAATACTCCTTTTTTATGTGCGTCAACAATTTCCGCCACCGATAAATTTCTCTCTTCCACTTCGTAACCCATATCTCTTAGTAAAATGATACATGAATTTCGTGTTACGCCTTTTAATACAGTTCCTCTTTCTAAACTAGGTGTAATTACTTTTCCATCAATGACAAACATCACATTCATCATCCCTACTTCCTCTACATATTTATGTTCAATGGCATCGGTCCATAATACTTGATCATACCCATTTTTTTGTGCTAAACTAACAGGATATAAACTTGCTCCATAGTTTCCCCCATTCTTTGCAAAACCAACACCACCGGGTGTTGCACGCGTATATTTTTTTTCTATTGCAATTTTCATAGGGGCTGAAAAATAAGCACCGCTAGGACCTAAAATAATCATGAATTTATAAGTTACAGAAGGACGCACTCCTAAAAATGGATCCGTTGCAATCATAAAAGGTCTAATATATAATGAGCAATCTGGCTTGTTAGGAACCCACCCGCTTTCTAATTGTATTAATTGTTTCATGCCTCCCATAAAAAGCCATTCTGGGACTGCAGGCATTTGCATTCTTTCGGCAGAAGTATTGAAACGAATAAAATTTTGATCAGGTCTAAAAATAACGACTTCTCCTTTTTCATTTTTGAACGCTTTAATACCTTCAAAAATAGTTTGACCATAATGCAATACCGCACTTGATGGATCTAATGCTAATGGAGCAAAAGGTTTTATGACCACATTTTTCCATTCTCCATTCTCATAATCCGCCACCAACATATGATCAGTAAAATTTTTACCAAATGCAATTTCATCCATATTGAATGTAGGTAATAAGGGATTCGTGTTTTTTGTAACTGGGAATGAATGATTTGTCATGGTCTTAATTTTGAAAAAGTTGCTAATGAATTACAAAGAAACGAAAAATATAAAACTTACAACTGTTATTTTTTGGTTTGATTCAATTCGAGTAATTTTCCAACCGAATGAGCCGCGAAAAAACAATCTTACCGAATGCCCTTTTAGTTTCTTTATACAAAGATACTTTGGTACTGCCTGAAATGGCAAAAAAACAAGCAGAAATAATCGCGCCAAAAATAATTCAGACCATTGAGCATGCTCAAGCCACTTCTTTACCTGAAAATGCGGTGAAAGAAATTTCAACACCTAGTCAATCTGGGCCTATCAAATATTTAGGAGAGCACTTAAAACAAGTGACCATCATTGTAAAAGATGAACTTGCTGTTCATTTGAACGAAAATGATTTAAACTTACTCTCCTCTATTTTAGGAGCTTGTAAATTAACATTAGCCGACATTGCCTTAATTAATATAGCGCAACAAAAATTAAGTCTTCATGAAATATTAGATACCCTCCCTTCTAAATTGGTCATGATCTTTGATGTGAGTGGTGCGGCATTAAAAATAAAATTACCTACTACATTATACAAATCCATTCAATTAGGTGACACTTATTTACTATTTAGCAATAGTTTATCCTTAATGCAAGGAACTGATCAATCTGCTAAATTGGAAAAGTCAAAATTGTGGACCATCTTAAAACAACTTTTTCAATTATAATTGATGACCCAATTAATATTCGCGACCAACAACGAACATAAAGTCACTGAAATACAATCATTACTTCCAGATAATATCAGCGTGATTACTTTAAGACAAGCTGGTATCGATATTGATATACCAGAACCACATGATACTCTTCAAGAAAACGCAACTGAAAAAGCGAAAACTATTTTTAATATTACAAATCAAAACTGTTTTAGTGAAGATACTGGATTAGAAATTGAAGCATTACAAGGAGCACCAGGCGTGCACAGTGCAAGGTATGCAGGGGAAGATCGAAATTTTCAAGCCAATATTGATAAAGTGCTGACCGAACTCAACGGAATTGAAAATCGCAATGCACAATTTAGAACTGTGATTTGTTTAATCTGGGATGGTATTGAACATTATTTTGAAGGCATTTGTCGCGGTCATATAAACAATCAAGATACAGGTACATCAGGTTTTGGTTATGACCCTATTTTTATTCCAGAAGGTGCCGATAAAAGTTTTGCAGAAATGTCGGTTGAGGAAAAAAATATATACAGTCATCGACAAAAAGCAGTGACGCAACTTTTTGCTTTTCTAAACTCCTTATAACTTATTGAATTAGGGCTGTGTCGTATTCCATATCTTCCAACTTTCCTGGGCTTGAATGTGCAACATCTCCAATCCGTTTTGAACAGATGCCCCTTTTGCTAAACCCTTTGCCATAAATAAAGTTTCGGCTGGATTATAAACCAAATCATATAAATGATGTTGGGTAGTCAATAATTCATATGGTATGGAAGGTGCTTCTTGGGTATTAGGAAACATTCCTACTGGACTTGTATTTATAATAAGACTATGCTTGCTCATAATACTTGCATTTAAATCCTCATAGCTGTAGGCGACATGAGAAGATGGCGTGCTGTTGTTTCGCGAAACAAAGGCATATTGAATACCTAATTGAGTTAGGACGTACTCAACTGCCGCTGCGGCTCCGCCGGTGCCTAGTATTAAAGCATTTTGATGATGTGGTTTTAAAAATGGTTGTAAGGATTTTTCAAACCCAATCACATCGGTATTATATCCTATTAATTTTCCGTTTACTTTTTTAATACAATTACATGCCTGCATTTGTTGAACCACTTCAGACATCTCATTTAAATAAACAAGTACCTCTTTTTTATACGGAATAGTAATATTCAATCCAGCTAATGATGGATCCTCCCACAATGCTGAAAATTTTTCAATGGAATCGATTGGAAAATTTGCATATTGCGCATCTGCAATATTTTCATGCGCAAACTTGTTTGCAAAATAGCCTTCCGAAAAAGAATGCGTTAAAGGATACCCGATGAGTCCGAATTTACGCACAACTATTTATTTAAGTATAAATCAAAAGTGTCTCCTCTAAGTCCAATACGCATTGCTTCCAATGGAATGACTTCGTTAGGGGCGATATTTCCTAAGTTAACATTACAACCTATTAATTCTAAAAAATACAATTGTTGTGCTTTTTGAGGTGCTTCCCATAAAATTTTTTCTGCAGGAATTTTAGTTAATATTTCTTGAACCAAACCTTCACGCACTTCACCACTTCCACGATAGATGCCCACATTCCCTGCTTCTCTTGCTTCTGCAATCACATAAGAACTTCCTGCACTTAATTCAGCACTCATTAATTCGATCCATTTATAAGGTGGGATGATGTGTGCCGCATCCTTACTACCCACTTCACTATACACCGTAGCATATTTTGAAATTTTTTCAATGTACCCACATTTTTCGCTGTGCGGGATCTCAATAGAACCATCACTTACTTCAATGACATCAATTTTATAATCCTTACACATAGCGATATAATCATCAAACTGATTTCGAATCAAGAAAGCTTCAAACAAAGTGCCTCCAAAATAAACAGGAATATTATGCGACTGATACAATTCGATTTTCTTTCTCAAATTAGGGGTTACAAAGGAAGTTCCAAACCCTAATTTGATAATATCAGTATGCGGCTCGGCAACACTTAAAAAATTTTCGGCTTCCCCGAAACTCAACCCTTTGTCCATCACCATTGTCAATCCATGTTTACGAGGCTGAGTAGTACGTTCGGGTATTTGAGTTAAATTGAAATTCATATTGTATTAAGAGTTTGGGGACAAAGGTAATTTAAAAAGATTAAGAAATTTTTCCCTTCTTGTATTTGCTTATGATATCAATCACTTTTTGGTCCTGTGTGATTTCGGGATATATTTTCATGAATTTTTTTAGCCACTTAGTGGATTTAGACAAAGCCATCTCTAATTGTAACAACCCGTCAGCCGGCTTTTTCATCATAAATAAAATGGCACTTCGATAATAAATAAATAAAATTTTACCTTGCGTCGAAATGTAAGCCAGCTCGGTTTGCTCCAATGCCATATCTAACTGTTGGCTTGATATTAAACATTTAACTAAGTATTCCCAACCAGCAATTTGCTTAGGCTTGTTTTTTACTACGGTACCAAAGTAAAAAGCCGCTTCTTTATTTTGATCCATACGCATATAACATTCCCCCATTAAAATAAAATACTCATTAATATGTTTATGTATACGTATAGCATGCTCTAATTGCTTAATGGCCATCTCCCATTTCTCTTCCAACATATAAGTGATGGCTATTTTTTGAAATAGTCGACTGTCTTCCGAATTTAAATGAACAGCTTTTTTATAATGGAATCTGGCTTGCGCATAATTTTTCATACGATGATAGCAATGACCAATGGCTTCATAAATGACATCTTCGGGACGCGACAATTCCAATACCTTTTCTAAGGCTTCAATAGCTTCTTTGTATTTTCTTAATCTTAAATAAGCATCCCCCATATTCCGATAGGCATAATCAAATTTCTCATCAATGACAATGGCAAACTGATATGCATCAATTGCTTTTTCGTGCAATTTTAAACCTTGATATGCTGCAGCTAAATTGAACCAAGCTAATGCATTATAGGGTTGTTCATCAATCAAGTGTTGGTGCAATCGAATACTTTCCTCATTGCGTCCAGTGAAGTCGGTCCAAAAACAAATCTTATACAAAGCTTCCTCATTACTTGGATCTTCCTCTAATATTAATTGCAAGCAATCAAAAACTTTATCAAAAGCTTCATGATCATCATACACATCGGCTAGTTCAAATAATAATTCGGTTCTTTCTTGACCTTCAAATAAATGAAGTGCTTCTTGTAATAACACAATGGCTTCGGCTGGCTGATCCAAGGCTAAATAAGCATCTGTTTTTAAAATAAATAAATTCATATCCTTGTGATCATACAAGGCAGCTGTATCTAATAAAGTAAGTGCTTCTTTATATTTTCTTGTAGCCAATAATAAATCTGCTTTTTTTATCATCAACAAAGCAGAAAAGGGATATTGATTTAAAGCTAAATTGGCCGCTTCAATGGCTTCCGTGATCTCATCCTTATCATCAAGATGTTCAATGATTTTTTCAAAATCGTCTTCCTCAATATAAGCATTGGCCCTTCCATATTTTAAATTTTGATAGCGTTGCATTAACTCCTGAATATCTCTTGCTTCCTCTTCCTCATCATGTGGGTTAAACATAAAATTATCTTTTACAGGTTAATAAAATGTTGATTATCAATACGTTATTTGAAATTAGATGCCCTAATGCTGTTATATTAAATGTACAAACAACCCCTTAATAATCAATATTTTATTGTTCACATAGGCCCAATAAATCGTTAAAAATATTTTTTATTAAAAATCTCAAAAAAGACTACCTTCGTAGTACCATGCGTATTCTAAAAAACATACTATTATCTGCCTTCCTTATCACAAGTTTAGTGATTTCTGGAAGCGTATATGCAAGTTCTGTTGTGATGACCAACATGGAAAGTAAAAAAGTAGATGATAAATATTCATTGAAGAATTTAGGAAGCTTAGCCCACAAAACAGCAAGTTTTTATACATTAAAAGCAAGCTTAGAATTTAAAGGATTTTCTAATAATACAGGTTTAGGCAATGCAGCCTATTTGAAATATAACAAAGGAAATGTTACATATGTAATTCCTTATCGCTACAAGGTAATTTTACCTCGCTTTAAAGCGCCTTCTCAAAATCTTCCTTAATTTAAGTCTCTATTTTTTATTCTAGAATTTGAAAATCCATACGATTTATCAAAAACTGATTTAATGTAATTGGACTGAAATCTAATTCAATAGCAAGGTACTGAACCACTGGGTTATCCTTATTTATAATACGATAACCTAATACCAATCCTGGCACTTCCTTAAAAGCAAACTCAAAAGTGGTTACAGATGGAATGACAGTGGGAGTATACAACACTTCATACACCACCCCATCGCTCCATTCTAATTTAACTGTCTTACATCGATAACCTAAAATAACTATACTCGTATCTATAGATAGCTCTTTCATGGAGATTAAACTAGGTAAGGATGCTGGAGGAAAATTAATTTCCTGAAGGTATTTATTATTGCCTAGCTCCTTAGTAACAAGGGCTTTGTCTTCCTGAATATTAAAAATTAAAGTTTGAATAAGCAAAGGGGTAGTCAACATTGTCTTGCACTGATTCCCTTTTATCCATACTTTTTTTGTACCGATATCTGCCCAATCATTATTTTTTTGTTGTTGAATTTTAAATTGAATGGTGCACTCTCCCAATACTTTAGCTTGAGCATGCGCATATACTTGAATAAAACAAACGCATACAATAAGAGGGATATATTTCAATTTCATTTAGGGGTATAAAAAAAAGAGACCCGCAATTACGCTAGTCTCTTTTTATGAAAATGATTATTTTTTAGTTTTGTCTTTTAAGGCTTGTACCTTTTTTTGCGCCTCCACCATTTGTTCATACTTACCCTGCCAATTACTTTTCTTCTTTGGTGTTTTACGCTTCACTTCAATATCTGCTAATATTTTATCGTGATTAATAATTACTTTTTGGATAACTAATTGCATCAACAAAGTAATGACATTTGAAACTGTATAATACCAAGTTAGGGCCGATGGTAATCCATTAAAGATAAATAACAACATGAAAGGGAATATATAGGGCATGTACTTTAATGCAGGATTGTCCTGTGTAGGCGTCATGGCCATATTGTAAATAGACATTAAAAAGCTAGTAATTACAGCCAACAATGTAAATAAACTTATATGGTTTCCAAATCCCATTGGAATTGTAAAAGGCAAAGTGGCTATAGAATCAAAACTAGATAAATCATGACTCCATAAAAAGGATTGTCCTCTTAATGATATATTTGAATTAAAGAAACTATACAAAGCAAAGAAGATAGGAATTTGCAATAAGGCAGGAATAC
Source organism: uncultured Bacteroidota bacterium (assembly GCA_903824725.1). GTDB lineage: Bacteria > Bacteroidota > Bacteroidia > Chitinophagales > Chitinophagaceae > Sediminibacterium. The sequence goes on along the minus strand of CAIJXU010000087.1, from coordinate 10,034 downwards.
AGCCCCCTAAAGGATTAACACCTGCTTCTCTAAATAATTTCATTTGCTCCATCGCAAAGCCTTGTTGGTCATCCCCTAGTTTTTTCTTTATCTCGTCTAATTCAGGCTTAAGCACTTTCATCTTCGCACTACTTAAATAACTCGAATAAGTTAATGGCGCAGTAATTAAACGAATAAAGATAGTTAAGAGAAAAATAACCCAACCAAAATTTGTTACAAAGCCAGCTATAAAATCAAACACTGGCATTAAAATATATTTATTAATAGGTCGTACAAAAGAATATAAATCTCTACCTAAATTCACCATTTTTTCCATCTCAGGTGCCTGTGTTTTCAAAATACTAAAGTCGTTAGGGCCATAATATAATGACAAGTCAATGCTTGTATTGTCACCATTAACTTTAGATTGCAATTGAGATTGCATTATAGCTAATCCATTACTACTGTCTATTCTGCGTTGCCAATCTACTTTACCTGATGCAAAACCTTGTTTACCTATGATTGTGGTAGAAAAAAACTGTTGTACTAAACCAATCCATTGTACTGGCTTTTCAAAGCTCTTAGTCGTTTTGCTTGAAATATAATCAAACTCATTACCCTCAGAAAAACAAACATTGGACATTTGTCGCTCATAGACCATAGTTCGCTCTTGTTGATAGGAATGTACTTCCCAAAGAAAATTAATTTGTTGATTGGTTAATAAAGTGGATGCCCCTTGCAATTGTAATGTCCATTCCACATTATACTTGTTGGGTGATAATGAAAACAAATGTCGAATCAATTTCCCATTAGGAGTGGTCCATACATATTCTAATTGTTGTAAGCCATCCTTGGTTGGTAAAATATTTACCACTGGAAAAATAACTTTATTTATTTGTGCCGTTTTATTGTCTCCAATATTTACGGTATAATTTAAAGAACTACTATCCCCTAATTGTACTAATTGCTTTTGGAGATTGGTATACTTTTTTAATGTAACGCCTACTACTTGTCCTCCTTTATTACTGAATCTTACTTTTACTAACTCATTTTCTAAAATAGTAAACTGCTCTTTCACTGAATCAGATAGATTAGACAATTCCTTTGGACCTAATTTAGAAGTATCGGCAAGGATTGGATTTTTTAAAGCAGCTGCTTTATCGGCTTCCGCTTTTAGCATCATTACTGAATCATCAAAATGCTTTTTATAGGCAGCCATTTCGGTTTGTTGCTTATTAGTATACCAGAAATAAGTGAAAAATAATCCTGCTAATAAAATAAACCCAATGATCGTGTTTTTGTCTGTGTTCATGTATGAGATTTTAAACCGTATTTAACGAGGAGCAAAGGTAAGTATTTTTAGAATGCACTATACCCCCCTTGTTTACTAGGCCAAAGCTAGGAAAATGGGTACTTTTTTAAAGATTTCGAGTGTATTGACCCCCCACTTTGTATAGGGCTTGAGAGATATCCCCTAAAGTACAATATTTGACTGCTTCCATTAAAACTTCAAAAATATTGGTATTTTGAACCGCTGCCTCTTTTAATAACTTTAAGTATATATCCGCCTTTTTTTGATGGCGTAACTTGAAGGCTTTAACATGTTTAATTTGTCTTTGTTTTTCGGCAGTACTAGACCTGAAAATTTCCTTGTTTTCAGTCTGATTAGAAGCATTTTGATTCACAAAAGTATTCACGCCAACAATGGGTATGGACCCATCATGTTTTTTTATTTCATATGTCCTACTCTCTTCTTGAATTTTAGATCGTTGGTACATTCGTTCCATTGCGCCCAGCACACCTCCTCGGGCATTTATTTTTTCGAATTCTAACATCACCGCTTCTTCTACTAAGTCCGTTAATTCGGTAATAAAAAAACTGCCCTGTTGAAAATTTTCAACTTTAGTCGTTCCTAATTCCTTATTAATAATTAATTGTATGGCTAATGCGCGACGCACACTTTCTTCGGTAGGTGTTGTAATGGCTTCATCATAAGCATTGGTATGTAAACTATTACACTGATCGTAAATAGCATATAAAGCTTGTAGTGTAGTTCGAATGTCATTAAAATCAATTTCTTGTGCATGCAAACTGCGACCACTTGTTTGGATATGGTACTTTAATTTTTGCGCACGCTCATTCGCCTTGTACTTATGCTTCATCACATTAGCCCAAATACGGCGTGCCACCCTTCCAATAACGGCGTATTCTGGATCCATGCCGTTACTAAAAAAGAAACTTAAATTAGGAACAAAATCATTGACGTTTAATCCTCTATTCATAAAATATTCAACATAAGTAAACCCATTGGCCAAAGTAAAAGCAAGTTGTGTGATAGGATTGGCACCTGCTTCTGCAATATGGTATCCAGAGATAGAAACACTATAAAAATTATTAATTTTAGTGGCAGCAAAATAAGCTTGCACATCGCCCATCATACGCAACGCAAATTCAGTTGAAAAAATACAAGTGTTTTGGGCTTGATCCTCTTTTAAAATATCGGCTTGCAAAGTACCACGCACTTGTTGCAACACTTTGGCTTTTATTTCATTATAAATTTTCGCATCCAACACTTCATCTCCACTTACGCCTAATAATTTTAAACCTAACCCATTATGCCAATTTTTTTTCATGCCCTTCGCCTCCGTGACATGATACACCGGAACCGCATGAGAAGCGTAGATGGTTTTTATTTTTTTATTGACAACGGGCCATAATTTATTTTCAGTAATGTATTTTTCGCAGGCTTGATCGATAGCCGTATTAAAAAACATAGCCAACAACATGGGGGCCGGACCATTGATGGTCATACTTACCGATGTGTTTTCGGCATTTAAATCAATACCGGAATATAATTTTTTTGCATCATCAATGGTTGCAACATTCACACCCGCATTACCTATTTTACCGAAAATATCCAATCGTTTGTCAGGATCATTGCCATATAAGGTAACGCTATCAAAAGCGGTTGATAATCTTACTGCTGTTTGTCCTTTAGATAAATAATGAAATCTTAAGTTGGTTCGTTCAGGACCACCTTCGCCAGCAAACATTCTAGTAGGATCTTCATTTTCACGCTTTAATTCAAACACACCCGCTGTAAAAGGAAATTGTCCTGGTACATTTTCAGTTAATTGCCATTCGGCAATATCACCCCAATCGCTAAACTTTGGAAGCCAAACGCGTTGCAATTTTAAAGCAGAAGGTGTTTCAAAATTTAATTCTTTTTTAATTTTTTTTCCACGCACTTCATAATGTAAAAAATCGTCCTGATATTTTGATTGAACAGTTGGCCAATGGGCAATATCATTTTTTACCTTAGGGTCTATTTCCTTCTCAATACGAAGTAGCTCCTGTTGCAAAGCCTTGTTTTGTTTGAAATTAGGTTGGTTTAATACTTTTTGAAAAGCATACCACTTGGAAGCCTCTTGCTTTTGCTGGGCAATCCAAACTTTATTTTGAAGAATGGTTTGTTTTATTTCTCCTAAATATGAAATTCGAGAAGATGGGATTAATGGCTGCGTTACCTGAGTCTCATCATATGGAATTTCCCATGGAATTGGATTCCAATTAATTTTATGTTTAATAGCAATGATGTCAATTAATGCGTTGTACATTTTTTGAATACCCGGATCATTGTAATGCGATGCAATGGTGCCAAAAATGGGTTGCCCTTGTGTTTTATTATCCCAAATATGATGTGCACGCATGAATTGTTTTCGAACATCTCTCACTGCATCTAGACCACCAGCTCTTTCAAATTTATTCACTGCAATTAAGGAAGCATAATCGATCATATTAATTTTCTCCAACTGAGTAGCAGCTCCAAATTCAGGAGTCATGATATAAACAGGCACTGTTACGAAATCTACAATCCCTGCATCATTTTGTCCCACACCTGCTGTTTCCACTATAATACAATCAAATCCTGCTACCTTACATAAATCAATGACTTTATCCATTTCTTTGGCTAAAGTTTTTTGATCATTTCGAGTAGCTAAAGAACGCATAAATACATGAGGATGATGAATGGCATTCATTCTTATCCGATCCCCTAATAATGCCCCACCTGTTTTTCGCTTACTAGGATCTACCGAAATAATGGCAATGGTTTTAGTAGGATTGGTTAATAAAAAATATTGCACTAGCCGATCACAAACACTTGACTTACCAGCACCGCCCGTTCCTGTTAATCCAATAACTGGAATATTATTTTTATTTTTCGAAAGCGCCCACTTCAATTTTCCGTTTTGCAATAAAGTAATAGATCTGCTTAAACTGCGAGGGTCAATTTTTTTAGGGATGGGTAATTTTTTAAAAAGGGAAGGCATTTTAGTGTATTCAAAATTACATAGCGCCACTACTTCTTGAATCATTCCCTCAATCCCAAGTTTTAATCCATCTTGGGGTAAATAAATTTTGGAGATGCCTATCTTTTCTAAATAAGCTGCTTCGGCAGGTAAAATAGTACCGCCACCTCCGCCTACTATTTTAATATGTTGGTATCCTGCATCATTTAATAATTTACGAACAAAACTAAAAAATTCAATATGCCCACCTTGATAAGATGTAATTGCAATGCCTTGAACATCTTCGTCAATCGCTGCTTCCACAATTTCAAGTGCTGATCTATTATGTCCTAAGTGGATGACTTCCACACCCTGATCCTGCATCACTCTTCGCATGATATTGATACTTGCATCATGTCCATCAAATAAACTAGTAGATGTAATAATACGAATGGGCTTCATATTATAAAACTAACAAATGTTAGGAATATGAGCAAATGTATTTACAACGCTTGAAATAAAATTGCTTACTTTTTTTGAGCTGCGTATTTTTTAGCAGCCTCAATAAAATGAACAAATAAAGGGGCTGGATGCTCCACGGTACTTTTTAATTCTGGATGGTATTGTACTCCAATAAAAAAGGGATGTTGGGGTAATTCAACAATTTCTACCAATCCTGTCGCTGGATTGTTTCCACTATTCAATAAGCCGGCGTCTGTGAAAGCTTTTAGATAGGCATTATTAAATTCATAACGATGGCGGTGACGCTCGCTAATTTCGGAAGTGACATATATTTTATAAGCAAGTGTATCTTTGGAAATAGTACAAGGATAAGAACCTAATCGCATGGTGCCTCCCTTCATTGTGATTCTTTTTTGTTCTTCCATCATATCAATAACTGGATGGGATGTATTTGGATCCATTTCAACCGAATGAGCCCCTTTGAGTCCCATTACATTTCGAGCATATTCAATCACGGCCATTTGCATTCCCAAACAAATACCAAAAAAGGGTAATTTATTTTCTCTAGCAAATTGTACGGCAATAATTTTTCCTTCAATCCCTCTATTTCCAAAACCAGGCGCTACTAACAAACCATCTAATCCAGACAATTGCTCATTGACATTTTCAGGAGTTAAGTTTTCGCTGTGCACATTTACTACATTTACTTTTACTTCATTCATAGCACCAGCGTGAATAAAGCTTTCCAGTATTGATTTATAAGCATCTTGTAATTCAATATATTTTCCAATCAATCTAATATTGACAGTTGATTTTGGATGCTTTAGTTTATCTAAAAAAATATTCCACTTCGTTAAATCGGGTTCGTTAAATTTTTGAATATTTAATTTCTTCAAAACAATTAAATCCAATTGTTCTTTTAACATCAATAAAGGCACTTCATAAATAGTGCTAGCATCTAAAGACTCAATTACATTTCCTGCTTTTACATTACAGAACAATGCAATTTTTCGTTTAATCTCATCATTTAATGGATGTTCTGTTCTACATACGATGACATCAGGATGTACCCCAGTTTCACTTAACATTCTAACACTATGCTGTGTTGGTTTTGTTTTTAATTCTTTGGCAGCATTTAAATAAGGGATTAAAGTTAAATGCACCACCATCACATCATCTACTGGTAATTCCCATTGGATTTGACGAACAGTTTCAATGAAAGGAGTACTTTCAATATCACCCACCGTACCCCCAATTTCAGTAATCACGACATCGTATTTTCCTTCTACGCCCAACAACATCATGCGTCTTTTAATTTCATCTGTAATATGAGGAACTACTTGTACTGTTTTACCTAAAAATTCACCTGCTCTTTCTTTATTAATAACAGTTTGATAAATACGACCTGTTGTAACATTATTCGCTTGAGAAGTAGGGGTGCTTAAAAAACGCTCGTAATGCCCTAAATCCAAATCCGTTTCGGCACCATCTTCCGTAACATAACACTCACCATGTTCATAGGGATTTAAAGTACCTGGATCCACATTAATATAAGGGTCAAATTTTTGTATGGTGGCGGAAATACCTCTGGCTTGCAATAATTTTGCCAATGAAGCAGCAATAATGCCCTTTCCCAAACTACTCGTTACACCGCCTGTTACAAATATATACTTTGCCATACTTTTTAATGCTTCATTTTTTCTGAAAAAAGGAACGCGAAATAGCAAAAATGCCAAATGCGCCACTTTGATCAAAATGGTTAATTTACTTTTGAGGACCTATCTTTATTTGGAAAAATTACTAGAGGTCATACAAAACTACGCCAAAAATAATGGCTTACAAAATGATCCAATGTACCGAACAAAAAATGTTTATAACTGTTATCTAAAAGTGAACATCTTTAAAATAAAACATCAAAATATTATGAAAAAACTAATTTTTTCTACTCTAGGCACCCTTTTTATAGCTGGTTTACTAAGTTGGCATTGGTCACCTTCTCAGTATCCAAGTATCAAAAAAGCAGAGGTGATTGAGTGCCTTAATACCGAAACTTTACAAGCCTACCAATTAGAAGCCAGTGCCCCTCCATTTGCTTCCATGCATCCAACGCCTATCATCATTCATCCAGAAAATTTATTAGGTAAAATGATGTCTTTTGAAGCAGCCGATGGGAAACAAGCCAATGCTTATTTTATTACTGCTAAAAAGAAATCCAATAAATATTTAATTGTGATACAAGAATGGTGGGGTTTGAATGATAATGTAAAATTGGAATCAGATAAATATTATAGCGACTTAGGTGATATGAATGTTATAGCGGTGGATATGTATGATGGGAAAGTGGCAGCGACTCCAGATAGCGCTATGAAATTAGTGCAAGGTGCTAATATGGAAAGAATGACTGCCATTATTCAGGGAGCTATAAAGTATGCAGGTAGTAAAGCATCTATTTATAGTGTAGGTTGGTGTTTTGGGGGCATGTGGAGTTTGCAGACTGCTATACTCGCAGGACCGCAAGCTAAAGGAACTATCATGTATTATGGACGACCTGAAACCAATATGGATAAATTAAAATCTATTCAATGTGATATCATCGGTTTCTTTGGCAACCTTGATAGAAGTCCTTCTCCTGCTTTGGTCAATGATTTTGAAAAAAATATGAAAGAGGCTGGTAAGAATTTATCTGTAAATAGATATGAAGCAGGACATGGTTTTGCAAATCCAAGTAATCCTAGTTTTAATGCCGAAGCAAAAGCAGACGCTTATACAAAAGCAATTGCATTCTTAAAAGCGCATTAAAATATATATTGGATTTTTTGTAAATGTTATTTTAGGCTAATTTTTTTTCAATGGCCGTATCATAATCATTTTTCCAATTCAAAATGGAACCCCAATTTTCACTATTCACCACAACATCGTTATTCGTTACTTTCCCAATGGAAGTAGCTTTAACACCAAAACTAGCAGCCAATGCTTCAACAGCAGAAACAGCAGCTGCATCGCAGGTGACCACCACCCTACTTTGCGCTTCGCCCATCCAATAAGCATCTTGTCTTAATGTACTTTGTTGTGAACTCACTTCAAAACCCTTATTATTTACAAATGCCGATTCTAATAAAGTAACGATCAATCCACCTTCACTAATATCATGCGCGCTAATAATATTTTTTTTCTTAATTAAAGAAGCCACTAATTGTTGCAAAGCAAATTCTTCTTCCAAATCAAAATGAGGTGCTTGAGAAAATTCAACTCCTTTTAATTTATTTAGGTATTCAGAGGAGCCAATATCATTTCGTTGTTCTCCTAATAAAATAATAATATCACCTTCCTTTTTAAAATCTAAGGTCATTCTATTTTTCATGTCTTCAACAATCCCTACCATGCCAATGGTGGGTGTTGGGAAAACGGGACCGTCTGGATTTTGATTATAGAAACTTACATTACCACCAGTAACAGGTGTATTAAATTTTCGACATGCAGCACCCATCCCTTCGACCGATTTTACAAATTGATAGTACACTTCTGGATCATATGGATTACCAAAATTTAAACAATTGGTAACACCAATGGGCTCACCACCACTACAAACAATATTTCTTGCGGCTTCTGCAACTGCTATCATAGCGCCTTGATAAGGATTTGCAAAAACATATTTACTATTACAATCTACCGTCATTGCTAAGGCCTTGCCTGTACCCTTTGCTATTACAATGGAAGCGTCACTTGGCGCATTGGTAGAAGTATTGGCTGCTCCTACCATACTATCATATTGTGTATAGATCCAACGCTTTGAAGCGATATTGGGTATTTGAACTAATTGTTGAACACTTGCTTTTAAATCTGTAGTATCTGCAATTGAATTCATATCAAAAGCATTTACTTTTTCTAAATAAGCTGGTGCTGAATATTCACGTGTATATACAGGAGCCCCTCCACCTAAAACTAATTCGTAAGCAGGTAGTGAAGCTTCTAATTCACCATGCATATAAAAATTTAATAAGCCATCGTCTGTCACTTCACCAATATTACTACAAGACAAATCCCATTTTTCAAACACGGCTAATACTTGTGCTTCTTTCCCTTTTTCAACAACCATCAACATACGTTCCTGACTTTCACTTAATAATAGTTCCCAAGCTTTCATGTTTTGTTGACGCGTAGGTACTTTATCTAAATCAATACGCATACCCACTTCCCCCTTAGCACTCATCTCGGCAGTGGAACATATAATGCCAGCTGCACCCATATCTTGCATACCCACCACACCCCCAGTCTCAATAACTTCGAGGCATGCTTCTAATAATTTTTTTTCTTGAAATGGATCACCCACTTGAACCGCAGGTAATTCTTCAACACTGTCAGCTGTGATTTCAGCAGATGCAAAACTTGCACCACCAATACCATCTTTACCAGTAGCACTACCCACAAAAAATACTGGATTCCCTTTTCCTAATGCAATCGCACTTACCGTTTTTCCTGCTTTCACAATTCCAACACTCATTGCATTCACTAATGGATTAGTATGATAACAATCTTCAAAATATAATTCACCTCCTACAGTGGGTACACCAAAACAATTTCCGTAATGACCAATACCATGAACCACTCCAGCCAATAATCTTTTTGTTTTTGTATCGTCTAATTTTCCAAAACGTAAACTGTTTAAGGAAGCAATAGGACGCGCACCCATGGTGAAAATATCGCGTTGAATACCACCCACACCAGTAGCAGCGCCTTGAAAAGGTTCCAATGCACTTGGGTGATTATGACTTTCAATTTTAAACACCACACCATAATCATTTCCAATATCCATTAAACCTGCATTTTCTTCACCAGCAGCCACCAACATTCTGCCACCATCACGAGGTAAAGTTTTTAACCATTTAATTGAATTTTTATAACTACAATGTTCGCTCCACATGCCACTGAAGGCACACAATTCGGTAAAGTTGGGTGTTCGACCTAGTTTCTGTTTGATGCTTTCAAATTCATCGGCTGTTAACCTTAATTGTTGCGCTGTTTTGACAGTTATTTCCATTTGAGTTGGATGATGGTGATTTAAGATGACGCGAAGGTACAAAATGACGTATTACACCCTGATTAGAATTACCAACATATGCAAGATCAAAATGTGTATGGTGTAAATGGCAATTACTGTTATTGATTATCAATCTTTTGCAATCAATTTAATATACTATTTTATTTTAATGTTTATAATTTGTCTAAATTTCTTGTCTTTTACCATTTTAAAATTTCATTTTTCTCATTTTCTTATTTATATTCGCTCAAATCCGTAAATAAATT
>CAIJXU010000086.1 GCA_903824725.1 uncultured Bacteroidota bacterium | reverse complement strand
TATTTACCTAATGTATTTGTTTCAGGATGCCATTTGTCCGTCGTCAAACCAATGTAGACTTTTGATCATTTTTCCTCTTCATTTAAGTAAATGAAAAATTGTTCTCCGCTTGGATCAGGTTCCATAAAATAATTAATTATTGTTTTATTGATTACTAAAGCTCCAAAAGAGTTTTTAGCACGATACATACATTTAATGCTAATATATTTTATAGTATCCTTGTCTGGGTTAGCTTTCAAGTCAGCTATAACATTCTTAGCAGAATCAAGAGATGCGCCATCATAAATAATCAACAGCCCTTGAGTGAATTCTGACATTCTGACAGTATCAATAATTTCGCAAGAAATTTTCTGATAAGATGAAGGGTCTTTTAATCTAGTTTTTAAAAAATCTTCGCCTTGATTGACTAAAGAACTATTTTCATTTTTAGAAGAAGGCTCACATGAAATTAATGTAAGAAATAATGAAAAAAGAAAAAGACTTTTTAAAGATGTAATTTTCATATTCTATATTTTAGTTATGTAAATCTAAGGATTTTATCATTTCGTCCCCATTATCTTTTTTGGCTGTTTTCTCACAGATATATCACTGTTATTATGTTGTTATTTCGCGATTCTTCCCCCCACTTTTTTCTTTAATTGATTTAATAGAGCCCCCTTTGCTCTATTCAAACTGGTTATTTTATATATAGATAACAGAAGGGGCTTATCCCCATCACTACCCTCCCAAAGGATTAAGGAATGCTATATCCCCCTACATATAAAACTAAAATTATGGAAAATGAGTTTGATTATTTCATTGCAGATGAAAACTGTAAACAAGCAATAAAACAACTAATGTCTGATGCTAACAAAGTAAAATGGTTAAATGAGTACAGGTGTCTATTTGAAAAGGTAACTATTCATCCAAAAGGATTGCCAAGAATTATTATTGCAAATTTTAATGGGGTTCGATATGATTTCATTATTGATTTTTGCAGGAAGTATCAAATAGTTGAATTTGAAATAACTATTTGAAACAAAAAACCTATTTTTACATTGTAAATAAATTTATTAATCATTTTGGGTCAGGTTTGGGTCATAAGATGAATAAATTGTTTGTTGAAGGGTTCTAACTAGTTTATTTTCAGTATGATTTGTTCTATAGCGTACCTGGTTTGGGACCAGGTGGTCGCAGGTTCGAATCCTGTCTTTTTTTATTTAATAATAAAATCAATGGGACTAAATAAAGTAATCAAAATTCATCCTAAGGATAATGTATTAGTCGCTTTAACTAATTTAAGTAAAGGTGATACTATTCAATACCATAATGCAACGTATATATTAAAGGAAGACATTGAGGAAAAGCATAAGTTTTTTATCCAAGATTTGGCTAAAGGTGATATTGTTATAATGTATGGTATCACTGTAGGTAAAATTACTGTTGATCAAGTGAAACTCGGTCAACGCATGTCCGTGGAGAATACCAAACATGAAGCGGATGCTTATGCTTATCGTGGGAATGGTTATTCTTGGCAAGGGCCCAATATTGAAAAGTATGCGACAAAAACATTTAATGGTTATCATAGGGCAGATGGAAAAGTAGGGACCGCCAACTACTGGTTATTTATTCCAACCGTTTTTTGTGAAAATAGAAACTTAGATGTGATCAAAGAATCCTTACATCATGCATTAGGATATACCATTACTGATAAGTATAAAGAGTTTACAGAACAATTGGTTGCTACCTTCCAACAAACAGGGACTATG
>CAIJXU010000085.1 GCA_903824725.1 uncultured Bacteroidota bacterium | reverse complement strand
CGATAAAAGTAGGCTGTGCCTTTTATTTAAGTACCATTCAGCTAAGTAGTAAATTGGTTTGTGTTTTTCCTGTTTACCGCCGACAAGTAATAAAACAATAAGCATGTAGAAGATCAATGGTAACGTTGTTTGGACAGGGGTTCGACTCCCCTCGACTCCACAAGGGCTCAATCCTTCCCAAAGATTTAGGCGCTCGGCCCGGTTAAAATCCGGGCCTCGCTTCGGAAGAGGATGTATTCTGAAATCCATATCATTACCTTAAGTTACTTTAACTGCCACTTTTCATACTTCAAAGGTTGTTATAAATATGATAAGAATCATATTTATAACAAAAATAAAATATATCAAATTAATTTTATATATTTGCGTTATAATATTAATCTAAAAACAAATTGATTATGAAAAAAACAATGATGATTTTATTTGCAGTAACTATTGTTACATACGCAAATGCTCAAATTAAAACTAATGCAGGAACTTTTTCTAAGCCAACTGCTGGTACCTTATTAAGTGAAGTAACTTTTATGCCAAACCTTAGTGGTTCTGCAATGTTTGCTTTCAGTGATTTAAACAAAAATTTAACCTCAGGAGTTGCAGATGGTCAACTTCCTGGTGTAAAATTTAGAAAATTTTCTAGTGAAAGCCGCGCAGTAAGATATTCTGCTAATTTAACTATTGCAAACTCAGGTGAAGAAGAAAGCTCAACATCTTATTTAGTTGGTTTTAGTTATGGTGTTGAAAATCATACAAAAGGTTCTGAAAGACTATCTACATATTGGGGTTACGAAGCTACTGCAGGTTTAGCAGGTACTTCTGGGACAACTATGTATGCTGTTGGTGGAAATGTATTGTCGGGTTTTGATTACTATACTATGCCTAATTTATATATTGGTGCTGAGATTTCTTATGGTATTAGTGTTATTAATACAAAGAATGATGGATTTTCTGGAACTACAGCTTTTAAGCTTGCTCCAGGTATTACTCCTTCATTAAGACTGGGTTGGAAGTTCTAATTTTATAGATTTCCCATATAAATAAAGAATCGCCTCAGCGCTGAATGCCTGGGGCAATTTTTTTAAAGAGATTACCAATTGATCAGAACTAAATCTTTGGTAATAAGCTTGAAAATAAGTTTAGTGTTTTCTTAATCTTGTATACATCTAATGGAGAGGCCAAGTTTTAAATTCAAACGATTTCTGAAAATATTAGTGTTCGCAGAATATAAATAACGAAGTAGGGCATATCCTTCCTCATTAGGAGTAGCCGTCCACCAACTACCATCTTGTCCTTCATTAAAAAAAATGCCACTAAAATAACGATATCCCCCTGGCAAAGCATTAAATCCACTGGCATTATCGCCATTCCCTTTACCTGCCCAACCTTTGATAGATTTTAGTTTTATCCCAGCAATATCATCACCCCCTAAATTGTTGGATAAGGTTGTCCATTCTTCGTCGGTTGCAATATGGGCACCAATGGGAGCAAGTCCTCTTTGATCATGTACTGCATAAAAATTATATAGTTTTCCATATTTAGTTCCTAATGAAGTATCATTATTATAATAACACCATGCTGGTTTACCCTCTGCGCCAGCCTTTTCCCAATCTTCATCCGATTTAGCTTCCATTATCATATCTCCATTTCTAAAACGATCAACATTGAGGTTGTTTTTTGCCCAAACTTGGTTGCCAATTTTTACACTATTTTCTAAAGGCTTAATGGGACTATTCACTCCAGCATTTTCCTCGATATTTTGAAATGCTTTATCTCTATTGGAACTACCACAAGACATGATGAACAAAGAAGTTACCATTAAAAAAAAGTTATAAAACTTATACGCTTTCATATTTGATTAATTTGACATTAAATTTTCATATTAAAAATAGTTAATTTCTATGAAAATCGCCTAATCAAGCTCAAAAGAGGAAGGAAAACCAATTTGAGGATTCATTAATAGTATTTATTTACTAATTAGAACTCTTTTTTGAATGAGCTAATCAATTTTGTTGTAATTTAATTTTACTTAATTAACCCTATATGTACAAAAAAATTATTTTACTATTTATAATGAGTTATTGTCAATCTGCATTTGCTCAATCACCATTTATATTTACCAAAGGATTGTATATCGAAGGGGTGCATCATTATGGAAGAGAAGCCATTTATTCAGATAGTTTAGCTTATCAGTTATATAGTAATACTTTGGAGAAGCCAGCTTTAGGTAAAACATTTTGGAATGGCACTGTAGTTCAATCAAAATTTTGGAAAGAAGTAGTTGCGAATAAGCAAAATATTTTTGAAGCCAAAGGATTTGGTATGGGCGGGTACCTCTACTTTACTTATGAGTCGGCCGAGTCTAAAAATGTTTTGTTACAAATCAAAGGCAATAGTTCCGTGTATGTGAATGGTGTATTACATGCAGGAGATCCTTATGCTGCAGGATGGTTGTTTATTCCTATAAAATTAAAAAAAGGGGAAAATGAATTATATGTTCGTAGGTATTTTCAAACCTCTGTTTCTTTAATTTTTCCTGAAAAGCCGGTTAGTATTATCACGGCTGATTCAACAATGCCTCATGTTGTATTGAATTTGCAAAATGGAATTTTGCAAGGGGCAGTTGTCGTTGTAAATACAAGTTCAAAGGATTTGAATCAACTTGAATTACAATCTATTGTAGGAGGAAGAAAAATGAGATCAATAATCCCTTCTATTCCGGCATTAGCTAGTCGTAAAATTATTTTCTCATTTGATGCAACTGAGATAAATAAAGTGGGGAACCAGGAATGCTTATTGACTTTGTATAATAATCACAAAGAAATTGATGAAAAGAGATTAGTAATAGAAGCAGTTGACTCCTCGGCTCATTACAGTAGCACTTTCATAAGTAATATTGATAGTAGCTTACAATATTATTCAGTTACCCCTCAGTTAAAGGGTGCTAAAGATAATGCTGCATTATTTTTATCAGTTCATGGTGCTGGTGTGGAAGCAATAGGTCAAGCAAAAGCATATCAGTCAAAAGATTGGGGAACCTTAGTCGCTGCTACCAATCGAAGGCCTCGAGGATTTAATTGGGAGGACTGGGGTAGGATGGATGCTTTAGAGGTATTAACGATTGCCAAAGAAAAATTCAAACCAGATCCCAATAGAATTTATCTAACTGGACATTCAATGGGAGGGCATGGCACTTGGTTTTTAGGAGCTACTTATCCTGGCAATTGGGCTGCAATAGCGCCATGCTCTGGATATCCTACACTTAAATCATATGGTTCGGCAGATGGGGTTATACCTGATAGTAGTAAAAACAAATTTGAACAATTATTATTAAGATCAGGCAATCAAAGTGATGTCATTAAACTTGCGAATAATTATACGCCATTTGGTATTTATGTTTTACATGGTGATGCAGATAAAGTGGTGTCAGTTAATTACGCACGTCAAATGAAAAAAGTATTAGCTAACTTTCATTCTGATTTTAGTTATTATGAATATCCAGGAGGGGAGCATTGGTTTGGAAATGAAAGCGTTGATTGGAAACCACTTTTTGATTTTTTTAAATGGCATTCAAGACCATTAGATAGTGCCGTAAATCAAATTGATTTTACTACATCAAGTCCAGGTATTTCTGCCGAAAACAGGTGGGCTTCTGTGTTACAGCAAATTCATCCACTACAGTATAGTCGAATTCAATTTAATCGAGATAATGCAGCGAAAAAAATTACCGGCTCCACTCAAAATTGCAAAGTAATAAAATTAGCGCTTACGCAATTTGGAGTTAATTCAACTGTTTCCATCAAACTTGATAATGCAACACCTATATTATATAAAACAAATTCTGCTACTGATACCATTGTACTTGAATTAAAAGAAGGCAATTGGGTCATTGGGAAATTGCCTAGTCTGAATCAAAAAGGACCGCATCGTTATGGAACTTTTAAAGATGGGTTTCGAAATAAAATGGTATTTGTATATGGGACTGTTGGAACGACACAAGAAAATGAATGGAGTTTAAATAAGGCAAAGTACGATGCAGAAACTTGGTATTATCGTGGCAATGGTGCTATTGAAATCATTACTGATAAAGCCTATTCGATCGAAAAATATAAAGATAGAGGGGTTGTATTATATGGGAATGCTTCAACTAATTCGGCTTATTCTATTTTGTTGAGTGAATGCCCAATTAAAGTGGAGCGCAATAAAGTTTCAGCAGGTACAAACACATGGACTGGGGAAGATCTCGGTGCATATTTTGTATGGCCTATTCCTGGTTCAGACATTGCATCAGTTTCAGTGGTGACTGGAACGGGTATCAAAGGGATGCATGCCGCTTTAGCCAATCAATATTTTGCAGGTGCAAGTGGGTTCCCCGATTTTATGATTTTCAGTATAGACATGTTACATGCTGGCGCGGATGGGATTAAAATGGCAGGCTTCTTTGATAATGATTGGAAAATGAGTAAAGAAGATCAAGAAATAAAATAAAAATTCATTTTATTTTATTTCAAGGCCATCCAATTTTATTCTAAAATGAATAGCTGTCTTTTTTTGTGCTCTGATCACTGTAAAATCAAAATCTTGAATAAAGGATTGATAGGGCGACAAATAGGATTGCATCATTTTGATAGAAGTTATTTTAGCGCCATTAATTTCAATTATATAATCACCTGCTTTTAAACCTAATTGGTGTAAAGGGCTACTTTTGTCTATGTTGCCAATGGCAACACCTCCTAAATTAAAACCAACGCCATAAGCGGATAAATCAGTTCCCTTAGGCTCTAAAATTTGCGCACCCATCCAACTAGCATTATTCGTTTCTTTTTTATTGCTGCCTTGTTTAATATCAACCATAGGCATGATGGGTTTTTTTGTTATTCGTTTTAAAGAAGGGCTGGTTACTCCAAAATGTTGCATATCAAAATTGACAAAACCTAATTTCGACAATGCTAATTTATTTTGAACTGTGAAATCCCCTAGTGCTGGGTTTTTAAATTGAGGATCACCTATCATGGAGATGGAATCGCAACCATTATTAATAAATAAATGGTTTTCATTACTGTCGCCTACAAAAAAATTGGCGTCAATGTATTTGCCCCATTTTTTATTCTTTCCCACCGTGTTATCCATTTGAATTTCCTTGTAAGTGCCTGTTAAAATATTTTTAGTAAACTGATCGCCACTTTCAGGATACCATACATGAGGATGAAAACTATTATTTACGATAATATTATTGGAGGCAGTTCGATGATAACCTTCTCTAAATTTTAATCCGCCATTTAATAGTAAATTATTATATAAAAGATATTGACTTGAACCATCATCTAAATCAATATCCCATCCATGATCACAGCGCCATCTATTATGTCGAATGATATTAATGTCAAGCATATCCAAAAAGGGTAGACTTTTATTTTCCTGCACTTTTGTATTGACTGTATTTTGACTAGGGCTCCAATACCGATCTCGTCCCCAGGAATTAAAGCTTCCATGATCTCCCGTTTCTAATACTGTATTAAAGATGTCTGAATTTTCAATAATATGTCCACCAAATGCGCCCTCACTTATATTAATACCAGCTCTTGGTACATCATAAATGGAACAATGATTGATATGAATTTTATGTGCAATAGAAATTTGAATGGGTGCAGTTTGTTTTTCAACCCTTCCTGTCATTGTAATTAAACAATCTTCAATTAAACAGTCCGATGGATAATTTTGATTTTGAGGCCCTTTATTTAAGTCCAATCCCTCATAGTTTTGATTGCCATAACCCACTAGTCTATTTCGAACAGCTAAGGTATCACCCACAAATACGATACCACTTGCACCACTATGATGTATATAGCAACCTACGAAACTTAATTTTTTATTATAATGATTTACTAATATGGTATTGCCACCCACTTGATCAAACTCGCATTTTTTAATGCTACAATTTTCTGCACCATTAAATACAATGGCACCGCCTCGGTAAACCGTCCAGTCGGATCGTAGTAATGGATCTTTATTTTCCATAAAACTACGCGCTGTGTGTCTAAAGACAAATCCTTTTAAGTGAATTTGTGAAACAGGTTTTGTAATGCTGCCATTCAATTCTATTAAGTGCGTTAATCGAACAATTTCAACTTTTGCAGTTAATAGGGTTGCTTCATTTTTAGGATAGTAAAATAGTTGGTGTGTTTTTTCATTTAAAAACCATTCACCTGGGGCATCCAATTCTTCAAATATATTTTCGGCCATCCGGAATACAGGATGCATTGCTGAAGGGCGATTGTTTTGCCAACCTCCTTCAAGTAATAATTTATTTTTTTCATCCTTGCCTGTTATTCTCCAATGCATATCGCCCCATAAATAGGCGTGCATCGCATGAATAAATCCACCTTCAGGGTGTTTCCAATTTGCAACACGAGAGGGTAATAATACATCAGCTAAGGAATCAAATTTGGCTTCATGATTTAAATCCCATGCATCAAATACATTTTTTCCAACTTGTGCATTGGGATATCTTGCCATATTTTGTCTTTCCCCATTAATATATAGTTGATCTATTTTAGCATTGGCCTTTACCTCTGTCACATAAATTCCGTTTTTATATAATTTCCAATTTATTTTTAATTCGGCTCCGCCACTGATGATAGCCGATCCTTCCTGTTCGGCACAATAAGTAATAGTGGCATTATTTATTTTGTTGTCTTTTTCAGTAAATAGAATGGTATTAGGTAAATAGTAAATCCCTTTTTTGAATATTACTTGAACTGAACTACTAGGGTTGGTTTGTCGGGCCAATTGTTGGGCTCGTTCAAAACTAGCTACTGGGTGTTCATTATTTCCGATTGCCTGATCATGGCCACTAGGAGAAACATAAATTTTAATTTGAGTAGATGCCGTTAAAAAAGGCATCATTAAGCAAAGCAAAAAAATAGTTTTGATGAATCTCGACATAGTGTAGTATTAAACTATTTTGAAATTAGTCAATTTTTAATATAAACAACCCCTTCTTTTAATTCATTTTTTTGTAAATTTAAGTTTCATAATACCAGATGGTTTTGAAATATCATTATTCTTAAAAAAAGTAACACCATGACTAAGTTTTTTTCATTTTTATTCATTTCTTTATTCAGTGTGCAACTTTGTTTTGCAACAAACGAAATACCTAAAAGACAAGCTATTGAAGGCAGATGGGATCTAACTGTTGATTTAGGAGATCGATTAGCAGCATCATGGTTGGAAGTGAGGTTATCTGGTATTAAAACATTAGTCGGATATTTTGTGGCAGATGGCGGAAGTGCGCGTCCGATATCCGAAGTTTTTTTTAAAGACAATAAGGTTTCATTTCATATTCCTGGTCAATGGGAAAATACTGATAAAGAATTAATAGTCGAAGGCACATTAAAAGATGGTAAATTATCGGGCACCATGTTAACACCTCGTGGTCAAAGGGTAACTTGGGTAGGGTTGCCAGCACCTAGTCTAAAGCGCGATAAAGCACCTGTATGGGGAAAGCCTATTACTTTATTTAATGGTAAAAATTTAGACGGATGGCAACCCACTGGAAAAGAAAATCAATGGGTAGTTGAAAATGGTATTTTAAAAAGTCCACGTCCCGGTTCCAATATCAAAACAAATAAAACATTTAATGATTTTAAATTACATATTGAATTTCGTTATCCAAAAGAAAGCAACAGCGGTGTTTATTTAAGAGGTCGTTATGAAGTGCAAGTAGAGGATAGTAAGGGAATGGAAGCGACGAATATTCATTTAGGTGGTTTGTATGGTTTTATTGATCCTTTAGAGATGGTAGCCAAAAATGCAGGCGAATGGCAATCTTTTGACATTACTTTAGTAGGACGAATTGTTACTGTGGTTGCGAATGGCAAAACAATTATTCGTGATCAAATTATTCCTGGAATCACAGGCGGGGCATTAGATAGTCGTGAAGCAGAACCAGGACCCATTATGATGCAAGGCGATCATGGTTTAATTGAATACCGTAATATTGTCATTACACCAGCCAAATAGGCTTCAATTCTAATGTGCCCTGTTTTCTTATGCAATAGAGAACTATTGAATATCAATATTTGTATTGATATTAATCATATTTATTAGTATCAGTATACGCTTATTTCGCTTATTCATAAAGTAAGCGTATGATTCATCCATTTCATTACACCACTGCACAAGAAGCCCTTCAGATTATTCAAAGTGGGCATCGAATTTTTGTACATGGCAGTGCCTGTACGCCACAATATTTGTTAAAGGAACTAGCCAAACATAAAGATCGCTTAGTAGGTACTGAAATTATTTCAATCACTTTGCAAGGCAAAATTGAATTGGCTGAGCCAGGATATGAAAAGGCCTTTCACATTAATTCCTTGTTTGTTTCTGAGCCCATTCGTAAAGCTGTGAATGAAGGTAGAGCAGATTATATACCCGCTTTTTTAAGTGATATTCCTGATATGATGCGCACAGTGTTGCCGGTGGATGTCGCTTTAGTGCAAGTGTCGCCTCCAGATATTCATGGCTATTGTACTTTAGGAACTTCAGTGGATGTTGCAAGAACAGCTGTGAATTGTGCAAAATATATTATTGCTCAAGTGAATCCTCAAATGCCTCGAACCCATGGTGACGGGATGATACATACAGATCATTTTGCTGCCATGGTATTTCACGATGAAGCATTACCTGAAATGGACTATGGTGCTAAAATTACATCGGTTGATTTAGAGATTGGGAAAAATGTAGCTAATTTAATTGAAGATGGCAGCACTCTACAAGTAGGTATTGGAAGTATTCCTGATGCCGTATTGCAATCATTACATGGGCATAAGAATTTAGGCATGCATACCGAAATGTTTAGTGACGGGGTCATTGATTTATTTGAAAAAGACATCATCAATAATTCCAAAAAGAAAATTCATCCTAATAAACTCATTACTTCTTTCGCGTTAGGCACTAAAAAATTATATAATTATGTAAATGACAATCCAGCAATTCATTTTTTAGATATTGATTATGTAAATGATCCGCATGTCATAAGGCGCAATCCAAAAGTGATTGCAATTAATAGTGCTGTTGAGGTAGATTTGACTGGGCAAATTTGTGCCGATAGTATTGGAACCTATCAATACAGTGGAATTGGAGGTCAAATGGATTTTATGCGAGGAGCAGCACTAAGTGAAGGAGGGAAGCCCATCATTGCCATTTCAAGTCGAACCAATAAAGGAGTATCAAGAGTGGTGCCTTTTTTGAAACAAGGAGCTGGCGTCGTTACTACCCGCGGACATATACATTATGTTGTCACTGAATATGGCGTGGCTTATTTGTACGGAAAAAATTTAAGGCAACGTGCTAAATCATTAATTGAAATTGCCCATCCCGAAGATCGAGAAGGGTTAATGCAACAATGTCATGAACGCTTTAAATTATTTGTTTAAAATTAATCAACATAGTTTTTATCTTTCAAAAACAACTTCCTCATAAGGTACTCTGAATCGAGGGCCCCATACTCCTTCTCCAGTGCCTTTGCCTACGCTAATGATCATATTAATTTCGGCACCTCTAGGTAAGTTCAATGCTTTTTTAACGCGTACTTGATCAAAACCTTCCATTGGGCAGGATTCAAAACCTTCTGCAGCAATTGACAACATAAATGTTTGAGCAGCTAAAGCGCAAGACTTGTGAACAGTAATTCGCTGATCGGCTTTGCCGCCAAAACGGATAAAGGGTTTTGTTAAACCCATGAAAAAACTCATAGCTCTGCGTATCAAAGCAAATATGCCAAAAATATCACTTCGATAGGCTAAGGGCATTAATTTTCCATAATAGTCTAAGCCTCTTTTTTCTAATTTATTAGGTTCCCCTTTAATGCCATCCTTTAATCTATTGTAATTCCATTTGGCTCTTTGTGGCCATAAATCTCGTCGAGTAACAAAAACAACAATTTGCTTGGCTGTTTTGGCTGCAGATTGACCAAGGCATAATGCAGTATACTTTTCCTTTTCATCCTTGTTTTTTATCCAATAAAATTCCCATAATTGCATATTGCTGCTGTTGGGCGACAAGATGGCTCTTTCTAAACTCTTTTTAATCACTTCGTCTGGAACTTCTACTAAGGGGTCAAATTTTCGATTAGATCTTCTTCGGTCAATTATTTCTTGAAATTGGCTTGAAAACATATACTGCTGTTTATTTTTTATTTAATTTTACTTCTTTAAAAATGGTTCTTATCTAATAACAAATAAATATCCATTCGGTTTGAACCGAGTGCAAATTAAATTAAACTTTCACTAGCAATGTTAAAAAAAATTATAATTTCTATTTTAGTCCTAGTGGTCTTGGTAGGAGGATTGTCTTTTACCCCTCAGTTTGCACACTTAAAAAACTTTGCTATATGGGGAAAGCATACCATTCATGATTATAAAACACATCCCACTCGACTTGTATCAAGTGGAGGGGCTCCTCAATACTGGCCCTTAGATTCAAATTATAATAAAGGGGTTATTTCAGATTCCATCCTGGCTATTATGGATTCGAATGACACCCATGCTTTTATTGTGATACAAAACGGAAAATTGATATATGAAAAGTATTGGGATGGCTATACACCCAAAACATTAAGCGGCTCCTTTTCGGCTGCAAAAAGTATCATTTCTTTATTAATTGGGATTGCTTTAGACGAAGGTAAAATTAAATCATTGGACGAGCCTGCTGGTAACTATGTACCGCACTTTAAAGAAGCTGGGTTGGATAAAGTACGCATCAAGGATTTATTGACTATGAGTTCGGGCACGACTTATAAAGAATCAGATAAAAGTTATTTTAGTATGAATGCCTATGGGTATTATGGAGATGATGAGGAATTTATGGTGAATAAAATGGCTTTCAAAGAACCTGCGGGTGTTCATTGGGAATATCGTAGTGGTGATACGCAAGTATTGGGCCTTATTGTAGAAAAAGCTTTTGGTCAAACCATTTCTGAATTAGTATCTGAAAGATTCATGAAACCAATGGGTGCCGAAGCAGATGCTTTATGGTTATTGGATGGTAATAAAAAACATGAAAAAGCATTTTGTTGCTTTAATGGCGTAGCACATGACTATGCTAGGTTTGGTCAACTTGTTTTGGACAATGGAAAGTGGGGTAGTCGCCAAATTGTTTCAGAAAATTATATTAAGGCGGCCACAACGCCAGCCAGTTATTTAAAAGATCCAACTGAGAATGGCAACCCTGTTGATTATTATGGTTACCAATATTGGATGTTTAATGAGCAAGGTCATGCTATTGTTGCGCAAAATGGATTGTTTGGTCAGTATGTATATATCATTCGTGATAAAAATGCAGTGGTGGTTCGATTGGGTGAATCAAAAGTGGTGAAACCACAACATCACCATCAGCCCGAAATTTTTACTTATGCTGCAGCAGCATTATCGGTCTTGAAATAATGAAATGAAGTATAAATAAAAGACCCGTTCCAATATTTTGGAACGGGTCTTTTTATAAGTTGAAATTGGAGGACTAAAATATATCCATTGCTTTTGCAAAATAAGTTCCAGTGCCTGGAAGCGCTAGCCAAAAAAATTCTCTTTTAAAAATGATTAATGCAATCATGATGGCTAACCATGCAAAACAATAAATCCAATATTTTTTGGTATTTTTTTGAGCTTCCATATCAATTTTTATTTTAAGTGTTTTTTGTGTTGTGCAAATATACAAAAATAACTAAAACCGAAGGTCCACTTTCCAGCCTTTTTCGGTACGGAGTACTTTTATTTTTTTCGCTTCTTTATCAAATGAGTTTTGGTAATAGATAACACTTGTATTTGAGTCCAAAGTATTGATATTATTAATTTGAATGGAAGCTTGTCTTAATTGTTGCCTTCCTTCCTTATCCAGTGTATAATATTGTTTTGAAATGTTCTCAAAACCTGCTTGGTTGGTGCTGTCATCTAAAAGATAAAATCTTGCTTTTTTAAATTCTCCATGCAAACAACTTTCTATAAAATAACGACCTCCGTCCAAGGGATTATCGGCTAGTTCAAAGGCAGGTTGCTGTTGACAACCCAAAATCCCTATTCCCCAGAGGCAGATGAGTAATGATTTTTTAAACATAAGCAAAGTTAGGCCAATTAGAGAATAATTAGGCAGATGAAGTAGGGGTTTAATTGGCATCTTGGGGGGTTTATATTAATTTTACAATAAGTAAACAACTAGGAAGCATATGAAAAAAATACTCTTAATATTAAGCAGTTTTATAATTCTTCAATTAGATGCCCAGCAAAAGCATCCTTCCTTTATGCAACAAGGCAATATCTATGAAGTAAATATTAGACAGTATACACCTCAAGGTACTTTTAATGCATTTGCAAAACACATACCCAGGTTAAAGAAAATGGGGGTGCAAACACTTTGGCTCATGCCCATTCAACCCATTTCAATTAAAGGTCGCAAGGGGACATTGGGTTCCTATTATTCAGTGGCCGACTATACTGCAGTCAATCCTGAATTTGGAACACTCAATGATTTTAATAATTTAGTTGCTAAGGCGCATGCGCTGAACATGAAAGTCATTATTGATTATGTACCCAATCATAGTGGGGCTGATAATAAATGGTTAACAACGCATCCAGATTTTTATGAAAAAGACAGTCTAGGAAATCCTACCTATACTGCTGATTGGTCAGATACGCGGGAATTAAATTTTTCGAATAGAGCCATGCAAGATAGTATGATTAATACCATGAAATTTTGGGTTAATAATACCAAGATGGATGGATTTAGGGTAGACGTTGCTTGGGGAGTGCCCATTTCATTTTGGTATAAATGTATCCCTGCATTAAATAAAATTAGACCCTTGTTTTTTTTAGCTGAAGCGGATGATGCTGAATTACATAAAGCAGGCTTTGATGCCACTTATACCTGGAGAGAGTTTAACGTAATGAAAGAGGTAGCAGCAGGTAAAAAAAATGTACACGCACTTGATACCATTTTTAATACGATTGATACTAGCTTTATGAAAGGGGCTTGGAGATTATATTTTACAAGCAATCATGATGAAAATTCATGGAACAAAGCCGATTTCGCTACTATGCCAGGTGCGGTTCACGCACCCTTCGCCATATTGTCTCAAACCTATAATAGAACCTTGCCATTAATATACAGTGGACAAGAGGAACCCGTTTTAAAAGCGATTCAGTTTTTTGAAAAAGATCCTATTCAATTTAATAAGTATGAAAGATCCAATTTTTATACTGCTCTTTTACATTTGAGATCTAGCAATAAGGCCTTTAAGGAGGATGCGCTATTTAATAGATTAAAAGTAAATAATCCTGCTTCCATTATGGCTTATGAGCGTGTGAACGGGGAGGATAAAGTAGTGGTTGTATTAAATTTGTCTGATCAAGTACAAGACGTAAAAGTGAACAGTAAATCTGCTACTTACAATTACAAAGAATTATTTACGAATCAAATGACTCAAAATACAACTCATTTTGAATTAGCCCCCTGGGGTTACAAAGTATTTGTGAAAATAAAATCAGAAGCTAAATCGCTAAAATAATATTATGACTAAAAGTGAATTAGTTGAACAGATAAAATTAAAGCAATCTTATTTATGCGTAGGATTGGATACGGATATTGAAAAATTACCTGCGGGTATTCCTAAAAATGCAAAAGGGGTGATTCAATTTAATAAAGCCATCATTGATGCTACCGCTCCTTATTGTGTGGGGTATAAAATTAATACTGCTTTTTATGAATCACAAGGTATTCAAGGTTGGGAGGCAATGGAAGCAAGTTTAGCGCATATTCCTTCAACTCATTTTACGATTGCAGATGCCAAACGAGGTGATATTGGAAACACGTCGGCACAATACGCAAAAACATTTTTTGAAATTTTACCTTTTGATGCCATTACAGTGGCTCCTTATATGGGAAGGGATAGTGTGGATCCTTTTTTAGCGTACTCTAATAAATTTACTATTGTACTAGGACTAACCTCAAATGAAGGGAGTCAAAATTTTCAACAACAAAAATTAGCGAACGGACAATTTTTATATGAGTCTGTTTTGGAGCAAGTGGCAAGTTGGGGAACACCTGAGCAAATGATGTTTGTGGTCGGGGCTACAAAAGCCAATGATTTTGAAAGTATACGAAAAATAATACCGCATCATTTTATATTAGTGCCTGGGGTTGGTGCACAAGGGGGCAGTTTGGCAGATGTGACTCATTTTGGTATGAATGCATCAGTGGGTTTGCTAGTAAATGCAAGTAGGGCCGTTATTTTCGCAAGCAATCAAAATGATTTTGCTGAAAAAGCAGCGGCGGCGGCATCTGAATATGCAAAAGAAATGAAAGTTTTATTATCCGCTTAATTTTTAAACATGTCTGCAAGAACCGACTTATTTGAATCTCCCGATTATTTTCAATTAGATACATTGTTAACTGAGGAGCAACGTATGGTTCGACAAGCAATGCGTCATTATGTTATAAAAGAAATTTCACCCATTATAGAAGACTATGCGCAACGCGCCGAATTTCCCATTCAAATAGTAAAACAATTAGGAGGGCTTGGCTGTTTTGGTCCAACCATTCCTACCCAATATGGTGGCGGCGGATTGGATTATATTAGTTATGGTTTAATGATGCAAGAATTGGAAAGGGGAGACAGCGGGGTTCGCAGTACAGCAAGTGTTCAAGGATCTTTGGTCATGTATCCCATATATGCTTATGGTAATGAGGATCAGAAAAAAAAGTTTTTACCCAAATTGGCGACGGGTGAATGGTTGGGTTGTTTTGGATTAACAGAGCCCAATCATGGATCTGATCCTTCAAGTATGTTGACGAATATTAAAGACGCGGGCGATCATGTTATTTTAAATGGTGCAAAGATGTGGATCAGCAATGCACCTATTGCACAAGTAGCTGTGGTTTGGGCAAAGGATGAATCCGGTGACATCATTGGACTAATTGTAGAACGAGGAATGGCAGGGTTTTCAACCCCTACAACACATGGTAAGTGGAGTTTAAGAGCAAGTGCTACTGGTGAATTGGTTTTTGAAAATGTAAAAGTGCCGAAGGAAAATATTTTACCTCTTATCAAAGGATTAAAAGGGCCATTAGGTTGTTTAAGCAAAGCGCGATATGGAATTGCTTGGGGTGCGTTGGGTGCGGCAATGGATTGTTATGATACAGCTTTAAGATATAGCAAGGAGCGTATACAATTTGGGAAACCCATTGGTGCTTTTCAGTTGCAACAAAAAAAATTAGCAGAAATGATTACCGAAATTACCAAAGCCCAGTTGATGGTTTGGCGATTAGGTGTTTTAATGAATGAAGGGGTTGCAACGCCTCAACAAATAAGTATGGCAAAAAGAAATAGTTGTGAGATGGCTACTCAAGTTGCAAGAGACGCAAGGCAAATATTAGGGGGCATGGGGATTACTGGTGAATTTTCGATCATGAGACATATGATGAATTTAGAAAGTGTTATTACTTATGAAGGGACGCATGATATTCATTTATTAATTACAGGCATGGATGTCACAGGATTTAATGCATTCAAATAAATAATTATGGCGGCAGAGAAAATATTTTTAATAGGATTAATGGGTTCGGGAAAATCATATTGGGCAAAAAAAATGTCCAAATGGATCAAGTGTGCAGGATATGACTTGGATGATCTTATTGTCATGAATGAAGAAAAAACCATTGCTGAAATATTTGCTGAAGACGGAGAGGATTACTTTAGAAAAACCGAATCCAAATTATTAAAGTGGTTTAAGGAAAAGAAAAAATATGTTTTAGCTACAGGAGGAGGGGCCCCTTGTTTCAATGATAATATGCAATGGATGAAAAAAGAAGGGGTCGTGATTTGGTTAGACGAATCTGTTGAAATATTAGTACAAAGATTAATCAAGGAAAAAGCACATCGTCCTTTAATTGCTCATTTAGATGAAGCTGGCATAGCCACATTTTTGCAGCAGCAATTAGTGAATCGCTTTTCCTTTTATCAACAAGCCCACTATCGTCTTGGTTCTGATGAA
Source organism: uncultured Bacteroidota bacterium (assembly GCA_903824725.1). Taxonomy (GTDB): domain Bacteria; phylum Bacteroidota; class Bacteroidia; order Chitinophagales; family Chitinophagaceae; genus Sediminibacterium. Next base: position 37,028 of record CAIJXU010000085.1, on the reverse strand, counting down.
ATAGTGGAATCGGTACTCAAAAAATTAATTCAAAAACATGTCGCGTAAAATATTACTCTGGGGAATCAGTTTTGCATTACTTTCAGTGATATTAGGTGCTTTTGGAGCACATGCCTTAAAAAGCATTGTCCCTTTAGAAAAATTACAAATATTTGAAACTGGCGTGCGCTATCAATTCATGCACGCAATGGCATTGATATTTTTGTCACTTTATATAGAGCAAAAGCAAGGATTTGTTGATGATGAGAATGCACTAAACTGGGCTTCTCGTTTTTTCTGTATCGGTATATTTTTGTTTAGTGGATCTTTATATGGATTAACCATTTCGGCATTTTTGAATCCATCATGGACTACTTTTTTAGGTCCAATCACACCCCTTGGAGGGCTTTGCTTTATGCTAGGCTGGTTAAGTTGGGGCAGGGTGGTTTTTCTGCATAAAGTGGATAAGTAGCCCCATTCATTTCAATTTTACACATTTGCTAAAATTTCTTTTTGTTCCTATTGGGATAACTTATATTTGTTATCATGGCAAATACGCTCAAAAGCAAAAAAGAACCTAACGTCAATTCTCCAATCTTAAATCCTGACAAAGAGGCTTCTGTCACCGTTACCGATGTAGTGAAAGATGAGCGAACTTCAAAAATTTTAGGGGCTGTGTGTTTATTGACTGCCATCTTCTTATTTGTTGCATTTACCTCTTATTTATTTACTTGGCAGGAGGATCAAGATATGGTTCAATTATGGCGTACTAAATTATTTTCTACGACCGATGTTAAAGTGAATAATTTATTGGGCTATCTAGGGGCTTTTGTTGCCTATCAAATAATGTACAATGGTTTTGGAGTGGCCGCATATTTATTTTGTACTTTCTTTTTTGTACTAGGTGTCAATTTATTTTTCACCAAACCCATTTTTAGTATTTGGCGCAATGTGCGTTATGTAATAATAGGATTATTAGTGGTAAGTACTTGTTTTACATTTGTTACACCACAAGCCGCATTTTCATGGGGTGGCGCTTTGGGGGAATACAGTAGTAGTTGGTTAATTAAATGGGTGGGTAGCTTTGGAACAGGTGCTATTTTATTTGTAGCGGGCTTTAGTTATTTTATTTGGAGATTCAATCCCATTTTTAAAGTTCCTAATTTTAGTTTTTTACTTCCTAAGCAAAAAGAGGAAGTTTTTGTGAGTGAGGATACTGAAGAAGCAGTGAAGCAAGAATGGGATTTAAATCACCCCGATCATCCAGCGACCATCGGAGGGAATAAACTAAAAAATAATGTAGATGCCGATGGCAATCTTATCCCAAATGAAATGGAAGCTACTGGGGGGAAACTTTTCATTGACGAATTATCATTAGAAGAAGAAAAAATAACAGCCATCGCTGAATTGGAACCCACTTTAATTGAAGAAGAGGAAGAAGTAGTAGCACCAGCTAAAGTCAATATAGAGGACTTTAATGGAGAATTATTAGAGGATTTAGATTTGGAAATTAAAGACGTTGCAAAGGAAGTCATTGTTCCCGTTGGAAGTATTGGAACCAAATATGACGCCACACTTGATTTGAAAAATTACAAGTACCCTAATATTAATTTATTAGAAACACATGGAAGTGAAAAAATTGTGCAAGATCCTGAGGAATTAGAAACGCATAAAAATCAGATTATTGCGACTTTAAAAAATTACGATATTTCGATACAAAGAATTGCAGCTACAGTTGGACCCACTGTTACTTTATATGAAATTGTGCCCGCTCCTGGGGTTCGAATTAGCCGTATCAAAAACCTAGAGGATGATATCGCTTTAAGTTTAGCTGCATTAGGTATTCGTATCATAGCACCCATACCAGGAAAGGGGACCATCGGTATTGAGGTTCCTAATATTAGGAAGTCGGTGGTAAGTATGAAAACTTTATTAGCAAGTGAAAAATTCCAGACCAGTCAATATTCACTTCCTATTGCGATTGGTAAAAAAATCGATAATGAAAACTTCATTGTCGATTTAGCGAGTATGCCTCACTTATTAATGGCAGGGGCGACAGGGCAAGGGAAGTCGGTGGGATTAAACGCCATTTTAGTTTCTCTATTATATAAAAAACATCCTTCACAATTAAAGTTTGTTTTAGTAGATCCTAAAAAAGTGGAATTAAGTTTATACCGTGTTATTGAAAAACATTTTTTAGCAAAATTACCTGGCGAGGAAGATGCCATTATTACAGATACTAAAAAAGTAATTAGCACATTGAATGCGCTTTGTATTGAAATGGATAACCGATATGATTTATTAAAAGAAGCAGGTTGTAGAAATATTAAGGAATACAATGAGAAGTTTACTGCACGAAAATTAAATCCAGAAAAAGGCCATCAGTATTTGCCATTTATTGTTTTAGTAGTGGATGAGTTTGCTGATTTAATCATGACTGCAGGAAAGGAAGTGGAGATGCCTATTGCTCGTTTAGCGCAATTAGCCCGTGCAGTGGGTATTCATTTAATAATTGCAACACAAAGACCTTCGGTTAATATCATTACAGGAACCATCAAAGCCAATTTCCCTGCGCGTATTGCTTTTAAAGTATCTAGTAAAATTGATAGTCGAACCATCTTGGACGCAGGAGGTGCTGAGCAATTGATTGGTAAAGGAGATATGTTAGTGAGTTATAATGGGGAGATAACACGTTTACAATGTGCTTTTGTTGATACCCCTGAAGTGGATCGAGTTTGTAATTTCATTGCCGAACAAAAAGGCTACCCGCAAGCTTTTTTATTGCCAGAATACATGGATGAAAATGAAAGAGATGCCAATGGTTTTGATGCAGGGGATAGGGATCCTTTATTTGAGGATGCAGCTAAATTAATTGTGAATGCTCAAATGGGATCTACTTCTTTAATTCAGCGTCGAATGAAATTAGGATATAACCGTGCAGGACGTTTAATGGATCAGTTGGAATCTGCAGGAATTGTGGGGCCAAGCCAGGGGAGCAAACCAAGAGAAGTCCTTTATAAAACGGATGCTGAATTGCATGATTTTTTACAACATCTATAGTTCTATTACCAAAAAGTTAATTTTAAGCTATAAAACCCCATCATTCAAACCATCATTTGTTTAGTTAAACTACAATTGTATATTTTTGTCCAAACTCAAGTTTTGAATATACATGTATATAAATGATATAATATATTAGTACCAATGAGATACATACTACTACTTTTAATAGGATTCGTCACCATTCAAGGTATCGCTCAAAAGGATGCCCAAGCCAAGGCTTTACTAGATCAGTTAGGGCTTAAAGTGAAACAATCTAAGGGTATATTGGTGAATATTGAGTTGAGTACTAAAAATAACAAAGGGAAGGCCATGGGCATCAAATCCATCCTACTTAAGATGAAAGGGGATAGATACTTGCTTAATGAGGGCAAAATGGTCATCTTGTGTGATGGTCAAAGTATCTATAATTATGATGGATCTAACTCAATTTCTAAATCACCAATGTCAGAGTCGGATCAAACGCTAAGTCCTCAAAAATTATTATCAGGTAACTATGATAAAGACTTCAATTTCAGCTTGTTAAGTCAAAGCGGTTCAATGGCGACCATTGAATTGTCCCCAATAGATAAAAGGAAGAATTTCCAGAAGGTAACCCTTATTATTGACAAGTTAAAATCGGCCCTTTCCAAAGCTACTATTTTAGATAAAAGCAATAATATTACTGATGTTAAAGTACTATCCATTAGCTATACAGCACAACTAGCCGATAACTTATTCATTTTCAATCGAGCTAAATATCCAAAAAACGTTGAAATATTTGATTGATTTACGCCTTTTCCGCGTATCTTCGCAGCCGAAATAAAAAAATAAAACCGTAGTTAATCGTTAACTACAAAAAAAGAAGTTTTACAATGGCTACATTAACAAAAGAAAAAAAAGCAGGCATTTTTGCTGAATTTGGCGGAAAAGCAAACAACACAGGTTCTATTGAAGGACAAGTTGCTTTATTAACCGAGCGTATTGCGCACATTTCAGGTCACCTGAAAGAAAACCACAAAGACCATTCAACTCAAAGAGGTTTGATGCAATTAGTGGGTCAGCGTAAGCGTTTATTGGTTTATTTGCAAAAACATAACCTTACTGGTTATCGCGCCCTAATTGAAAAATTAGGATTAAGAAAATAATTCAAAACAATCTTATAATAGCTGTCCCAACTGTACAACACGGTTGGGATTAGTTGTTTATATACTATCGATTCTTTTAAGAATAGATTTAAAAAAATTAACATGTTATCACAACCCAAATCAGTTAAATTCGAAATAAATCCTGGTCAGGAGGTATTTATCGAAACTGGAAAATTAGCTCGTCAAGCAGATGGAGCTGTTACAGTAAGACAAGGCAACTGTATTTTATTAGCAACAGTGGTTGCCAATAAGGATCCTAAAGAAGGTCAAGATTTTTTCCCTTTAAGTGTTGACTACCAAGAAAAATTTGCATCGGCAGGTCGTATCCCAGGATCTTTCTTCAAAAGAGAAGCTCGTTTAAACGACTATGAAATATTAACAAGCCGATTAATTGATCGTGCATTGCGTCCTTTATTCCCTGAAGATTATTTATGTGATGTGCAAGTATTGATATCATTAATATCAAGTGATGTTAATGTAATGCCTGATTCATTAGCTTGTTTAGCAGCTTCTGCTGCATTAGCAGTGTCTAATATTCCTATTAAAGAAATTATTTCTGAAGTAAGAATTTCTCGCATGGATGGACAATTCATCATCAATCCTTCTAAGGAGCAATTGGCAAAATCGAATTTAGAATTTTTGATTGCAGCGACTGATAAAAATTTAATGATGGTGGAAGGGGAAGCAAAAGAATGTTCCGAAGAAGAACTAGTTCAATGTTTAGAAATTGCACATGAAGCCATCCGCAAACAAATTAAAGCACAAGCAGAATTAAGAAAAGTAGTGGGCATTACAGAAGTGCGTGATTATAAAAAACCAGAACAAGACGAAGCGATAAAAGAAAAAGTGTATGCTTTTGCAAAAGCAAAAGTAAATGCGATTGCTGAATTAGGTTCTGCAAAGCATGAACGAAGTGATGCGTTCTCTGCTTTGAAAAAAGAAATCATTGAACATTTAGGAACTGAGATCACTGACTTGCAAAAGAAATTAGCAGGGAAGTATTATGAGGATTTGAAATGGGAAGTAGTAAGAGATATGATGGTGGACAAACGCATTCGTTTGGATGGTCGTCAATTAGATCAAGTTCGTCCATTAGCGATGGAAGTAGATCCGCTACCAACACCACACGGATCTTCATTATTCACAAGAGGTGAAACACAATCATTAACGACAGTTACATTGGGTACAAAGTTGGATGAGTTAATGCAAGAGACCGCAGCAAGCGCAGAGTACACAAAATTCTTTTTACACTATAATTTTCCTCCTTTTTCAACAGGCGAGGTAAAGATGATGCGTGGAGTAGGTCGTCGTGAAGTAGGGCATGGTAATTTAGCTATGCGTTCTTTAAAACAAATGTTACCTGATACTACTGTATTCCCTTACACATTAAGAGTTGTTTCAGATGTATTAGAAAGTAATGGTTCTTCGTCTATGGCAACTGTTTGTGCGGGATCATTGGCATTAATGGATGCAGGGGTTCCTGTTCCAAAACATGTAAGTGGTGTAGCAATGGGATTAATTTCAAGAGAAGATGGCAAGTATGCGATCTTAACAGATATACTTGGTGATGAAGATCATTTAGGTGATATGGATTTTAAAGTAACCGGTACTAGAGATGGTATTTGCGGTGTACAAATGGATATTAAAGTAGATGGTTTAAGTATGGATATTATGCGTGAGGCATTGTCTCAAGCGAAAAAAGGTAGGTTACATATTTTAGATGCGATGTATGCTTGTATGCCTGCAGCGCGTGCTGATGTGAAACCTCATGCGCCTCGTATGGTTAAATTAATCATTGACAAAGAGTATATCGGAGCAGTGATTGGACCAGGCGGTAAGATTATTCAAGAAATGCAAAGAACAACAGGTGCTACTATTAATATTGAGGAAGTGGGCAACCATGGTGAAGTAAGTATCTTCTCAGCCAATAAGGATAGTTTGGATGCTGCTGTGAAATGGATCAATGGTATTGTAGCCGTTCCAGAAATTGGAGATGAATACGAAGGGGTAGTAAAGGGTGTGAAAGAATTTGGTGCTTTCGTTGAGTTTATGCCAGGTAAACAAGGATTATTACACATAAGTGAAATAAGCTGGAAGCGTTTGGAGACAATGGATGGAATTTACAATGAAGGTGATGTGGTTAAAGTGAAGTTGGTAGGTTTGGATCCTAAAACAGGCAAGTTCAAATTAAGCCATAAAGCTTTATTACCTAGACCTGAACAAGCGCCTCGTGAAGATCGTGGTCCAAGAGAAGGCCAAGCTTAATATAAGCCTAATTTAAAAATATAGACTACTGAATCCCCTTTGCTAGACCAAAGGGGATTCTTTTTTCCAATTATAAACCAACATCAAATGACCAAAGAATACATTGAAATTGGCTTTGACTTTACCAACCAGGATCAATTAGGGTTATTAATTGCTCAATTGTCTGAATTGGGTTTTGATGGATTCAACGAAGAGCAGAATCATTGCAAAGCTTATATACTTTCGAGTGAATTAGATAAGGAAGAAGTTGAAAATAACTTAAATAATATATTTAATCAATATACTTTAACATATTCTAAATCAATAATTAAGGAACAAAATTGGAATGCCGTATGGGAATCTAATTTTGACCCAGTTAGGGTAGGTGATTTTGTTGGGATCAAGGCCCATTTTCATCCCAATTTTGACCCAGCAGTACAGTTTGAAATTAAGATTACTCCTAAAATGAGCTTTGGAACTGGCCATCATGCAACTACTTTTTCTGTCATGCAAATGATGGAACATCTTCATTTTAAAGGTAAGTCAGTGTATGATTTTGGAACTGGAACAGGCGTTTTGGCTATACTAGCCGAAAAGTTGGGTGCAAGTCAAGTTTTAGCTGTGGACAATGATGATTGGTGCATTGTGAATGCCAATGAAAACATTCAAAACAACGATTCAAAAGTGATTGTCGTCCAAAAAGTGGCATCTGCTCTCCAAAACGCCCAATTTGACATTATCTTGGCCAATGTAAATAGACATATTATTGAAGCCAATATGCTGGAATTGACCTTAGTGGCCCATCCTAAATCCCAATTGATACTAAGCGGTTTACTTATTGAAGATCAACAAGATATGATTGAATTAGCTTCAAAAAATGGGTGGATTTTTGTCAAATCACAGCCTTTAAATGGATGGGTTAGTATATTGTTTAACCTTTCATAAGTTAATATTATGCCAATGTTAACAAACCATTAATTTTTTTGGGTGTATCTTTGCCATCCATTATAATTTATCAAGATGTTTGAAATTGTATTAATCATATTGGCTTATTTAATTGGATCCATTCCTACATCGGTTTGGGTAAGTAAATCTAAGTTTGGTATTGACATCCGTGATTATGGAAGTGGTAACGCAGGTGCGACCAATACTTTTAGGGTATTAGGTGCGAAGTGGGGCTCTTTTGTAATGTTAGTGGATGTCACCAAAGGTGTAATTGCAACTTCTTTATATGTTTTAATTCCATATTACATGAGCAATGAGTTGGCTAGAACCAATTTCATGATTGCCTTAGGGATGGTGGCTGTATTAGGGCATATCCTTCCAATTTGGGCTAATTTCAGAGGAGGAAAAGGAGTTGCCACTTTATTAGGGATGACTTTAGCTATTCAACCTATCGTCGCTATGATTTGTTTAGGTATATTTTTAATTTCTTTAATATCTACTCGCTTTGTTTCTTTAAGTTCAATCTTAGCAAGTGTTGCTTTTATGGTCCTTATTTTATTCGTCTTTGATGAAAAAGAGACTTTATATCGATTGTTTGCGATGATTGTAGCTATGATGGTGGTGGTCACACATCATAAAAATATTTCCAGAATATACAAGGGCACCGAAAGTAAATTGCCCATTTTCAAAAATAGAGATAAACGGGCCTCGTCTTAAATGAGCATTTACCCTCTCTTTTATCTATTTTCCCATTTCCTTGCGCTTACAAATTAGAATTTCGTACCTTCGCCCTCCTTTAAATCCTACACTTTTATGTCAAGTAACCAGCACCTTTTAGAGAAATTGCAGTTAAAGGATGAAAAAAACTTATTGATTCAAGGTTTACCTTCCTCTGTTGAAAAGCAGTTTGCGAAGTTATCCTACAATAAAAACTTAACCCCGCTTTTAAAAACCAGGAAAATTGATTTTGCGCTCATTTTTGCCATCAATCAATTTCAACTTAATAATATTCTAAAGGAGCTATTTTCGGCCTTACATGCTGATTGTAAGTTATGGATTGCCTATCCCAAAACGACTTCTAAAATTGTATCTGATTTAAACAGAGATGCCAGCTGGGACATCCTTTCTAAAAACGATTTCGAAGCTATTAGACAAGTCACAATGGATCATGTATGGACAGCCATGAGATTTAAAAAAGTAGATCAATTGCCTAATAAAAATCGCACTTTTGTTGAGTTTAAATCAGCAGATATTAAAGTGGATGATTTTGAGAAAAGATTAATTGCCCTTCCTATAGAATTAGATAAACTATTTGCAGCAGATGAAGAAGCAAGAGAGTTTTTTACTTCACTATCCATCATTAATCAAAAGGAATATTTGAGTTGGATTCAAGGTGCAAAAAAGGAAGAGACCAAACAAAAAAGATTAGAAGCTACTTTAGAAAAATTATTAGCAGGGAAGCAAAACCCATCAGAGAAGTAGTCGCGCTATTTAAAAATGACCGTCCCAATATTTTGTGTTAAATCCCTTTCCACTTGCTTAAGGTGTTTGTGAATTTGTAGTAAATGTAATTCGTCAGCAGGTTTTGCATTTTCGAGGTCCATTTGATTTTGTTCAATCATCTTTTTCACTTTCCTTAGTTTAAAATACATCAGGCTAATTTCAACTTCTACTAAGAAATTCTTTTCTTCTACCTTTTTTTTGATACCTAGTTTTTCATCCCATCTTTGGCTTAATTCATGCTCGGGTGCAAATAGGGTGAGTACCCATTTTTGTACATTTTCATCTTCATGGTATTGCAAGGTTTTTCCATTGGGCATTTTTCCTTCCTCCTGCCAATTTTTATAAGCTTGCATTAGATGAATCATGTCTGGATTTTCCAAAGGGAAGGATTCCATTTCATCCCAAATCCAAGTGGATACTTTTCTTCCATCTTCTAATACTTCATTACCAAATTCAATCACTACTCGTACTAAGTTTTTTTCGTGTGTTAAATCACGGTCAATCAATAAATCATTATCCTCCGATTCATTTTGACTAGGAGGGAAGCTGGGCATTAAAATGGCAGCCTCGTCATAGGACATTTTCTTTTCTTCCTTTACTATTTTATCTCGCTTAAACTTGTTGACTAATTGCGTCAAACCAGTTTCATCAATACGTAAGAGAGAGCTACATTTTTTTACATATTCCTGTAGCTTGGTAAAATCTTCGGGTTTATTTATTTTACTTAAGGTTTCTGCAATTTGATTTACAAGTGTGTTTTTCTTGTTTAAATCATTGCCTACTTCCTTTAATTGCACTTCTAATTGAAATAGTATAAAATCTTTTTTAGCAGATGCTACAAATGCTCTAAAAGCATCTGGTCCTACTTTATTTACATAACTATCTGGATCCTCCTTATCTGGAATTAAAACCAACTGCACATTTAATCCTTCTTCCAAAGCCATATCCAATCCACGAAGTGCGGCTTTTACTCCAGCAGCATCTCCATCGTAAATGATGGTTAAATTCTGAGTATATTTTTTTATTAATCTTAACTGATCTATGGTCAAAGAAGTTCCTCCACTGGCCACCACATTTTCAATGCCTGCTTGGTGAAGGCTTACGACATCTGTATAACCTTCTACTAATAAACATTCATTTAATTTATCTATAGAGGTGCGTGCAAAGTAAGATCCATATAATACTTTACTTTTTACATAGATATCATTCTCAGGGGAATTGATGTACTTAGGTGACTTATCGTTTTTTGCAATTTGTCGAGCGCCAAAGCCAATTACTTTTCCAGTGGTGTTGTGTATGGGGAAAATAATACGATCACGATAGTTATCCTGCCATTCTCCATTTCGATCCACTACCAATCCTGTTTTGGCAAACAGTTCAGGATTAAATTGATTTTGAATTAGCGCTTTGGCTAAACTATCTTTTTCACTTGGGTTATAACCAATTTTAAATTTCTCAACAATGGGGCGTAAAAAACCTCGGTGTTGCATATAGCTTTGCGCAATGGTTTCACCCGATTCGGTTTCCCAATATTGCTTCATGAAAAATTCCATAGCAAAATGGTTAATTGCATATAAACTATCTGCTACTTGTTGCGCTATTTTTTGGGCAGGGCTGGATTCTGTTTCCTCTACTTCTATATTATATCGAGCAGCCAGCCATCTTAAGGATTCAACATAACTGTACTTTTCATGCTCCATCAAAAAAGTAATACTATTGCCACTTTTACCACATCCAAAACATTTGTAAATTTCCTTTGCTGGAGAAACGGTAAAGGAGGGTGATTTTTCGTTATGAAAAGGACAATTACCGATATAATTTGTTCCTCGCTTCTTTAACTTGACAAATTCGCCCACCACATCAATGATATCGATGCGATTGGTAATTTGTTGTATGGTTTGGGCGGTAATCATGACGACGAAAATAGCTAATTTGAGGTAAATTAGGGTTTAATATTAGGCCTCAGACGAAAATTCCATATCGTCGCTGTCCAGCAACTCCCTTTCAATTTCTTCCATTTGAACAATATCCCAAGCCTCTGTTTCGGTAGGGGTTAAATTCATCATTTCGGCAAAATCTGTCGCATCTAGGCTGTTTTGTAAGTCATTTGACAGTGCGCAAATGACAAAAGAGGCATTATTGTCATAAAACTGCTGTTGTGCATTGCCAAGGGCTTCAATAACTAAGCTATCCCATTGGGTTACATGACTGCAGTTGAGGACTAAGTTTTTAGGACTTTCGGACAGTATTTTTTGGGTTAAATCATTGATTTCTGGCACGAGATTTGGAGTTAATGAGCTATCGAGAAAGGTTAATACTGTAAATTTCTCCTTTTGGTCTGTTTTGTATTGCATATGAATTCAATTAAAGGTGAATAACTAGTAATGCTTGACATACTTTAGGTCAAAAATATTCGTTAATCTTGTAACAACGCCAACTTTATATATGGATAATAATTTTTCAACACAAGTTAAGGAAATCATCTCTTATAGTCGCGAAGAGGCATTAAGATTAGGCAATGATTTTATCGGGGCAGAGCATTTAATGTTAGGGCTCATTCGAGATCAGGAAAATACTGCTATAAAAGTACTCAAACAATTGAATGTGAATTTAGGGGATCTCAGAAAAGAGATCGAATTGGCGGTCAAAGATAAGTCTGGTAAAAACGTAGCTAATATAAATAGCTTACCATTGACAAAGCAAGCCGAAAAAGTGATTAGAGTAACGGTTTTGGAAGCGAAGGCATTAAAAAGTCCAATGGTCGAAACGGAGCATTTATTATTAAGTATTTTAAAAAATAAGGAAAATATAGCGACACAAATTTTAAACCAGTTTGATGTGGACTATGATTTGTTTCGAACTGAATTAGGCATGGTAGGTTCTACACCGACTCATCCTATTGAGCCACCAAGTGCTGAATTCCCTGATGATGCAGAGGATGATTTTGATGAAGAAAAAAGAAGTAATCCCGGATTTGGTTCAGGAGCTAAAGCAAAAACAACTGCTGCCAATAAATCAAAAACTCCGGTGCTAGATAATTTTGGCCGTGATATAACTAAGTTAGCCGAAATGGATTCATTAGATCCTATTGTGGGTAGAGAAGCCGAAATTGAAAGAGTAAGTCAAATATTAAGTCGTCGTAAAAAAAATAATCCCATTTTAATTGGTGAACCTGGGGTGGGTAAAACTGCTATTGTAGAAGGGTTGGCTTTACGCATCGTTCAACGAAAAGTAAGTCGTGTTTTATTTGATAAAAGAGTAATATCATTGGATTTGGCAGCCTTGGTGGCCGGTACAAAATACCGCGGTCAGTTTGAAGAGCGCATGAAAGCCATCATGAATGAATTGGAAAAAAATAGAGATGTTATTTTATTCATTGATGAAATACACACCATCGTAGGAGCAGGAGGTGCAAGTGGTTCACTAGATGCTTCAAATATATTTAAGCCAGCATTGGCTAGAGGAGAATTACAATGTATTGGCGCTTCTACATTGGATGAGTATCGCATGCATATCGAAAAAGATGGCGCATTAGACAGACGCTTTCAAAAAGTGGTCATTGAGCCGCCTAGTGTAGCAGATACCATTATTATATTAAACAATATCAAATCAAAATACGAGGACTACCATAGTGTGGTGTACGATCAAGAAGCGATTGAAGCTTGTGTGAAATTAAGTGATCGTTATATGACTGATCGTTTATTGCCAGATAAAGCCATTGATGTATTAGATGAAGTGGGCGCTAGAGTACATTTAAAAAATATCAATGTGCCTTTAGATATTGTGGATTTAGAAAAACAAATCGAAGAAGTTAAAAACGAGAAAAATAGAGTTGTAAAAAGTCAACGCTTTGAGGAAGCAGCTAGCTTAAGAGATACAGAAAAAAAATTAGGTGAAGCTTTAGAAAAAGCCAAAAGCCAATGGGAAGATGAAAGCAAAACCAAGCGCTTCCCCATTAATGAGGAAAATATTGCCGAGGTAGTAAGTATGATGACTGGTATTCCTGTAAAGCGCATGGTAGAAGCGGAAACTACGAAGCTTCGTAAGATGGCTGATGAAATGAAAGGGATGGTGATAGGGCAGGACGATGCCATTGGTAAAGTAGTGAAAGCGATACAACGAAATAGGGTTGGATTAAAAGATCCTAAAAAACCCATCGGTACATTTATATTTTTAGGTCCTACTGGTGTTGGTAAAACTGAATTGGCTCGTGCATTGGCTCGAAATATGTTTGACTCTGAAGAAGCATTGATTCGAATTGATATGAGTGAGTACATGGAAAAGTTTTCGGTGAGTCGTTTAATTGGAGCGCCTCCAGGCTATGTTGGTTATGAAGAAGGCGGTCAATTAACAGAAAAAGTGCGCCGTAAACCTTATTGCGTTATTTTATTAGATGAAATTGAAAAAGCGCACCCAGATATTTATAATATTTTATTACAAGTATTAGATGATGGTATTTTAACAGATGGCTTGGGTCGTAAAGTGAATTTTAAAAATACTTTAATCATCATGACTTCTAATATAGGTGCTCGACAATTAAAAGATTTTGGCGATGGTGTTGGATTTGCGACTGCGACTCGTGTGGAGCAAACCGAAGAGAATAATCGATCTGTTATTGAAAAAGCATTAAAGCGCACATTCTCTCCTGAGTTTTTGAATAGGGTAGACGATGTGGTGGTGTTTAATTCTTTAACGAAAGAAGATATTTTCTTGATCATCGACATTATCATGAAAAATGTATTAGGTCGATTGGTTAATTTAGGATTGAATTTAGTGTTAACACCTGAAGCGAAAAATTTTATAGCAGACAAGGGATATGATGTTCAATTTGGTGCAAGGCCATTACATCGTGCCATTCAAAAGTATATCGAAGATCCTTTAGCGGAAGAAATTTTAAACTTTAGTGTAAAGGAAGGAGATACCTTATTAGGTGACTTTGATACAGCACAAAATAAGTTGGTTTTTACATTACAAAAAAAGACAAGCGACAAAGCGTCCAAGTCAAAAGAAGTGTAATTAAATAAAAGTTTGAGAATATTTAAATAACCCTTGCTTGCGAGGGTTATTTATTTTAAGTACCAGTCTTTGTAGCGCTTTAATGCTTCTAAAAAATAATAGTCAGCATAAATTAAAGGCACATCCACTTCAGAATTAAAAGGGTATGCCCCTACGCAATGCTGAATTAAGAATCCGCCATTTTCACCATATTTAGAGCGGTAGTGATCATTGGATAAGGACTCAAGCATCTTTACGCCTGCATTAATATACTTTTCCTTTTCGGCTCCACTACTATACTGACCCAATTCCATTAAGGCAGAAGCCGTAATCGCTGCTGCAGAAGCATCTCTTTTTGCAAAGGGTTGTTGACCTGCATCAAAGTCCCAATAAGGAATTAGATCAACTGGAAGATTAGGGTGGTTTAAATAAAATTGTGCAATATTTTTAGCATGTGCTAAGTACGCTGCATTTTTTGTTGAACGGTACATGGTAATGAAACCATATAAACCCCATGCCTGACCTCTTGACCAAGCAGATGAATTGGCTGCCCCTTGGTGCGTTGTCTTTTTTAATACCTTACCTGTTTTTTCATCAAAATCGATGACATGATATGAACTATAATCAGGTCGATAAAATACTTTCATGGCAGTATTCGTATGAGTTTCAGCAATCTTTTGATATTGAGAGCTGCCTCCATTTTGACTTACCCAATTCATCATTTCTAAGTTCATTAAATTATCAATAATGACGGGGCAGTTAAAATATTGATTTTTATTCCAAGATTGAATCAACTTTAAAGTGGGTCGGTACCTTGTGGCTAATGACTCCGCCGATTTAAAAATAATTTGTTTGTATTTTTCATCTTTAAATAAACGATACGCATTTCCAAAACTACAATACATCATAAATCCAAGATCGTGGTTCCCTGTGTAAGTTTGGTTAGGTTCAATTACTTTTAAAGCACGCAATGCCTCAGCTTTGATGGTTTCGTTTTTGGTTTGCTCATAAATGTATAATAAGGAACCAGGATAAAAACCGGTACACCACCAAGTGATTTCCTTTGTCAATACTTGTTTGGTATTTTTATCAAAGGTTTGGGGTAACTCGCCGGTGGGTATTAATTTCATCATATATCGATACTGACTATCTGCCAAAGCAAAATTTTCTGAAATCAGTTTACTCATTTTTTGATTTCTTGTGGCATTTTGTGCAAAAGGGGTAATATGTATCATCGCCAACAATGATATAAGAAGGAGTTTGTATTTCATTGCTTTATATTTAGAAATTAATTTATCTTTATTGTACAAGTAGTAAACTAAATAGTTTCATTCTATTTTTAAATCTAATACTTAATTAACCAATTCAAATTAACAAAAATCAATCAAATGGCCAATGTTTTTATCGAAGAGGAGATGCTGCTTTGGTCCATAGTGGCACCGGGAATGCAAAGGGCCATATTAGCTTATGACGACAGTTTAATGATGGTTAAAGTAAAATTTGATAAGGAGGCCATAGGGGCAATGCATCATCATCCACATGTACAAGTGAGCTATATTGAATCCGGCATTTTTGAAGTGGAAGTAGCAGGGGTAAAAAAAGTAATGAAAGCAGGAGATACCTTTTTTGCACCTTCCAATATACCACATGGAGTGATTTGTTTGGAAGCGGGCGTTTTATTGGATACTTTTAGTCCCATGAGACAGGAATTTATCGAATCTGAAATGAATGCAGTTAATATTTAAGATGCAAATATGAAAATGAATAAATTGGTATTATATTTTGTTATTCGTATTTTATTTATTCCGTCAATTTTTTATTGCACAAATGGTTTAGCGCAACAAAAAAAAGTCACTGCAAGTAAAATAGTGCCCGCTTCAAAATCAATTTTATCTATTAAAAAGGGAATGAAGGCGGATACAGTTAAATCATGTTGTAGTAAAATTCCTACTCGATTTGGTTCTGTAGGTGCTGCAATGAATCCGCCTGAAGGAATGGTTTGGATAGAAGGAGGAAGCTTTGCTATGGGAGGCGATAATAAACAAGCACGAAAAGATGAATTCCCAAAACATGCAGTTCAAGTCACAGGATTTTATATGGATGCAACTGAGGTGACCAATGCTCAGTTTAGCGCATTTGTAAAAGCCACTGGATATAT
Organism: uncultured Bacteroidota bacterium; assembly: GCA_903824725.1. Taxonomy (GTDB): domain Bacteria; phylum Bacteroidota; class Bacteroidia; order Chitinophagales; family Chitinophagaceae; genus Sediminibacterium. Next base: position 21,017 of record CAIJXU010000085.1, on the reverse strand, counting down.
TACCACTGCCGAAAAAGATATTAATTGGGAAGAAATAAAAAGTCAACTACCTCCTAATACACCCAAACCACCTGATTCTGTTTTAAAGGCGGCATCCTTAACTTTTGTTGCAACAAAATCGGAGGTTAATTTAAGTGACTATAGTCAATGGTGGCATTGGACAAGAGGGGCTAATTGGAAGCATCCGCAAGGTCCCAATAGTGAAATTGTTGGCAAAGATCAATTACCAGTAACTCAAGTAAGTTGGGATGACGCTAATGCTTATTGTCAATGGGCTGGTAAAAGATTACCTACCGAAGCAGAGTGGGAATACGCGGCAAGGGGAGGACTCCAAAATAATGTATATAGTTGGGGTAATGTTTTTGAAGAGTTAGGTGCAAGTAAGTGTAATTTTTGGCAAGGGAAATTTCCATACCTAAATTTAAATATAGATGGATATATTGGGGCGGCACCCGTAAAATCATTTACTCCAAATGGTTATGGCTTATATGATATGGCAGGTAATGTTTGGGAATGGTGCGCTGATTTATATAATAATAACTATTATGCCCAATTAAGCAAACAAAAAATTGTCATCAATCCTAAAGGGCCTAGCAAAAGCTTTGATCCAGACGAGCCATTAATTCGTAAAAGAGTGATGCGCGGAGGTTCTTTTTTATGTAATGATTCTTATTGTAGTGGTTACCGAGTGTCGGCTCGAATGAAAAGTTCACCCGATTCTGGTATGGAACATCTTGGATTTAGATGTGTCATGGATAAGTAAAATAGTTTTATAAAGTAGCTTAAAAATATAAAAATGCAAATCAGATTTCAAAATAGTCCCTTAGAAACAAGCAAGATGTCCACCGACGAATTGCGTTCAAATTTTTTATTACAAGATTTGATGCAAGCAGATCAAATGAATTTAGTGTATTCCCATTATGATCGAATGATCATAGGAGGTGTGGTGCCGGTAAGCAAAAAAATGGAACTTCATAATGAAGCTGAGTTAAAAGCGAATTATTTTTTAGAGCGACGTGAATTAGGTATTATCAATATTGGAGGGGAAGGAACGGTGACTGCCGATGGGACTCATTATGAACTAGATAAATTAGAATGCGTTTATCTTGGGAAGGGTACAAAAGAAGTTGTTTTTTTGAGTAAGGATAAAAATACGCCAGCACAATTTTATTTATTGTCTACTCCAGCACACCAAACCTATTCGAATCAAAAAATGTCCAAATTAGAAGCAGCTCCTGTTCAGGTAGGCGCTTTGGCTACTTCAAATAAACGCACTATTTATAAGTACATTCATAATGAGGGTATTCAGAGTTGTCAGTTAGTGATGGGGTTAACCATATTAGAAGAAGGTAGTGTATGGAATTCAGTTCCGCCTCATACGCATACAAGAAGAATGGAGGTTTATTTATATTTTGACATTGATGAAGCTCATCGTATCATGCATTTTATGGGAACGCCACAGGAAACAAGACATATTGTTGTCGGAAATAAAGAAGCTGTTTTATCAGCCCCTTGGAGCATGCATTTTGGTGTAGGAACTTCTCATTATGGTTTTATTTGGGGTATGGCAGGTGAAAATAAAGAATTTACCGATATGGATCCTGTCCCCATTTCCTCCATAAAATAAGGGAAGCCACTTATTTTTTTAAGACCAATGGTTTTGCCATTTTTTGTGCTTTTAAGGAAAGTTCCGTTGCAAGAAAGCAATGCTTTTGTGACATGGCAGTCTCGGTTCTATTTAAAACATCATCCACTAATAAATTTCCAAAAGGTAAATTGACATTGTTGCAATCAATGTACCTCATTTGTTTTTTATCGGTCATATATAAATGATTCCCTCCTTTATGGCCAGAGGAGACATCAATGTTTTTTCGAACTTCAATATAACCTTCTGTTCCTAATATGGTTAATCTGCCGTCGCCCCAAGTATCAAGCCCATCTGGAGTAAACCAATCTACTCTTATATAACCTGCTCCTCCATTTCCTCTTAACATCACATCTCCAAAATCTTCAAATTGAGGGTATTGAGGATAATGAACATTCCCAACTTGTGACATTAATACTTCGGCTTCGGTAGATTGTGTAAAATGTAAAAATTGATCAAATTGATGTGAACCGATATCGGTTAAAATGCCACCGTATCTTTTTTTATCGTAAAACCAATCTGGTCTTACTGCAAGACCGGTTCTTCCAATACCATTATTAATACGATGTGGTGCTAAATTTACTGTTTGAATCACTTGCCCAATAGCACCTTCCTTCACTAAGATGCTTGCCATTTCAGTCCCCTTGTTTTCAAATCTTTCACTGTACATAATGGAATAAATTCGTTTCGTTTCCTTTTGTACTTTTTTCACAGCCGCTAATTGCTCTAATGTAATAATACCTGGCTTATCTGTTAAGTAGTCCTTGCCATGTTGCATGGCTCTAATGCCAAGTGGAGCACGCTCATCGGGAATACCCGAACTTAATATTAAATGAATAGTGGGATCTTCCAATATTTCATTTTCTGATTTAGCTAGTTTTGCTTCTGGATATGTTTTTAAAAAATCTGCGACTAAATCAGGTTCTTTGGCATACATCGCAACTAGTTCTCCACCTCCTCTTTTAATGGCATCGGTCATTCCAAAAATATGAGGATGATTAATGTTAATGACGCCAAACTTAATTCGATGGGGAGTTATCGATGGAGTAGTAGTGGGGATATAGATTTCATCTTTAATGGAATGGGAACTATTTTTAAATAGGAGCATACCTGATAAAGCAGTTGTGTTTTTTATAAAATTTCGTCGATCTGAATTTGACTGGCTCATGTAAGATGTAAGTATATAAATGTTATAATAAGAATAATTTAATCCAACCCTTTTATTTCATAAGGGAAACGGTGCGGTCTATTTAATAATGCATTGGCTTCATCATCATTAATGAATCTTTCATTCATGGGATCCCAATAAATTTTTCGCTTTAATTTCATTGCAATATGGTGCAGCAAGCAAGTGGAGCAGGACCTATGTCCAATTTCAACTGGTGAGATAGGTTGCACTCTAGATTTAATACAATCCAACCAGTTGCCATGTTGTTCTGTACTTCGGTATAAATTTATTTCATTTGCTCCTATTACTGATTGAATAATTTTATCATTACTTGCAGACAATGCTTTTTCGGCATTCTTTGGAATAGGATCACTTGAACTAGCTCGATAATCGCCACGCGTTACAAATATCCAACCCTCAGTTCCAACAAATTTGATTCCATTGGGTATTTCATTACTGATAATCATTTTAACACCATTGGCATAGATGCCTTCTGTTTGAAATAAACCATGCACATTCCATAAACCTGATTTTGGAAAATCAGCATGTCCTGAAATTTCAAGTGGCCCTGTATATTCAGTATCCATTCCCCAATGTGCACAATCCACATGATGGGCTCCCCATCCAGTTATCATACCAGCACCAAATTGTTCCATTCGCAACCAACCTGGTCTGCCATAATCGTTTTGAGGGTGCACTCTTTTTTCGGTATAGTATACATTGGGAGTAGATCCTAGCCAAGCATCATAATTTAAATTTTTTGGGATCGGCATTTCTGGTTCTTCCTCTCCACCTGGATCGCCTGGTAAACCCACATACACTGTTTTTAAAGTTCCGATTCGACCATTACGAACTAATTCAGCAGCATATCTAAATTGAACAGAAGATCTTTGCTGACTTCCAATTTGTAAGATGCGTCCAGTACGATGTACTGCATTACTTAATGCGCGGCCTTCTGCAATGGTAAGAGAAGCTGGTTTTTGCAAATAAACATCCTTGCCTGCTTCCACAGCATGAATCCCCAAATAAGCATGTGAGTGATCGGGGGTGCTTATCAAAACAGCATCTATATCTTTATTTTGTAACAAGGCTTTGTGGTCATCATACATAGTGACACCATCAAAGGGCTTGCCTGTTTTTTTTGTATAAAAATCATTTACATATTTTTTACCATCCAATAATCTTTTGCTATCTAAATCACAAACAGCTACAATTTGGGCATGGTCGTATTGTAAGGTTTCAAACATATCATGATCCCTAGAAATTCGTCCCACACCAATGGCTCCAATATTTATTTTATTGCTGGGGGCGTTTTTACCAAAAACAGAAGCTGGAACAATAGTTGGGAACCCAACTAGTCCTAGGGTAGTAGCAGCACTTGCCTTTAAACTGTTTTTAACAAAGTGACGTCGGTTCATATTATTTTGATTTGACATAGATTTATTTTTTTAGAGGATCGTCTTTTGAGATGGCTTTTGCTTGATTGTAATTTAATCCATGATATTCATTGGCAATAAATCGAATTCCTTGTAAAAGATGATTTGTAAAAGTAGGTTCATTGTAATTTTCTTTTGCATGTCCCAAGGCGGTTATCCAAATATGCCCACCTTCAAAGTTTTGATACCATACTGCAGGATAGTAATTAGCATAGGAACCTGCATTTTTTGTAATCTCCTCTTTTTTATTTTCATGTAGGGTAGATAAATCATGCGCCATTAAAACCTTGATGCCAGGGTATAATTCTTTTCCAAAATAACATTCGTCTTCCTTTGTCCATAGCGCAGGAACCCCTTTCATGGAAGGGTGGGTAGGCTCCATATTTTTTATACTAAATTTTTGATAAGCAGCATGCCATAAAAAAGTTTCACCAATCATCATTTTAAACCAAGTCCAATTACGCTCTGTTCCAGTCACTGAATGAACACCCACGAATCCGCCACCCGCTTCAATATAACGTCTAAATGCAACTCTTTGATCGTCATTATCAAAAACGTCGTTATTGGTACTAGTGAAAATGAGAACTTGGTATTTTTTTAAATTAGCTTGGTTGAAAATAGTAGGGTCGTCAGATACATCCACTTTAAAATGATGTTTTTCTCCTAATTGTTGAATACATAAAACGGCCGAGGCAATATTATCATGAATATATCCAGTTCCGTTTTTGGTATATACTAAAACTCGACTGCCTATTAATTTATCTTTAGTTGTAATGGGTTCTTTTGCAAACACAGTATTTAGTAAAAAAAGAAAACTAAGTAAGGTGTATATATATGCCTTGTTTTTCATAACCGCTTATTAAGGCTTTAAATTACAATTTTCCTCGCATTAAAAGTGAGTATAGTGTCATCTAGTTTCAAGGCTATGTGCATAAAATGTTATGTAATTGGTGCTGAATTATAAAATAGAGAATCAATTTATGTTAATTAATTAAAAATTCTTGTCTAATTTGCAATGAGTCATTAATCTATATTGGCCACTAAAAAATTATATCATGAGCAATCGTCGAAAATTTATTCAACACTCGGTAATGGGATTGTCAGGTGCTGCGTTTTTGCCTATCATTGGCCATTCTAATAATAATAAAATAGATGCTGCTTTGGTTTCTAATTTCCCAATTCAAGTGGGTATGGCAGGTTATACTTTTGCACAATTTAGTTTGGATCAATCCATTGCTATGATGAAACGAATTGGAGTGAAAAATTTATCCTTAAAAGACATTCATTTGCCTGTTAATAGCAGCGATGAGCAAATCAATTTGGCGGTGACAAAGTTGAAAGAGGGAGGAATCCATATTTATACAGTGGGCGTTATTTATATGAAAACAAAGGAAGCGGTAGATGCCGCATTTATGTATGCAAAAAAAGTGGGCGTTAATATGATCGTAGGCGTACCCAATTATGATTTGATTGAGTATACCGAACAAAAAGTAAAAGAGTTTGATATTAAATTAGCGATTCACAATCATGGTCCTGAGGATGCTTTATATCCAGCACCTGGAGATGTGTATCAAAGAGTTAAAAATTTAGATCCGCGCATGGGAATGTGTATTGATATTGGCCATTCTTTAAGAGCAGGAACCTTACCGGAAAAAGCCATTCGTGATTTTAAGGATCGATTATTTGATTTGCACATTAAGGATATCAATTTAGCTGCAAAGGAAGGGAAAGCAATTGAAGTAGGACGTGGGGTGATTCGTTTTTACGAAGTGGTAGAATCACTTCGTAAAATTAAATATCAAGGAATGTGCAGTATCGAATTTGAAAAAGACATGACAGATCCTTTGCCAGGTATTGCTGAATCCGTAGGTTACTTTAAAGGAATCATTGCAGGGTCTACTGAATAATAGGATCGATTTTTATGAGTTAGAGCCCCAACGATAACTGGAATTTTTTATGTTGGCTAAATCCAACATTCTATGAACAACCGTCATAGCGATATCTTCCATTGTTTTAGGCTTACTATAAAAGCTAGGGGTTGCTGGACAAATAATACCACCCGCTAAAGTGATGGTCTCCATATTTTTAATATGAATTAAATTATAGGGCGTTTCTCGTGCTACTAGTATTAGTTTTCTTCTTTCTTTTAATATCACATCTGCTGCACGTGTTACTAAATCATCACTCACTCCACTTGCAATACGGCCAAGGGTTCCCATGCTACAAGGCACTACCATCATAATATTATATTGAGCGGATCCTGATGCAAAGGGAGCATTAAAATCATTTTTATGGTAAAAAGTAAATGGATATTTAGTATAGTCGGTATTGTCTAACTCTGTTTCCCACACCACTTTTGCATTGTCACTCATGATGACACCCACTGCCTCATATTGATCCTTCATTTGCACAAGCGAATCCATTAAACATTTAGCATAAATAGCCCCACTAGCCCCTGTAATTGCAATAATTATCTTATTCATAATAGTATAACAAAATTAGCTGTAAATGGTTGAAAATGGGTAGGATGCAATTAATAGTTTTAAATGTCACTTTTAAGTCAATTTAGTCCAATTATTTGAACAAAATATGTGTAATTTTTTGTAATTTCCATACTCATTGTTTGCCTTATTATAGGACCCCATTGATTTTTTAAATAGCGACTTAACCTCTTGTTTATGAGCTATATAACTGTCAAGCATATCATAAGGGACAATGCTGAACCCTGTAATTATAAAACTTGAATAATATGATACCAACGGATATGTTTAGTTTAAAAGGGAAAGTAATTATAGTGACTGGTGGTACCGGAGTTTTAGGTGCAAGTTTTGTAAAAGGGATTGCACAACAAGGAGGTATACCCATCATCTTAGGTCAAAATGCTGAAAAAGGAAATGAAAGAGTAGCTGACATTATTTCCAATGGGGGTATGGCTTATTTTATAGCAGCCAATGTTTTGGAAGAAGCACAATTAATAGCGGCTAAAAATGAAATTATTGAAAAATTTGGAAAGATAGATGGCTTGGTGAACGGTGCTGGAGGTAATATTCCAACCGGTGTTTTACCACCTACTGAAGATGTATTTAATTTAAATATTGAGGGGATGAAAGACGCCTTAGTTTTAAATTTATGGGGTACAGTGATTCCAGTTCAAGTGTTTGGACCTGAAATTGCTAAAACAGGAAATGGAAGTATTGTCAATATTTCTTCAGTGAGCTCTAAGCGAGCATTGACAAGAGTATTAGGATACAGCATGGGCAAGGCGGCCATTGATACTTATACAAAATGGTTTGCAGTTGAAATGGCCAACAGGTATGGAGATACAATAAGAATGAATTCCATTATGCCCGGTTTTTTTCTGACGACTCAAAATAAAAATTTATTAACGAATACCGATGGATCTTATACAGACCGAGGAAATGCCATCATTAGAAATACACCCTATAAAAGATTTGGTCATCCAGATGAATTAGTGGGCGCTTTGATTTGGTTATTAAGTGATGCTTCCAAGTTTGTAACAGGTATGGATATTGGAGTGGATGGGGGCTTTACAATCAATAGTGGTGTGTAAAGCTTAAAATGCTTTTAAAGCAACTAAAAATGGGAAACAGCTATTATCCTTCCTATGGGGAAGTTAAAAACAGAATGGAACAAACCATGCGATGGTATGGACCCAATGATCCAGTATCCTTATCAGATATTAGGCAGGCAGGATGCACGGGTGTGGTTACTGCTTTACATCATATACCTAATGGAGAAGTTTGGTCGATAGATGAAATCAAAAAAAGAATCCAGCAAGTAGAAGCTGCAGGATTAAAATGGTCAGTGGTTGAAAGTTTACCGGTGCATGAAAACATTAAAACACAATCGGGTCATTATTTACAGATGATTGAAAACTACAAACAAAGTTTAATTCATTTGGCCTCATGTGGTATTACTATAGTTACCTATAATTTCATGCCTGTGATGGATTGGACGCGCACTGATTTAGAATATCCCATGCCAGATGGCTCATTAGCATTATTATATGAAAAGGCATCGGTGATCGCCTTTGATTTATTTATATTAAAAAGAAAAAATGCCGAGCTAGATTATACACCCAATGAAATACAAGCCGCCAAAATTAAATTTGAGACTGCCACGGAGGAAGAAAAAAGTAGGATTCAAAAAAATATGATCAAGGGTTTACCAGGAAGTGAGGAGAGCTTTACCATGGAACAGTTTCAGTTGGCATTAGACGCATACCAAGGAATTGATGCCGAAAAATTACGAAGCCATTTAATTTACTTTTTACAAAAAGTAATTCCTGTTGCGGAAAAAGCGGGTATTAAGATGGTGATACATCCAGATGATCCACCATTTGCTATATTAGGGTTGCCTAGAATTGTTAGCACTGCGGCTGATATAGAAGCATTGATAAAAGCAGTGCCTTCCTTAAGCAATGGTCTGTGTTTTTGCACAGGATCTTTTGGAGTGAGGGTCGACAACAATTTGCCTGAGATGGTTAAGCAATTTGGAGACAGAATTAATTTTATTCACTTGAGAAGTACGCGACGAAATGTGCAAGGTGATTTTTATGAAGAAAATCATTTGGAAGGAGATGTCGATATGTATGCTGTGATCAAGGAATTAGTTCTCGTAATGCAACATAGAGGCATCAACATACCTATGCGCCCCGATCATGGACACCAAATGTTGGATGATTTAAAAAAGAAAACCTACCCAGGTTATTCGGCCATTGGAAGATTAAAAGGATTGGCGGAGTTGCGCGGGGTAGAATTAGGAATATTAAGAAGTAGAGCAGAAGGCAATAATTAAATAAATAAACCGACATGGCGATTTCGAATAAGAAGACCATTTTTACGGATCAATTTTTACTGGAAACTAAGATGGCCAGTAATCTGTATCATCATGTAGCTGATTTGCCAATTATTGATTACCATAATCATTTGCCAGCTCAGGAGATTGCAGAAAATAAAAAATATAAAACCATTACAGAGATTTGGTTAAAGGGAGACCATTATAAATGGCGTGCCATGCGTGCTTTGGGCGTCAATGAGAAATTTATTTCTGGAAATGCGAGCGACGAAGAAAAATTTAAAGCATGGGCAAGCTCATTACCTCAATTAATTCGAAATCCCCTTTTTCATTGGTCACATTTAGAATTAAAAAGACCATTTGGCATTCATGAATATTTAAATGAAAAAAATGCAAGTGCTGTTTATAAAAAATGTAATTCGCTTTTAAATAAAGATCAATTCGCAACACAAGGAATCTTAACGAACTATAAAGTAGAATTAGTAGGCACCACGGATGACCCTTGCGATGATTTAGCCGCACACAAAAAAATAGCTAAAAGTGAATTTGCTACAAAAGTATTACCCACTTTTAGACCAGATAAAGCATTAAATATTGCAGATAAAACTTCTTTTTTAAATTACTTACAAACCTTAGAAAAAGTATCGGGCACTAAAATTAATTCCATTAATACTTTTTTATTGGCTTTGGAGAGTAGGGTTAATTATTTTCATCAAAACGGATGTCGAATTTCGGATCATGCATTTACTAAAATGCCTTCTCAAATCACTTTTACTACTGCTTTGGAAAAAGAATTTATTCAATTCATTCAAAATAAAAATAGTGCTGCATTTTCTCGGCCTGAACAATTTGCTGGGGCAGTGCTTTTATGTTTATCAAGGATGTATTGTAAAAAAGGTTGGGTGCAACAATTTCATTTAGGGGCTATTCGAAATAATAATGCTAAATTATTTGCCCGCATAGGATTAGATGCTGGAACAGATTCGATAGGAGATGAGTTGCAAGCGGCTTTGCTTTCTAATTTTTTAAATGCACTTGACCAAACAGATGAATTAGCAAAAACTATCATCTATAATAATAATCCTTCAGACAATGAAGTGTTTGCCACCATGTGTGGTAATTTTAGTGATGGGAAATGGAAGGGAAAAATGCAGTTTGGTTCTGGTTGGTGGTTTTTGGATCAAAAGGACGGGATGGAAAAGCAAATGAATGCCTTATCCAATATGGGAGTGATTTCTACTTTTATTGGTATGACCACAGATAGCCGAAGTTTTTTATCTTATTCAAGACATGAATATTTTAGGCGCATTATTTGCAATTTATTTGCGCAGGATATGGTAAAAGGACTTATCCCAAATGATGAAAAATGGATAGCAGGTATTTTAAAGAATATTTGTTATTTTAATGCGAAAGACTATTTTAAAATCAATTAATAATACATCTAAATTTATAAAAAATGAGCAAGAAAGTAGTTACACTAGGAGAAATTATGTTGCGTTTGTCTACGCCAGATTTTAAACGTTTTGTACAAGCAGATACCTTTGATATCACTTATGGTGGTGGCGAAGCGAATGTTGCTGCTGCGCTTTGTAATTATGGTTTAAATGGCACATTTGTAACCAAGGTTCCTAATAATCCCATTGGACAATCCGCTATTAATCATTTAAGAAGATATGGCGTGGATACTCAATTTATTGCCCGTGGAGGGGATAGATTAGGTATTTATTTTTTAGAAACTGGCGCTTCCATGCGTGCTTCACAAGTGGTATATGATCGAGCGGGTGCTTCCATTGCAGAGGTAGATGCAAGTGAATTTGATTTTGATAAAATATTTGATGGTGCTGTATGGTTTCATACCACTGGTATTACACCAGCCCTAAGCGATAAAGCGGCAGCACTAACTTTAGCAGCCTTGAAAGCGGCCAAAGCAAAAGGCATTACTACTAGTATCGATTTAAATTATCGAAAAAAGTTATGGACTAAAGAAAAGGCCAGAGAAGTGATGACCGAATTATGTAAGTATGTGGATGTTTGTATTGGAAACGAAGAGGATGCAGATACAACTCTAGGTTTTAAAGCAGCGGATACGGATGTGACTAAAGGAGAATTAAATTTAGATGGTTTTAAAGATGTATTTAAACAAATGCAAGCAAAGTTTGGATTTAAATTTATAGCATCTTCATTAAGGGAAAGCCATAGTGCAAGTGATAATGGTTGGAGCGCATTAGTATATAATGGAACCGATTTTTATCATACTAAGCAATATAATGTGCGCATCGTGGATAGAGTAGGTAGTGGAGATAGTTTTGCAAGTGGTTTAATTTATGGATTGGTTACTGGCATGTCAATGGCTGATGCTGCTGAATTTGGCGTAGCAGCTAGTGCATTAAAACATACCATTCCAGGCGATTTGAATCATGCTACATTGAGCGATGTAAAAGAATTGATGAAAGGCGACGGAAGCGGACGTGTTCAAAGATAAAAATTTATACAATTATGATAATAGATACACTTCAAAATGCACCTAAATATTATGGGGTGCATCCCTTGTTCCAACAAGCATTTGAATATATTGCTTCACAAAATTTATCCGCTCTTGAAATCGGTAAATTTGATATAGCAGAGGGGCTAAAAACAATTAATAATACAGCGCAAGGAAAAACAGCCGAAGCCAGTGTTGCAAAATTTGAATGTCATAATAAAAATATAGACATCCAATTGTGTGTGAAGGGCCATGAAATCATGGGATGGAAGCCAAGAACAAAATGTGTTTTACCTAATGGTGACTTTAATGATGAAAAGGATGTTCAATTGTATTTTGATCAACCAGACACTTTTTTTAGTTTAACAGAAAATCAATTTGTGATCTTTTTTCCTGAGGATGTGCATGCGCCTATGATTGGAGAAGGAGAAATAACCAAAATGGTTATTAAAGTACGTATATAGACAGTGTAATTAATTTATTTTTTAAATAATTCTTTTATGAATAAAAATCAACAAGCCATCGACGCAATCATTCAGCAAGGAATGTTGCCATTGTATTTTAACCCTGATGAAGCAGTGAGTATCGATATATTACGGGCCATTTATAAAGTAGGTGTTAAGGCAGTAGAGTATACCAATAGAGGCGATGCGGCATTGCATAATTTTAAAGCCATGGTGCAAGTGAGAAATGCAGAAATGCCTGACTTGTTAATAGGAGTGGGTACCATCAAAAATGTAACACAAGCAACTGAATATGTAACGGCAGGGGCTGATTTTTTAGTAAGCCCTGGTTATGTTGAAGCGGTGGCTAATTATGCACATAGTCATGGTTTATTATATGCTCCAGGTTGCATGACGCCTACTGAAATTATTGCAGCTGAAAATAATGGTGTAAAATTTATAAAACTTTTTCCAGGCAATTTACTAGGCCCTGAATTTTTAACTGGGATTAAAGATATTTTCCCTAAGCTCTTGTTTATGCCAACAGGTGGTGTAGATACCACAAGAGAAAATATCGAAAGTTGGTTTAAAGCAGGTGTTTGTGCAGTAGGTATGGGAAGTAAATTAATTAGTAAAAAATTGATGGAATCAAAAGATTATGCAACCATTGAAATAGAAACAAAAAAAGTTTTAGAATTAATCCATTCTATTAAAGCCAAATAAATGAAACAACAAGTCATTGGAAAATATAGATGGACAATTTGTGCTTTGTTATTTTTTGCAACGACTGTTAATTATTTAGACAGACAAGTATTAAGTTTATTAAAACCAACTTTAGAACGTGAGTTTGATTGGAGTAATAGTGATTATGCTAATATTGCTTCTGTTTTTCAATTTGTATATGCCATTAGTTTATTGTTTGCTGGAAGGATCGTAGATAAATTAGGTACAAAGTCAGGATATGCTTGGGCCATCATCATTTGGTCATTAGCTGCTATTTTACATGCTTATGCTGTACCCCTAGGAATGAGTATAGTAGCTGTATTAGGATGGATTGGAATTACTTCAGTGCCTTTTTCAATTGCAGGCTTTATGTTTTCAAGGGCCATTTTAGGATTTGGTGAAGCAGGTAATTTCCCCGCTGCCATTAAAGCGACAGCGGAATATTTTCCAAAAAAAGAAAGGTCATTTGCCACTGGTATATTTAATTCAGGTACTAATGTTGGCGCCATTTTAGCACCATTATCTGTGCCTTGGATTGTTTCAAAGTGGGGTTGGGAATCGGCTTTCTTTATCATTGGCGCAATTGGTTTTTTATGGCTTATTTTTTGGTTCATTTATTACGACAAACCTAATTCTCAAAAAAGATTATCTATTGAGGAACTGAATTATATCAACGAAGAAAAAGAAGTAGAGGACATTGTTGAGAATGGGAAAGTAACGAATCGTATTTCCTGGACTACTTTATTGGGGTATCGTCAAACCTGGGCTTTTGCAATTGGTAAATTTATGACGGATGGGGTTTGGTGGTTTTTTCTTTTTTGGTTACCTGGATATTTAAAGGACCAATACAGTATGGAAGGAACAAGCATTATAATTCCATTAACTGTTTTATATAGCATGACCATGGTGGGAAGTATTGGAGGAGGTTATTTCCCTACTTACTTTATTAATAAAGGAATGAAACCATACGAAGGTCGAATGAAAGCCATGTTAATGATTGCCTTTATACCATTAGTTGTTTTAGCAGTGCAACCATTAGGCTATTTAAGTTATTGGGTGCCAGTCATTTTCATTGGTATCGGTGCATCGGCACATCAAGCTTGGTCAGCTAATATTTATACCACTGTTTCAGATATGTTCCCTAAAAGATCAATTGCTACAGTAGTGGGCATTGGTGGAATGGCAGGTGGACTAGGTGGTGTAGTGGTTTCGAAAGTAGGAGGTTGGTTATTTGATGGGTATAAATTAAAAGCGGTCAATGAAACATGGGCAAAAGCAATGCATTCTAATTTAGCACCGTATTTAGATAAAATAAAAGGAATTACAATTACAGATAAGCATGGGGTATGGATAGATGTTACCCAAAAGGATTGGTCAAATTTAACAAAGGAGATTCAAGCACAATTACAAGCAGTGGATCCTATGCAGTATCATTCATTTAGTATTTTACAAAAGGCGGCGGTACATGATCATTTGACCATTGCCTATTCGATTATGTTTGCATTTTGTGCAGTAGCTTATTTGATTGCATGGAAAATCATGAAATCCTTAGTCCCCAAGGAAAAAATCATCAACTTGTAAAATTTGTATTTTATTAAACTTAAAATATGCCATCTTTTTTTATTAAATTCATACTATGAAAAACAATCGACGTGATTTTATTAAACAATCCGCTAAAGTTGCTGCTGCTACTTATGCCACCACATTGGGATTTAGTGCAAAAAGTTATGCGAACATTATTGGTGCCAATGATCGAGTAAGAGTAGGAGTGGTCGGATTTTCTGACCGATTTAGACAAGCGCATTTGCCTTGTTTTTTAAATCATAATAAGGAATTAAATTTTGATATCGTAGCAGTATCAGATATTTGGAAAATAAGAAGAGAAGAAGGATCTGCTTTTTTGGAAAAAACCTTTGGACATTCTATCAGAGCAGCAAGAAATAATGACGAGTTGTTTGCAGGTAAAGACATGGATGCTGTATTTATTAGTACCGCAGATTTTCAACATGCCACCCATGCCACAGAAGCTGTAAAAGCGGGCATGGATGTATATTGTGAAAAACCATTTGCTGAAACCATGGAAGATAATAGAAATGCATTTAAGGCAATTAAGGCATCTAACAAAATTGTTCAAATTGGTTCACAAAGAAGAAGCGGACCTAATTATCAAGCTGCCGCTGATTTTATACAACAAGGAAAATTTGGACCTATCACTATGGTGGAATTAACTTGGAATGTGAATCAACCAGGAAGGTGGAGAAGACCCGACTTGGTGGCGAAGTGTAAGGAAGAGGATTTAGATTGGAAACGTTTTTTAATTAATCGACCGTATGAAAATTTTGATCCAAGAAAATATTTAGAGTATCGATTATTTTGGCCTTATTCATCTGGTATGCCAGGGCAATGGATGAGTCATCAAATAGATACAGTGAATTGGTTTAGTCAATTACCTCATCCTCGAAGCGTGACAGCTAATGGAGGTATTTATGCTTGGAAGGATGGACGAAAAAATTGGGATACGACTACTGCTGTATTTGATTACGGGCCTTTAGATGATATGAGTAAAGGTTTTCAAGTGGTGTTTATGTCAAGGATGCACAATGGTGATGATAACCCTTCTGAAATGTATTATTCTAATGGAGGTGAAATGAATTTAGTGAACAATAAAGTTTCGCCTAAAGGGGGTCTGCGCAAAAATTTTGCAGATGCTATGCATATGCAACCTAATCTATTACCCGAATTAAGTTTAACAGATTCTAACATCAAAGTAGTTGCATCTGCAAATACAGGGGGTGATCCACTTACTTCTGCGCATGTTCGTAATTGGATGGAATGCATTAGAAGTAGAAAACAACCCAATGCACCTGTAGAAGCAGGCTATCAACATTCTATTGCTACAATTATGACCAATGCAGCATGTCGAACAGGAGCCAAAGTAACTTTTGACCAAAAAACACAGGAAGTGATGGTCAATGGAAAACCATTTAAATATTAGTTTTCATTAAGATTGCATTATAACAAAGGCCCCGAGCATTCGGGGCCTTTGTATTTAGAGGGGTTAGCTCATTTCGAAATAAGAAGGAGTATTAAATTTTATACATCTTCTCATAATATTCTTCGGCCATTCTATTGCTATCAAATTGAAAACGAACATCTTTCATTCCATTTTGTGTAATTTGACGCCAGGTTTCTTTATTGTCATAATACATAGGAACTATTTGTTCTTCTAGTATTTTATACATTTCATCTAAATCGTAATCGTCTTGTTGCTGGGTGGACATATTTTCATAATCCGCTTTAGGCACAACAAATCCATTATTACCATGATTGATAAATTCTGGTATCCATCCATCATCTGTTGAAAAATTAACGGCACCATTCATTGCCGCAGTCATTCCGCTGGTTCCAGAAGCTTCTCTTGGAACCCTTGGATTATTTAACCAAATATCTGATGCTTGCTTCATTCTTTTGCTTAATCCTAATTCGTAGCCAATTAATACAGCTACATTATTATAGTTTTTGCTTAAATGTACAAGATTGTTGAATTGTGAAATAGCAGGGTAGTCAACTGGGTAAGGTTTGCCCGCAAATATAATTTGTACTGGATATTTTTTATTTGAAAGTAATTTCTCAAATCGATCCATATCCCATGAAAGAAAGTCAGCTCTTTTATATCCTGCAAATCTCCTTGCCCATACAATAGTTAATACATTTGGATCGAATACTTTACCGGTTTGATCTGCAACTATGTCAAATGCGCGTTTTTTCAAATACATTTTACGATCATCAAATCCATTATTATCATTATTTTCTGCAAAACGATATAATTGTTTGTCGGCCCAATAGCGCCAATTTTGTGCATTCGTTACATGTGTGATTGGGCAGATGCCTTCGTACTTTCCCCATAAGGCGCGACTTACATGTCCATGTAATTCTGATACGCCATTGGCTTTGCGTGCAAATCGAAGTGCTGCTAAAGAATGATTAAATTGATCATCTTCTATACCTGTTAGCTTTCTAACTTCATCTATACTGAGTCCGCAAAAATAACCCATCTTATGACATAGATAAATATCATGTTTCTCATTTCCTGCTTCTTCAGGAGTATGTGTTGTAAATACAAGTCGTTTTTTAACCTCGTCTAATGATTTGTATTTGTTTAATAAATAAAACGCAGAAGAAAATCCATGTGCTTCATTTAAATGGTATACTTCAGGATTAAAATTAATTTCGTCAATCAATTTAGCACCACCTACACCTAATAAAATGAATTGAGCTACTTTAGTTGCTACATTAGCATCATATAAACGGTGTGTAATAGTTTGTGAAACATAATCATTCTCAGGTAAATCGGTGCTCAATAAAAATAGGGGAGCACTACAAAAAGTAGAAGGCGCTAAATAATAGGCTTTTACCCAAACTGGATGATCATGAATGAGCACTTGGTATTTAATGCCAGTATCTTCTAAGAAACTGTACATTTTTTCCATAAAAGTCACCTGCAGTGTTTGATCTTGGTTGCGGGCTTGATCGTAATACCCATATTTCCATAAAATACCCACCCCAATCATATTTTGATTTAATTCAAAGGCGCTTCTTAAATGCGAACCGGCTAAAAATCCGAGTCCACCACTGTATATTTTTAAAGGTTGGTGAATCGCAAATTCCATAGAAAAATAGGCTGCCTTTTTCTTAAACTGTTCATTGATCTCATAAGGCACCTGAAAGTTCCTAAAACTCATAAAGGAGGTTTTGATAATTTGAGCACAATATAATGGTATTTAATTAAAATGTACATTTTACACATTAAACTGTGGATAAGAATGGGTTCCCTACCTAAAATGTGGATTATTTCTTCTTATTTCGCTTCCTTTTTTTATCATAGGAATCGTTAAAATAGCAGGTCATATTGCGGTGATTACCACAATTTCCGTCTTCTTTTATTTTAATGGTATTACCTATCATGGTAAAATGGATAATACAAGGGTCACCTTTTTCCGAATAGGTAGCTTGGTTTTTTGTAAAATTTAATAGCCCTTTTAATTCACCTATACAATTGCCATCCTGTCTTTCAAAATGTAAAAAAAACTGATATTTATTGGGTGTCGTTAAGTCCCTAATCGAAATAAAATTTTTGCTGTCTCTTCCATAGTCCCCACTATAATTATAAAGCATTGGAAGGGTATCTATTGGATTGATGATCACACTAGAATTAGGTTTCTTGTTACTATCAAAAAAAATCATTTTAAAACTACTATCTGAGTAGGCCCATCCTTTTTTTTCATAAGTAGCTGCGTTCTCATCGCTCAATTTATTTTCAGAAACTAAAAAAGTAGGCTCTTTATTTATATACATTGATTTTCCGTAAAATCTTGAATTTTTATTTTGTTCATTAAATTCAGCTACTATTTTATATCCTAAGAATTTATTTTTTTTACTAAAAACGACCACTGCTATATTTTGTTGATTAGGGTGCTTTACATTTAATAATAAATAGTACTCTTCCTCTTTTTCAATTTTTAAAATGGGATGGAGGCTTGCTTTTTTATCTTTGGTTGAAATGATTTGTTCCACAATGGAATCAGGAACAAATTGAACCAATGCTTTACGTCCTATACGAATGGTGTCTGTGAATTTATTGATATTACTATCTGAAATGGTCAAGGGGAGCGCCACAATTCGGAAAGCCTTATTGAAATCATTAATTTTTAATGGGGTGTTCCCTGTAAAATCGGTTTTTTGTTCACCACAAGAAACCAGCAATCCGACACAAAAAATAAAGCACCACTTACGCATGTAGTAAATTTTCACTAAAATAGGCTTTCAATCTGAGTTCCACAAGGGTTTTATGATTAAATTTACAATATACTATGCTTAATAAATCGCTTGATACTTTAAATGAATCAGTCCCCGTTCAAAATAAACGAGGCTGGCGTAAACTTCTTGCGTTTATAGGTCCTGCTTATTTGGTGAGTGTAGGATATATGGATCCAGGTAATTGGGCAACCGATTTGCAAGGAGGTGCTGCTTTTGGATACCAATTGATTTGGATACTACTGCTTAGTAATATCATGGCAATACTTTTACAAAGTTTAAGTGCGCGCCTTGGTATTGTAAGGCGTTTAGACTTAGCACAAGCCAATCGTGAAACCTATCCACCACTTGTCAATTTTGCATTATACATTTTAGCCGAATTAGCCATCGCGGCTACCGATTTAGCCGAAGTCTTGGGAATGGCCATCGGTATTAAATTATTAACAGGTATTCCTTTAATGTATGGTACTTGTATTACTGTATTTGATACATTTCTATTTTTATTCTTGCAACGATATGGAATTCGTAAAATGGAGGCATTTATTATTTTATTAGTGGCTACGATTGGGTTTAGTTTTTTTATACAATTGTTCATAGCCAAGCCTGATTTATCTCAAGCCATTGTTGGATTTATTCCTAGTCGTTTATCACCAGAAGCATTATACATTGCAGTAGGTATTATTGGTGCTACGGTGATGCCTCATAATTTATACTTACATTCTGCATTGGTACAAACTCGAAAAATTGATCGAAATCCCAAAGGAATTCGAAAATCTATTTTGTATAATTTTATTGATAGCGCAGTTGCATTGAATTTGGCATTTTTTGTAAATGCGACTATTTTAATTTTAGCCGCCTCCACTTTTTTTAATACAGGGCATCAAGGGGTAGCTAGAATAGAGGAAGCACATTCTTTATTAGCACCTTTATTAGGATCAAAGCTTGCTCCCATTTTATTTGCTATTGCATTAATTGCAGCTGGGCAAAGCTCAACCGTAACAGGTACGCTGGCGGGTCAAATTGTAATGGAAGGCTATTTGAAATTAAGATTGAATCCTTGGATGAGGCGTTTATTGACAAGGTTGGTCGCCATTGTGCCAGCTATATTGGTGATTGGTATCATGGGCGAAGCAAGGGTAGATGCATTACTAGTGTTGAGTCAGGTCATCTTAAGTTTACAGTTGGGATTTGCAGTCATTCCTTTAATTCATTTTGTAAGTGATAAAAAAACAATGGGTGAATTTGCAATTGGCCCTAAAATAAAAATACTATCCTGGATCGTGGCTGCTATATTAGTTTATCTTAATAGTCATTTGGTTATTGATTTTTTGGTTACTTTTTTTCAACATTCTAATATTTTAATTTTAAAAATAGGATTATCATTATTGGTAGTTGGTTTTATAGGCTTGTTGTTATTTATTACATTTTATCCACTGTTTTTAAAACAACATCATAAAGTAGAAAATGATTTTCATGGATCAGCCATTGAATTAGATTGGACGCAGGAAGCGCCAATAAATCGAATTGCCATTGCTGTTGACTTTTCAGCTACAGACGCTATATTGATTAAAAAAGCAGTGCAACAGGCGCATCCGATAGGACAGCAAGAGCGTGCACATCAAGATTTAGAATTTATTTTTATACATATCGTGGAAAGCGTTACAGCCCATTATTTACAAGATGCAAGTGATGATGCAGAAACAAGAAAGGATCAAGAAAGATTAGATAGTTACGCAAAGGCATTAGAAGCAAAGGGATATCGAGTTAGGACCTGTTTAGGCTTTCAAAATAGGGTCAAGGAGATTGTACGAATTGTTCATTTATATGATGCCCAATTATTAGTGATGGGAGGACATCGTCACCAAGGCTGGAAGGATTATATCTTTGGTGAAACCATTGAATCGGTAAGGCATAAAGTGAGTATACCTGTTTTAATCGTAAATCATTAAGAAGTAGGGGTGCTTTTTCGTCTAATAATGCCTTAATTTAAGGCTAGTTTTTGTACATTTGCGCATTAAATTTCAAACAATATGGGACAAAAAATTAAAGTAGCTAATCCAGTCGTTGAATTGGATGGAGACGAAATGACAAGAATCATTTGGAAGTTCATTAAGGATAAATTAATCCTTCCTTATTTAGAGATTGATATTAAGTATTATGATCTAGGAATGGAATATCGTGACGAAACCAATGACCAAGTCACTATTGATGCAGCTAATGCTATTAAACAATACGGTGTTGGAATCAAGTGTGCTACTATTACGCCAGATGAGCAAAGAGTAGAAGAGTTTAAGTTAAAACAAATGTGGAAGAGCCCGAACGGAACCATTCGTAATATTTTGGATGGTACTGTATTCCGTGAGCCGATTGTTTGTAGCAATGTACCACGCCTTGTTCCAAACTGGACAGCACCTATTTGTATTGGTCGTCACGCATTTGGTGATCAGTACCGTGCTACAGATTTTGTAACGAAGGGGAAAGGTAAATT
>CAIJXU010000084.1 GCA_903824725.1 uncultured Bacteroidota bacterium | reverse complement strand
TGTCTTTGTTTAAAACGAGGATTCTTTTTGTTGATTACATATAATTTCCCTTTGCGCTTCACGATCTTGCAATCAGTACTTCTTTTTTTGATAGATGCTCTAACTTTCATCTTTTATTGTTTAAATATTTATTATCGACTATTATTAATTCTATTTTCTCCAACTTTATTTGTGCCTAAAATTGATTCTTCCTCTAGTTAAATCATATGGGCTCATTTCTAATCCAACTTTATCCCCTGGCAAAATTCTGATGTAGTGCATCCGCATTTTACCAGAGATCGTTGCCAAAATTTCATGCCCATTTTCCAATTTAACTCTGAACATAGCGTTGCTCATTGCTTCAATTATGATACCATCTTGTTTAATCAGCGGTTGTTTTGACATACTTATTTTGGGGTTGCAAAGATATGGAAATGAATGGAATTATGAAAAATTCAACCCGAAATCTTCCAAAAAGGGCAAAATAAAAGGGAAATCGTAGTATTTCCCTTTATTTATATTGATAATCAATTAGTTATAATTGTTGTTAGTCCTGGCAGCTAACCCATTTGCATTTCTTGGCAAATTAACCTACTCCGGGAAACCAAGGGCGACCGATACCTGCCCTAAAAGGCCAAGGAATCGCTGATAAAATTAAAAGCAAAGCCACTATATAAAAAATAAAAATAGGGTTCGTTTTGCCTGTTTTCTTGTATTTGATATGACCAATCGTAATCAAAATGATGGCTAAGACCATCGAAAAGATATGCTCTACTGCCCAAAAACGACTTACTGAGTCTTTCATTACAGTCGCCATTCCACCGGTCTGAATCATTTTGAACCCCAATGGACTGCTTACAAAATACTGATATAAGCCCAAAACTAAAGTAGTGTGAGAAGTAATCAATAATATTTTACTTGTTGAAAGTGCGTTTTGTTTCACCATCAATTTATAGATGCTCAACAATAGTGTTATTAAGATGACCCATCTCAATAGATTATGTAAGTGCAATAAACCAGTATTCATATTCAATAGTTTTGATTGAGGTTGTAAAATACAACTTTCTCATTAAAATTGAATTAATCAACCCAATCTGCTACAAATACATTGGTATCGCGCGTACCCCCATTATTTCGGTTAGAAGAAAATAAGATCTTCTTTCCATTAGGGCTAAACATAGGAAAAGCATCAAACCCTTTATCCCTACTAATTTTTTCTAAATGATTGCCTTCTAAATCTATTAAATACATATTGAAAGGGAAACCACGCTTATATTCATGATTACTACAAAAAATAATATGCTTTCCATCGGGCGTGAAATTGGGAGCCCAATTGGCTTGACCTAGATGCGTTATTTGTTTTGCATTTTTACCATCTGCATCTGCAACAAATACTTCCATTTTAGTGGGCGCCACCAATCCTTCTTTTAAAAAGTTTTTATACTCTTCTACTTCTTCTTTGGTTGTAGGTCGGCTTGCTCTCCATACAATTTTTTTACCATCAGGACTAAACCATGCACCCCCATCGTATCCTAGGGTATTGGTGACTTTAATTTCCTTCCCAGTCGCTAAATCCATTACATATAAATCCAAATCGCCTTCTTTTACACTACAGTAAATCATTTTTTTACCATCAGGTGATAAAGTGCCTTCCGCATCATATCCTTCAGATTTGGTTAATTGCTTTATATTTTTCCCATTGGTATCTGCAATAAAAATATCATAAGAGGTATATAAAGGCCAAATGTATTTATTACCATATTTAGTTCTATCCACTCCTGGAGGACAATCGTCCCCGCCACTTTTAGTTGAAGCATAAATAATATGAGCCCCGTCTTTTGTAAAATAAGAACAAGTAGTCCTACCCTTTCCACCACTAACTAATCTAAAAGTAAAACTGTCTGTTAATTTTGTGGGAAGTTTGCCCATAAATATTTGATCACATATAATTCCTTCCTTGGGATTGGTTCTTTGAAAAGTAACGCGCTTACCATCAAAGCTCCAATAAGCTTCGGCATTATCACCTCCAAAAGTAAGTTGTTGAACATTCTTAAAATGAGATTCGCCTGCGAATAAAACAGAATCTGATTGTGCTAAAACGCTTAATGCTATCATCATGAAGCAAAGCATTGAAAAGAGTATTTTTTTCATAAATTATTTATAGGATGCGAAAGTACAAGCTCTTAAATTAAATTGGATGACTTAGATCAGCTTAAAGGGTGTAATAAAATATTATGACAAAAAAATGACAGTATCTCAAAAAATATAGACCTTTGTTTCAAATTAACAAAATGGCCATCATTGCACCCTCTTTATTAGCAGCTGACTTTTTACATTTAGGTAAAGCATGTGATATGCTCAACGAAAGCGAAGCAGCATGGTTTCACTTGGATGTGATGGATGGAAGCTTTGTTCCCAACATTAGTTTTGGATTGCCTATCATTGAACAAATTCGAAAGGCGACGACTAAAATATGTGATGTTCATTTAATGATTGTGCAACCAGAAAAATACATTGAAGCTTTTAAAAAAGCAGGTGCCGATATTTTAACGGTGCATTATGAGGCTTGCCCTAATTTATTGGAAACGCTTTCACAAATTAAAGCACAGGGTATGAAAGCAGGGGTTGCCATTAATCCAGATACAGATGTTCAAGTATTAAATGATATCATCACAGAAATAGATGTAGTATGTGTCATGAGTGTATTTCCAGGTTTTGGTGGACAAAAATTCATTGAACATACTTATGAAAAAGTAGCAGCATTAAAAAATAGTATTCAATTAAAAGGTGCACACACTTTAATCGAAATTGATGGCGGAGTAACTGAACAAAACGCTCATGCGCTAATACTAGCAGGTGCGGATGTATTAGTAGCAGGCACTACCGTTTTTAAAGCTCCTGATCCTTTAAAAAGTATTGCCCAATTACGCAGTTTTTAATCCCCCCTTTCCCTGATCAATATAGTATACTAAAATGAACGGAATATTATCATTTTAGTAATGCACAATTGTGCGTATTTAAATATCGCCATTTTGTTTTTCTTTTTTTAAATTGTGTCAGGACGATTATTTTATACTACTCACCCTTTAAAACTAATCCCATTGACTGACACCATCATCAACCTAGAAACCGTTAACCCTATTGAGTTTTTCGGCGTCAACAACAACAAATTTGACATTTTAAAAAAGAAATTTCCATTACTTAAAATTTTATCAAGAGGCACACAAATCAAACTAAGTGGTGCCCCCGAACAAATCGAAATCGCCAAAGAAAAAATTGTCCTCATCATTCAGTACATGGAACGCAACGGACATTTAAGTGAAAATTATTTTGAACAAATTTTAGGCGGTGACGATGCCGAAATTATTGACCATTTTGTGGAACAAAATCCAAATGAAGTATTGGTTTATGGGCCCAATGGTAAAACAGTTCGCGCCCGAACAGCCAATCAAAAAAAGATGGTACAAGCTGCCGATAAAAACGATATCGTTTTTGCTATTGGACCCGCAGGTACTGGTAAAACCTATACTGCAGTAGCGCTTGCCGTAAGAGCATTAAAAAATAAGTTAGTTAAAAAAATTATCTTAACAAGACCAGCAGTAGAAGCAGGTGAAAGTTTAGGATTTTTACCAGGTGATTTAAAAGAAAAAATTGATCCTTATTTACGACCACTTTATGACGCATTGGATGACATGATACCTGCAGATAAATTAGGTTATTATATGTCAACGCGCACCATTGAAATTGCACCATTAGCGTATATGAGAGGAAGAACCTTGGATCACGCTTTTATCATTTTAGATGAATCGCAAAATGCAAATGATTTACAAATTAAAATGTTTTTAACCCGAATTGGATCAAATGCAAAAGCCATCATAACCGGCGACCCTACTCAAGTTGATTTACCCCGCAATCAAAAAAGTGGTTTAGAAAAGGCATCACGCATTTTGCAAAACATTGAAGGCATCGCACATATTCAATTGGACGAGGAAGATGTGGTTCGCCATAAGTTAGTAAAAGCCATCATCAAAGCCTATGACAAGGAAAGGGAAAATGAAACCGAAAATTCGTATCATCGATAAATGCTTATTTTGAATATGATTTGTATTACACATTGTT
>CAIJXU010000083.1 GCA_903824725.1 uncultured Bacteroidota bacterium | reverse complement strand
TACTATATTTACTTAAATAACTATTCCAATACCCAATAAATATAGAGGCTTTGTTTCTTAAAGTTAAATTTCCAGATTCTAAAATTAAGCCAGTGTTAAAATTAGTATTTCTTTTTCCCTGACCATCAAATTCTAAATTAACATATTTAAATGTAGAATCAATAGGTCTGTATTTAACTGCTAATATTAATGGATTATAATTATAGGTTAATGTATCTATTATACGAACATGAACGCTGTCCAAGTCGTACATATTTCCTGGTGACTTTGGATAAATAATGTTTAATGAATCTAAATAAGCTAAGCCATTTTTATTATTGGGATTCTTAATTGTTCTAATAATGATAGAGTCCTCAAATTTAAGTACCCCAGGGTTTAATGAATCTTTGCCATTAAAAACGAATTCAGGCATCATTAAAGTAATACTTCTTGACCATCTTCCAACAAACCTATCTCTTACTTCACTAGTAATTAATCGTTGATTGTATGCATAATCTAACTCATAAACTGTTGATTTATTACATGCTGAAAACAAAACAACGATGACAATACTTAAATACGTAACTAATTTTCTCATAAAATGAACATAAAGTTATATGCTAAGATAATGGAATTAATCAAATTATACAGAAATTAGGCTAAATATATTTTAAATAATTAACATATATAAAATGCATTTTGGTAATTCTATTGATTCGTTTCAATTTTCTCAACCACCACCAAATCAGCAAAATCGATATTCATGGGCAATTGTCCAATTTTGACAATGGCTCTTTTTCCTTTTATCTGCATCACCTCTCCCACTTGGTAATTATTTTTCATCTTAACCATGGAGCCAATTTGAATGGGCTTTGCTAATTCCTTGTAATTTTTGTCTACTTTTTTAGCCAATTTATTAATGACCACTTTATCATTTTTCTTAAATAATAAATGATATAAATTTTTCATCACTTCTTCCTTCTTATCCGACTTCTTCCAATCTAAAGCAATTTGTTTTAAATTGCGTTCCATTTCCTTTAGATACACAAATTTATCCTCCGCTACTTTGTTTTGCTCTTTTAATAAATTAATTTGTTGCAGATGTTTTTCCTTATTTAAAGTTTTGGTCAACTCGGCTTGCAAGCTTTCATTTTCTTTTAACTTTTTATTTAAATCCCTCCTTTCCTTTTGAATTAATTGCAAATCTTGCTCCGTACTATTTAATAATTTATCTAATTCAAAATGATGACTATCTACTAGTTTCCGGGCTCTATTGATTAAATTTTTAGGAAGACCTATTCGTTCTGCAATCGCAAAAGTGTAGGAACTACCTGGCTTCCCAATAACTAATTGATACAAGGGCTCTAATTTTACTTCATCAAATTGCATAGCGCCATTCACAATCCCTTTATTATGATTGGCCATTACTTTTAAATTCAAATAATGGGTGGTCACAATTCCTTGCGCATGTCGATTAGATAATTCTTCCAAAATCACTTCGGCAAAAGCCCCTCCTAAATGAGGATCACTTCCGCTACCTAACTCATCAATAAAAAACAATGTTTTACCATTTGCATTTTCAATAAAATGCTTCATATGTATTAAATGACTTGAATACGTGCTTAATTCAAATGCTAAATTTTGAGTATCTCCTAATTGTATAAACAACTGCTTATAAATTCCCATTTGAGAATCTGGATGAACAGGAATTAATAAACCACTTTGCAACATCACTTGATTTAAACCTAAGGTTTTCATGGACACCGTTTTTCCTCCTGCATTGGGGCCACTAATAATTAAAATACGAGCATTGTCATCTAATTGCAAATTGACAGGAATTGTTTTTTTACCAGATGCCTTATTATACATGTATAGCAAGGGATGATAGGCTTCAATTAAATGAGAAGTAGCTATGTTTTGCACCATGGGAAGTTGGGCGTTCATATCAATTGCCAACATCGCTTTTGCTTTAACAAAGTCAAATCTGCCCACTATTTTGATGTATTCTAATAGCAAAGAAGAATAAGGTGCTAATTGAGCAGTGAGCTGTCTTAAAATGCGTTGCACTTCCTTTAATTCTTCCTGTTCTAAACTATATAATTCATTATTTAATTCAATGGTTTCTTCTGGTTCAATGAATGCTGTTTTTCGACTATCACTCTCGCCGTGTAAAAATCCTTTGACTTGACGTTTATATTCCGAAAAAACAGCGACCACTCTTCGACCATTGCTAAAACTTTCGTCAATGTCTGCCGTATATCCCGACTTGGCTAATTTACTTACCACTTTTTCAAATACCCTTCTTAATTCTTGTCTTTTTTTAAATAGTTGTAATCTAATTTTTGACAATTCTTCTGAGGCCTTGTCTTTGACCAAACCACGCTCATCTATAATGGCATCAATCATTTCGATAATGCATTTTTCATAGTAGGACGCTGAAATAATTTCATACAAATTTGAATAAGCCGTCTGCCTTTCTGCATCAAACCATTTGAATACCTGCGCTGTATGATCCGTTAATTTTCGAACCAATAACCATTGTTCTCCTGTTAATTGAGCACCTGGGATTCCTAATAATTTTAAATCTTTTCGGATATCAATTACAAAATCAGTAGGAAAATATTGATTTGCAGATTTTATAAATTTAAACTCCTGCGTTTGCCTTAAAGCCGTTTGAATGTATTTAAGATGGGTATGAATACGTATATCAATGACCATCTCCTTGCCTACTGAGGTTTGACAGTAATTTAATAAAATAGTAATTATTTTATCGAATTCTAATTGAGATAAGGCGTTTTCTGGGTATACTTTCATGAACAATAATAGTGGACAAATTTACTTAAATAAACATTAACCTTGTTTAAACAAATTAGTTTAATATTTGTTTTACATTTAGATAAACAATCCTAATGCTATTCCTCAGAAAAACTTATACTCTTTTAGGCCTATTAATATGCCTAACTGCCTGTGCCCAAAATAAACCATCCGATAAATTAAATAAAATAAACATGAGTCATACTGAAACTATTACCCTTGGATCTGGCTGCTTTTGGTGTACTGAAGCTTTTTTTCAAAGATTAGACGGTGTCGTTAAAGTGACCAGTGGCTATAGCGGAGGTTTTGTAGATAACCCCACTTATGAGCAGGTTTGCGATAAAAATACCGGACATGCCGAGGTTTGTCAAATTATATATGATACCACTAAAATTAGCTTAGACGATATTTTATCGGTTTTTTGGAAAACCCATGACCCTACCACTCTTAATAAACAAGGAAATGATGTGGGCCCACAATACCGCAGTGTAGTGTTTTTTCACAACCCCCATCAACAGGAAGTCGCTTTAAAATACATCAAAGACTTAAATGCTTCAAAAGCTTGGGAACATCCAATCGTTACGACTGTCGAGGCCTTCCAAAAATTTTATGCAGCCGAAAATTACCATCAAAATTTTTACAATAACAATCCTTCTCAAGGTTATTGCAGGTATGTGATTAGCCCTAAATTGGAGAAATTTGAAAAAGTTTTCGCCAATAAACTTAAAAAGGGAAAGGATTGATTTATATTTAATTACCAAAAGTAATTATTTATGAAAACATGGACTTCGCTGCTTTTTATAACTTTGATATCACTTGCACTTCATAGTCAACCCGTATTTACTTTACAAGATACCTTGAGAGGCAGTTTAAATGAAAATAGAGATTGGTTTGATATCCAACGTTACGATATCAATGTAACGCCCTCCTATACCACTAAAACCATTACTGGACATGTGAATTGGACTGCTACTGTAGTAAAACCATCACATGCGATTCAAATAGATTTACAACAACCTTTAATCATTGATAGTGTTGTTTATGCTACTGCTGCAATGAAAAAAGGAATGGCACTTTCGTTTACAAGAAATTTAAATGTTGCAATGGTTGAGATGAAGGATAAACCTGCCATCAATTCTAGCTTTAACTTAATTATATATTTTCATGGTACTCCGCGTGAAGCAATTCGCCCACCTTGGGACGGAGGTTGGATCTGGAAAAAAGATGGCAATGGCAAACCTTGGATGTCTGTGGCTTGTCAAGGTATTGGCGCTTCCATTTGGTATCCGTGTAAGGATCATCAATCAGACGAACCAGATCATGGTGCTAGTTTAACGATGAATGTTCCTGATAGTTTATTTGCTGTTGCCAATGGTCGCATGATTAAAAAACAAAGATTAAATAATTTAATGAGTTATACATGGGAAGTAAATAACCCAATTAATAATTATAACATTATTCCCTACATAGGAGACTATGTAGGGTGGAGTGAAAAGTATCCAGGATTAAAAAGCGACTTAGATTTACACTATTGGGTATTAAGGCAAGACTCATCAAAAGCAAGATCACAATTTGTACAAGTTCCTCAAATGTTAAAAGCATTTGAATATTGGATGGGGCCCTATCCTTTTTACGAAGACGGTTATCAATTAGTACAATCTCCACATCTTGGAATGGAACATCAATCTGCAGTGGCTTATGGAAATAAATTTATGAATGGTTATTTAGGCCAAGATTTATCGGGTTCTGGATGGGGTAAAAAATGGGATTTCATTATTGTGCATGAAAGTGGGCACGAATGGTTTGCTAATAATATTACCACTAAAGATATTGCCGACATGTGGGTACATGAAGGATTTACCAATTATTCCGAAACCTTAATGACTGACTATTATTTTGGGGTAGAAGCGGGCAACGATTATAATTTTGGAATTCGAAAAAATATTCGCAACGATAAAACTATCATAGCTCACTATGGCGTGAATGAAGAAGGATCTGGTGATATGTATTACAAAGGATCCAATATGATTCATACTATTAGACATTCTATCAATAATGATAGCTTATTTCGTCTAATAATAATTGGTTTGAATAAAACTTTTTACCACAAAACAGTGACTACACAGGATATTGAAAATTATATTTCAACACAAGCTGGATTTAATTATAAAAAAATATATGATCAATATTTAAGAACGACTCAAATTCCAACTTTAAGTTATCAATATGATGCCAAGGAAAAAATCCTTACTTACCAATGGAAAAATTGCATTGTAGGTTTTAATTTATCAATGCCGCTAACTTATAATGGAAAAAAATATCAGCTCAACCCTATTGATTATATTCCACAAAAGAAATTAATCACGCAAGATAACTTTGATATTAATGAATTTATAAAAACAATTAATAGATTGTTTTATGTAAATACGGTAGTTGAAAATTAGAGTGCTGGTTGTACCCTTCCCATACTGTACAATCGTCTTTGCCAATAAGGATCGCTTAAATCACCAATCGTAACGCCTTGGCTGGTGGAGGCATGAGCAAATTTATTATTCGCTAAATAAATACCTACATGAGATATTCTGCTACGTCCCTCTGTTTTAAAAAATATCAAATCTCCTTCCTTTAAATTATTCCATTCAATTTTTTCACTTTGCTCATACTGCTCGGCTGCTGTTCGTTTTAAATTGACTTTATAGATATCTTTCATCACGTCTAAAGTAAAATAGGAACAATCCACCCCGTTTTTTGTACTACCCCCTAAACTATAAGGAGTACCCCACCATTCGTCAATTTTTTGTAATAAAGGAATGTTTTTAATCTCCTCCACTGCAATATCCATTTTAATAGAATACTTTAATTGCAACCAATTGGCCTTTTCAATATCTGATAGGTTCACCGGCATCAACTCATAATTTTTATTAATTACGGTTGACTTTTCAGTTTCAATACTATCTGAAGCATCGTTAATCGTGATTTTACCAGGTGTAACAGAAATATCTTCCAAAAACTCCATTTTTCGAGCTGGTTTTGGAATGATTACTACTGGGGCTGTCTTTACTTGTAACTTATTAACCAAAGGCAAGGAGATGGAGTTAAGGGTTGTACAACTACCCAATAAAAAAATGACCCCTAATAAATGAAGCTGACCCATCCTTGTTTGTATCCTCATATAGGCAAGATAATGTATGTAACCTAAAAATGATAAATTTTACTAGTATTTTAACGATTTATTTGTGGAAAATTAAGCCCTTTTAAACTCCTTATTTTTACGATATTTGTACACTTAGTACCCTTTTCTACATGCCTACTTTCTCACATTTACATGTTCATACACAATATTCACTTTTGGATGGCGCTGCCTCCATCGAAGGATTGTATGAAAAAGCCATAGGCGATGAAATGCCCGCTTTAGCCATTACCGACCATGGTAATATGTTTGGCGCCTTTAAATTTGTAAGCCAGGCATGGAAAAAAACAAAAGTCATTGGGAAGGATGCAGAGGGAAAAGATATCCTAGCACCCATTGTGAAGCCCATTGTTGGTTGTGAATTTTATGTTGTTAAAGACAGACATATCAAAAATTTCACCAAGGAATTAAAAGACAACCGATATCATCAAGTTTTATTAGCCAAGAATGCAATCGGATATCAGAACTTAATTAAATTAACTTCATTAGGCTATATCGAAGGGATGTATAGCAAATATCCTCGAATAGATAAATCATTAATTGAAAAATACCACGAAGGATTAATTGCGACCACTTGTTGTATTGGCGCCTATGTTCCTCAATCCATCTTAAAAAAAGACGAGGCAGAAGCTGAAAAAGAATTTAAATGGTGGTTGGATATTTTTGGAGAAGATTATTATATCGAAATTCAACGACATCAAATTCCAGAACAAGAGATCATCAATGAACGACTTTTACAATTTGCTAAAAAATATAAAGTACCCGTTATTGCTACCAATGATAGTCACTATGTAAATGAGGACGATGCCAACGCGCATGATATTTTACTTTGTATTAATACAGGCGAGAAACAATCTACTCCAGGCTTTGATGATTTTGTAAACGATGAAATTCAAGTAAAAAATAGAAGATTCAAATTTCCTAATAACGAATTTTATTTTAAGACGCAAGCACAAATGTCTGCGTTATTTAGTGATTTGCCCCAGTCTATTGACAACACCAATGCGATTGTAGATAAAGTAGATGTATTGAATCTAAAAAAAGATATTTTACTTCCCGCCTTCCCTATTCCTAAAGAATTTCAAATTCATAAGGAAGCCAATATGAACCAATGGGAATTATTAAAACATTTAACTTGGGAAGGGGCTAATAAAAGATATCCTGAAATTACTTCTGAACTGCAAGAACGCATCGATTTTGAATTGTTTACCATTCGAACCATGGGTTTTGCGGGTTATTTTTTAATTGTAAGTGATTTTATTCAAGCAGGCAGAAATATGGGTGTGTTTGTGGGTCCTGGTAGAGGTTCTGCCGCAGGTAGTGTGGTTGCCTATTGCATTGGCATCACCAATATTGATCCTATTAAATACCAATTACTTTTTGAGCGTTTCTTAAATCCTGATCGTAAGAGCATGCCCGATATTGATACGGATTTTGACGATGAAGGTCGTCAAAAAGTAATTGATTATGTCGTAGATAAATATGGCAAGGAACAAGTGGCACAAATTGTTACTTATGGTACCATGGCAGCAAAAAGTAGTATCAAAGATGTCGCAAGAGTCATGGATCTCCCATTATCTGAAAGTAATTTATTAGCCAAATTAGTACCAGACAAACCAGGTACGGAATTAAATAGATGCCTACACGCACCACTCACTGTCAAAGAAGGTGAAAAATCATTGGCCGAAAGAGAAGGTTATCAACCAGAAGATATTGATAATGTAAAAAAATTAAGAGAAATATATAAAGGAACAGATTTACGCGCAGCAGTATTACATGAAGCAGAAAGATTAGAAGGCTCCATTCGCAATACAGGTATTCACGCAGCTGGAATCATCATTGCGCCAAGTGACTTAACCGAAATTATGCCGGTGGCCACAGCAAAAGATTCTAATTTATGGATTACGCAAATTGAAGGAAATGTCATTGAGGAAGCCGGCGTATTAAAGATGGACTTTTTGGGATTAAAAACCCTTTCCATTTTAAAAACCGCATTGGAATTAATTAAACAAAATCACAATGTCACCATCGACTTAGATTTAATCCCGTTGGATGATTCCAAAACTTTTAACTTATACCAACGAGGTGAAACCAATGCTACTTTTCAGTTTGAAAGTGTGGGCATGCAAAAACATTTACGCGATTTAAAACCAGATAAATTTGCTGATCTCATTGCAATGAACGCATTGTATCGTCCAGGGCCCATGGCGTATATCCCCAACTTCATTGATCGTAAACATGGGCGCGAAACCATTCAGTATGATTTACCAGTGATGGAAGAAATTTTAGCTGACACTTATGGAATTACAGTTTATCAAGAACAGGTCATGTTACTTAGTCAAAAAATTGCCAATTTTACAAAAGGCGATGCAGATGTACTTCGTAAAGCCATGGGTAAAAAACAAAAATCGGTATTGGATAAAATGAAGGCCCAATTTGTGGCGGGTGCTGTTAAAAACGGACATCCTGAAAATGTTTTAGAAAAAGTATGGACCGATTGGGAAGCATTTGCACAATACGCCTTTAATAAATCTCACTCCACTTGTTACGCCTACTTAGCCTATCAAACTGCTTACTTAAAAGCACACTACCCAGGTGAATATATGTCAGCAGTGCTTAATCATGCAGGAAGTATTGATAAAATTACTTTCTTCATGGAAGAATGCAAAAGAATGGCCATTAAAGTATTGGGTCCAGATATCAATGAATCCTTGAATGGCTTCTCTGTTAATAAAAAAGGGGAAATCAGATTTGGCTTGGGTGGATTAAAAGGTGTGGGTGAAGCTGCAATTGATGCCATCATTATTGAAAGAAATAAAGCGGGTCATTTTGCAGATATGGTTGATTTTATTAAACGTGTTTTGTCTAGATCAGTAAATAAAAAATCACTAGAAAGCTTAGCTTATTCTGGCAGTTTTGATTGTTTCCCCGAATACCATCGTGCTCAATTTTTTCACGTAGCGGATGGCGATCGTACCAATGGTCTTGAAAAACTTATTAACTATGCACAGGCCTTACAATCAATTAATGTAGGTTCAAGTAATACTTTGTTTGGTGATTTGCCTTCTGCGATGCAAGTGCCAGTTCCTAAGATTATAGTTTGTGAAGAATGGACCTTAACTGAAAAGTTAGACCATGAAAAGGACATCACAGGTATGTTTATGAGTGGACATCCCCTAGATCATTTTAGTTTTGAGATGCGCCATTATCATTTTAGCCCTATAAATGATTTTATTGAGGTTAGAGATACCTTATCATCAAATCCAAATCAATTAGGTCGTGTTTTTAAATTAGCTGGTTTAGTTACAGATGTGCAACACCGAATGACAAAAACAGGTAAGAATTTTGGTTCCTTTGTGATTGAGGATTTTACAGGCAAAACCGACTTTATATTATGGAGCGAAGATTATATCAAGTTTCAAAATTATTTAGAGATTGGTCAAAAGATATTTTTAACAGGCAGTTTTAGAAATAGGTACAATCAACCCAATGCTTTTGAGTTTAAGATCACCAATATGTCATTACTAGAGACGGTGAAACAAAATCAAACACGCTCAATTGAAATTAGTATGCACCCCTCAAAATTAGATAAGGAAATCATTGACTTTGTTGAAAAGAATTTAAAACAAAATCCAGGCAGGGCTTCCTTGAAATTTAATTTTATTGAACCTAAGGAACAATTGGTGGCAAGTGTCCGCACTTTTGAAAAGGGATTTTTAATGAATGACGACATGGTTTTATTCCTTGACAACCACCCCGACTTAACAGTACAGGTAAATCTAGTATAAGGGACTGCCATTATAAGCACCTCCTAGCCTATTTGTCCTTAAAATTGTCCCCAAACCTTTTTGAATTAAGTGGAAAAGTCAAATAGGCAGATATTAAATATTGGAACTATTTTTGGAGTATCATCTAATACAAACAACCCAATTAAAATATATAATTATGGCATTAGAATTTACAGATGCAAATTTTCAAAAAGAAGTAATCGAAAGTGACAAGTTAACAGTGATTGATTTTTGGGCAGAATGGTGTGGCCCTTGTCGTGCCATTGGACCAGTTATCGAAGAATTAGCAGTTCAATATCAAGGAAAAGTAAATATCGGAAAAGTAAATGTGGATGTAAATCCTAATTTGAGTATGAACTTTGGTATTACTTCCATCCCTGCTATCTTATTTGTTAAAGGTGGCGAAGTGGTCGATAAGCAAATTGGTGCTGTTCCAAAAGCAGTATTAGATAAAAAAATACAATCTCATTTGTAATATTTTACTACTAAAATAACTAAGCCCATCTCAATTTATTAAGATGGGTTTTTTATTGCCCAAAAAGTGATTTATACCTAGATTTTTAATTAACTTCCCTTTCTAATCATCAACCTATGGACAGATTTCAAGGCCTCATTGGCATATTAGTCATCATCATCATTGCTTTCCTGTTTTCAAACAATAAAAGCAAAATCAATTATCGATTGGTCATGAGTGGCTTATTATTACAATTCACGATTGGCGTATTGATATTGAAGATTCCTGCCGTCACTCATTTTTTCCAAATCATTGGAAAAGGCATGGGTAAAATTGAACAATTTGCTCGTGCTGGTGCAGCCTTTGTTTATAGTGGTGTTGCTGCGACAACCCCCGCTGGTGTTGCCGATTTTGCAAATGGTGGATTTGTATTTGCTTTTAATGTAACTGCAACCATTATATTAGTTTGTGTGTTGGTGGCTTTATTTTATCACTTTGGCATTATGCAACGAATAGTTGCGATCGTAGCTAAAGCGATGAATTTTATTATGAGGGTGAGTGGCGCTGAAGCATTAAGCAATGTGGCTAGTGCATTTGTAGGACAGGTGGAAGCACAAATTATGATTCGACCTTATTTAGCAACGATGACTAAAAGTGAAATTTTAGCAAGTATGAGTGGAAGTTTGGCGTGTATTGCTGGTGGAATATTAATTGTGTATGCGAATATGGGAGCGCAAGCGGGTATGGATTTAGCCCCTAAATTAATTACTGCCAGTTTAATGGCAGCACCTGGTGCTTTAGTCATTGCAAAAATCATCTTTCCTGAAACCGAAGAATCTCAAACCATGGGAAAAGTAAAATTGGAAGTGAAGAGCCAATATAGCAATACCATTGATGCGATCACCCATGGTGCGGGTGATGGATTTAAACTTGCCATGAATGTGATTGCGATGTTGATCGGATTCATTGCATTAATCGCTATGATTGATTGGATCATGCTTACAGTTGGACATTTATTTAATCCATCTTTAAATCTTAGTTTGAATTATATTTTTGGAAAACTATTTTACCCAATGGCTTGGGCCATGGGGATTCCAAATGCCGACATTCAAAATGCTGCTACCCTACTAGGACAAAAATTAACCATCAATGAATTTGTCGCATTTAAAAGTTTAACAAGCAAAGTGGTTCCGATAGTGACTGAAAAAGGTTTACTAATTGTAAGTATTGCTATTTGTGGTTTTGCCAATTTTAGTAGCGTGGGTATGCTTATTGGTGGTATTGGTGAATTAGCACCTACACGCCGTAAGGACTTAGCTGAACTAGGTTTAAAAGCCCTATTATGCGGAACTTTGGCTTCCTACTTATCTGCAAGCATGGCAGGTATCTTGATTGGCTAATATGATATCTATTAGTCATAAAAAACAACTACTTGTTTGTATAATTATTAACTTTGTGGTCTAAAAGTAAAGGTCCATGTCGTTAAGTAAAATTGAAGTGATTATTGAGGCGGAAAAAGACATTCAATTACAACAAATAGGCAATAAAATAATAAATAATCAACGACTTAATTTTAATGAAGGCGTTTATTTATTTGAAAAAGCATCCCTCCCTTATGTAGGTGCATTAGCCAACTGGAAACGCGAATCATTGCATGGTGATGCAACTTATTTCAATAAAAATTTTCATATTGAGCCTACCAATGTTTGTGTTTTTTCATGCAAATTTTGTTCTTACTCAAAACTATACGCCCATAAGGAAGAAGGTTGGGAATTAACGATTGATCAAATGTTGGACATCGTTAAATCATATGATGGAAAACCTGTTACCGAAGTGCATATCGTAGGAGGCGTTCATCCTAAATTAACTTTGAACTTTTTCTTGGAATTAATGCGTGCCATCAAAGCACATCGACCTGAATTACATATTAAAGCTTTCACGCCTGTTGAATTAGAATACATGTTTAGGAAAGCAAATGTGAGTACCGAAGAAGGTATGAAACTAGCACATGAAGCAGGTTTAGATTCTTTACCTGGTGGCGGCGCCGAAATTTTTCATCCTGATATTAGAACTGTGATATGTAATGACAAAGCCACTGCTGACGAATGGCTTCATATACATAAAACAGCGCACCAATTAGGAATGCATAGTAATGCTACCTTATTATACGGCCATATTGAAAAATATGAACATCGCATTGATCACATGGAACGATTAAGACAATTACAAGATGAAACAAAAGGTTTTAATACTTTCATCCCATTAAAGTTTCGTAATAAGGACAATGACATGCATGATGTTGCCGAATCCACTTTAGCGAATGATTTAAAAATGTATGCCATTTCTCGTTTATACTTAGACAATTTCCCACATATTAAAGCCTACTGGCCTATGCTAGGTCGTCAAACGGCCCAACTAACTTTAAGTTATGGTGTGAATGATATTGATGGAACAATTGACGATACCACTAAAATTTATTCAATGGCGGGCAGTGAGGAGCAAACCCCTGCCATGACGACTCAGGAATTAGTAAGTTTAATCAAGCAGGTCAATCGAAAGCCAATTGAACGTGGCACTTTATATAATGTCATTCAAGATTATTCGAACTACGAATTTGCCGAGAATGAATAGATATTAACAACTACTGAATAATTTAATGCCATTCCGTTGGCAAAACTGACGTCCGTTTGCGATTTATTTGCGAAATTTGTCCAATCAATTTAAAAACTATGATTTTATCTTCATTATTAAGCAGATTTAGTGAGCCAGAAACTTTAAAAATGGCCAAATTAGGCCGTGAATTAAGAGCACAAGGTATTGATGTGATTGACCTTAGTTTAGGGGAACCTGACTTTGATACACCGCAACATATTAAAGATGCTGCTATTAAAGCCATCAATGACAACTGGAGTCACTATACCCCTGTTGCTGGTTTTGCCGATTTGAGAGAAGCGGTATGTAGCAAATTAAAAAGAGACAATCAATTAGATTATAAACCTGAAAATATTGTGACTTCAACAGGTGCTAAACAAAGTTTAGCCAATGCCATTTTAGCATTAGTAGATGATGGTGATGAAGTGATTATTCCAACGCCTTACTGGGTAACTTATTCAGAACTTGTAAAAATTGCACGCGGTAAAGTAGTAGAAATTAGAAGTACTGTCGCCGATGGTTTTAAAGTGAGTCCTGCGCAAGTGGAAGCGGCTATTACGCCAAAAACAAAAGTATTTATGTTCTCCTCTCCTTGTAATCCTTCAGGAGCGGTTTATAGTAAAGAGGAATTAGAAGCACTTGCTAACTTATTTAAAAAATATCCTGGTATTACTATTTTATCAGATGAAATTTACGAATACATCAATTTTATTGGCAAACATGAGAGCATTGCACAATTCGATTTTATAAAAGACCAAGTAATAGTCATCAATGGTTTAAGTAAAGGTTTTGCAATGACTGGATGGCGCTTAGGTTATACTGCATCAAGTGTAGAGATTGCAAAAGCTATGGAAAAATTGCAAGGACAATTTACATCGGGCACTTGTTCTATCACACAAAAAGCAGCAGTGACTGCCTTAGTTGGTGATTTGAAACCTTCTAATGAAATGACAGCCGAATTTACAAGACGTCGTGAAAAAACATTGGCCTTGGTAAATGCAATTCCTGGTTTTAAATGCTTTGCTCCTCAGGGCGCATTTTATGTATTCCCTGATGTAAGTCATTACTATGGAAAATCAGATGGCAACACCACCATTACTAATGCACCCGATTTTAGCATGTATCTATTAAATACAGCAAATGTATCATCTGTAATGGGCGATGCTTTTGGTGAACCTAATTGTGTTCGCTTTTCATTTGCGAATAGTATGCCCAATATTGAAAAAGCTTGGGCTAGAATTAGCGATGCATTAGCTAAATTGAAATAGTGACACCCGAAAAATTTCAGATGTTTGAAAATCGGTTGCTTAAAAATTATAAGCACCGAATTAAACAAGCCAAAAGACAGCAAATTAGTTGTTGGCGCTTGTATGACCATGATTTACCTGAATTTCCAATTTGTATTGAATTGTATGAGCAGTACATTTACATAGCCGAATACAATCGACGTCATGGTTTATCTGACGAAGAGCATGATATATGGTTGGTAGAATGTAAGAACATTATTTCAACTATGACGGGTATCTCCTTGGAGAATATGTATTTACGTGTTCGAAAAAGAATGTCCCATAGAGAAGGGCAATATGAAAAGGAAGAAGCAGTCATTGCTTCCAAAATTATTACAGTAAAAGAAAACAGCTTGTCATTTTTAGTCAACCTGACTGATTATTTAGATACGGGGCTTTTTTTAGACCATCGTATTACTAGACAACTATTCAGCGAACAATCAAAGGATAAAACAGTTTTAAATTTATTTAGTTACACCAGTTCTTTTTCGGTGTATGCTGCAAAAGCAGGCGCTAAATCGGTCACATCGGTTGACCTATCTAAGACCTATTTAAAATGGAGTGAAGATAATTTCGCTTTGAATGATTTAAAAAATGCCAGTGCTTATCATTTTATACATGCTGATGTGAAGCAGTATTTAAAAACATTGCCTCCCCATCAATTTGATTTGGTGATCATGGATCCTCCTACTTTCAGCAACAGTAAAAGAATGAAAGATATTTTAGATATTCAAAGGGATCATGTGGAACTGATCAATGATGTATTAAAGGCGATGAAGCCAGGCGCCACTTTATTTTTTAGTACTAATTTCTCCCAATTTATCCTTGATGCCGAAAACATTCAAAGCAAAGCCATCAAAGACATCACCAAAGCCACTACCCCATTTGATTTTGATGGTCGATTAAAAAGATGGTGTTATAAAATTGAA
Source organism: uncultured Bacteroidota bacterium (assembly GCA_903824725.1). Lineage (GTDB taxonomy): Bacteria > Bacteroidota > Bacteroidia > Chitinophagales > Chitinophagaceae > Sediminibacterium. The sequence continues at coordinate 37,831 of CAIJXU010000083.1, read as the reverse complement.
AAAGCTTCATGAATAGCAATAACCTGTGGTGTAATTAATTGTATATCATCATTGACAATGACCTTATCGCATAATTTCATTTTAATGGTATCACTAATTTGATGCTGCATTCTTTTTTCAACTTCAGCTTGAGTACATTGATCCCTTTTCATTACTCTTTCGATTCGTAAAGCTAAGGGCGCTTTTACACCAATTACAAAATCCAACCCTTCTGATGCATTAGATTCAAATATTAAAGCAGCTTCCTTAATTACATAAGGGGATGTTTGTTGTTGCGCCCAATCTAATGCTGCTTGAATGGTCACTGGATGTACTATTGAATTGAGTATGGCTAATTTTTCAGGATCTGCAAAAACGATAGAAGCCAAATAGGATTTATTTAATTGTCCTTGTTCATAAACTTTATCACCAAACTGCTGAATTAACTGATTTTTTATAATAGGACTATTTTGCATCAGCTGTTTAGCTGCATCATCGGCATTAAACACAGGAATCCCTAAACTCGCAAACAAGTTAGCTACAGTTGTTTTACCCGAACCGATTCCCCCTGTCAATCCTATTATCTTGGGCATAAAAAATCCGAAATTAGTTACCCCAATTTCGGATTCAATTTCTACTTAAACAAATGTTTTATTTATTAAGTGCCTGAGACCATTCTAAACTGATAGAAGATCTTTCAATTTTCAAGTAGGAACCAGGGCTTACTTCTAATTGTACTGTATTGTCCTCGTTTACTTTATTGATCGTACCATGAATACCAGCAATAGTGACTACTTTATCCCCTTTTTGCATCGTATCAATAAACTTTTTTTGCTCTTTTGCTTTTTTAGCTTGTGGACGAATCATGAAAAACCAAAAAACTAAAATGATTCCACCCAACATTACCAATTGAAAAGTACCGCCACCTTGAGGAGGTGCTTGTAAAAAAATTTGTGTCATGTTTTATATTTTTTAAACTATTAAAATGCTTTATTTAATTCCGTTAGCAAAACAAAGATAGGGTTAATCCTAATAGCCGCATTCCTTGTACGCTAATAATGTGTTATTTATTTTTATGGCTTATTTTTTGAATTTGCCCAGTACCTACTAACTCCTTGTGTATATTATCCAAAATGCCATTTACAAAATGTCCGCTTTGCTCAGTACTGTATTCCTTACCTAAATCTATGTATTCATTTATGGTCACTTTAGTAGGAATAGTATCAAAATACAAAAGTTCACAAACGCCCAAACGCAGTAATATCATATCTATCATCGCAATTCTTTCCGGATCCCAATTGTTTAATTTGGGCTTAATAATATCTTCAGTAATTGTTTTTTTATCGATCGCTGTTTGTAATAAATCAACAGCAAATTTATTTTTTTCTGTTCCGACTAAATCCAAAAAATCAACACTCGATGGTTTTTGTAAATAGTTTAATACAAAACCAATCATCACATCCCCTTCATCTTCCCAATTCGTGAAATGTTCAGAAATATAATCAAGCATATTATCTGACTCTAAAATAAGGGTGCCGAATATAAATTTAAGAATGTCTTTTTCTTTTGCCTTTTCCCTACTTTGCTCAGTAATATAAGCTAGATAAGTAGCTGTTTCACTCAATTGTCTAAATATTGATTTAACAATATCTTCTTGAATCCATTGTTGGGGTTTTACAATTTCAATTGCCTTTTTAAAATTATCTGATTCGATGGTTTGCCAAACAATACTATTGCCTGCTAATTTGGTATTCACCGTTAAATCGGATGAATTGGGAAGGTTTTTTGAAGCTCTTTGCCCAGCTTCTACCTCGGCATATAAGGCCACTTGGTGTAATAGATGAACTAAAAAAACAAACAAATTGCGTGTTTTATCAAATTCCTTTTGGAGCAAAGCGCTAGGCGCAGCTTGGTTTTCGGTTTCCACCATGTACAAGACCTGCATTACTTTAATCCTAATATTTCGTCGGTTCATCATATGAATAAGAGCTAAATGGCTGCAAAGCTATCTAAATAATTCATAAAAACTGACATTTTTTACCAATATCCTGTTCCTTGCATGCCTTTTTAGGCATAGATTTGCTACCCCAAGCCCTTAAAGATCAATAAACTGAAATTTTGACCTATTCAATATGCAAAATGGTCATTGGCACGGTTCTCGATATATGTAAGGCAATAACATTATTAAACAACAAAAAACGATAAAATATGGCTAAGACTACAGCTAAAAAATTAAACATAACACCTCTACATGATAGAGTTATTGTTATGCCTGCCGCTGCAGAAGAAAAATCAGCTGGCGGAATCATTATCCCAGATACAGCAAAAGAAAAACCACAACGCGGTATTGTCCTAGCTGCTGGTACTGGTAAAAAAGATGAGCCAGTAACTGTTAAAGTAGGCGATAATGTATTGTATGGTAAATATGCTGGAACTGAAATTCAAATCGAAGGTCAAGATTTATTAATTATGCGCGAAAGCGATATTTTGGCGATTGTATAACTTTAAAAATTAACTATATATGTCTAAAATGATTTTTTTCGACTTAGAAGCGAGAAATAAAATGAAAAAAGGGGTTGACACTTTAGCCAACGCCGTTAAAGTAACTTTAGGACCAAAGGGTCGTAATGTTGTTATTGAAAAAAAATTCGGATCTCCATCTATTACTAAAGATGGTGTTACTGTTGCAAAAGAAATTGACTTAGAAGATCCTATCGAAAATATTGGTGCTCAAATGTTAAAGGAAGTAGCTTCAAAAACTGCTGACTTAGCAGGTGATGGAACTACTACTGCCACTGTTTTAGCACAAGCTATTATTGGTGAAGGTTTACGCAACGTTACTGCAGGTGCGAATCCAATGGATTTGAAACGCGGTATTGATAAAGCGGTTGAAAAAGTAGTTGCTAGCTTAAAGTTACAATCACAAGCGGTGGGTAATGACACTAAAAAAATTGAACAAGTTGCTTCTATCTCTGCCAATAACGATAACGAAATTGGAAAGTTAATTGCAATGGCAATGAATAAAGTGGGTAAAGAAGGTGTGATCACTGTTGAAGAAGCAAAAGGTACAGATACAACAGTTGATGTTGTTGAAGGAATGCAATTTGATCGTGGATATACTTCTCCTTATTTCGTTACCAATAGCGAAAAAATGGAAGCTGAAATGCAAAATCCATACATCTTAATTTATGACAAGAAGATTTCTGCAATGAAAGACATCTTACATATTTTAGAGAAAGTGGCTCAAACAAGTCGTCCATTAGTAATTATTGCTGAAGATTTAGAAGGTGAAGCAATGGCTACATTAGTGGTAAACAAATTAAGAGGTACTATTAAAGTAGCCGCTGTGAAAGCACCTGGTTTTGGTGATCGCAGAAAAGAAATGTTGAACGACATTGCTATTTTAACTGCTGGTACTGTAATAAGTGAAGAACAAGGTTTCAAATTAGAAAATGCTGATTTATCTTATTTAGGTCAAGCGACTTCAATTACAATTGATAAAGACAACACCACTATCGTTGGTGGAAAAGGTAAAAAATCAGATATCACTGCTCGTGTTAATCAAATCAAATCTCAAATTGAGAATACCACTTCCGATTACGATCGTGAAAAATTACAAGAGCGTTTAGCGAAATTAAGTGGCGGTGTTGCAGTATTATATGTAGGTGCTGCTACTGAAACTGAAATGAAAGAAAAAAAGGATCGTGTTGACGATGCTTTACACGCTACACGTGCTGCAGTTGAAGAAGGTATTGTCCCAGGTGGTGGGGTTGCTTATATTCGTGCAGTAGCAAGTTTAGATAAATTAAAAGGTGCTAATGATGATGAAACAACAGGTATTCAAATAGTAAGAAGAGCTATTGAAGAACCACTTCGTCAAATTGTAAAAAATAGCGGTATCGAAGGTTCAATTGTTGTTCAAAGAATCAAAGACGGCAAAGACGATTTTGGTTTTAACGCAAGAACTGAAGTTTTCGAAAACTTATTTAAAGCAGGTGTTATCGATCCAACTAAAGTAACAAGAGTTGCTTTAGAGAACGCAGCATCAATCGCATCTATGTTGTTAACTACAGAATGTGTTATCGCTGACAAACCAGCACCAGCTGCGCCTCCTGCAGGCGGTGGTGGACATCCAGATATGGGTGGTATGGGTGGATACTAATACTTTTCAAACTAAGTATATAAAAAAAGCGTCCCGAAATTTCGGGACGCTTTTTTTATGTTTGTTACTTTTATGCTTGTTTCTTTTGTGCAAAATAAACTTGGAACCCTTTGACCATAAATAATTGAGCTAACCCATAGGTAATCATAATGACCAATCCTATATTGTTGATGGGTGTATGTTTTGCCCAATTAAATTTATTCAAAGCTAAAATGGCATCAGAAGTTAAAAAAAACAACATGCCCGGTATCCAAAAAGTATTTGCAATTATTTTTACTGGTGCATGATTTGAAATATGAATAGCCATTAAAGTAGCTGTACTAATTAATATCATATAGGCCAAAATGGGAAAAATTAAATTTCCCAATCCATCTTTTAATTGAAAATAAATAAACACGCAAAAAATAACCAACAAAAATTTAGAAACATATAATTTAGTGGAGCGTGCTTGTAAGGGTCCATAAATATTACTAAAAAACAGAATATTAAAAATATGCGTTGTCATAAATGCAATCATACCTGGTATAAAGTAGGACTTAGAAATTAAAAATACATCTCCCAAAAAAGAACCCAATAAACCCAACATCACTAATGGTTTCCCTGGCAAGCCTGAAGTATTGGGATGAACTGCTAAATACAACATCAACATCGGTAACAACATTGCTTTACTAATGGCTTCCATTGTTTTATACTCCTCCCCTAACCATTGTGCCATAAAATGAACAGCAATAATCAATATACTAATTGTGATGCCCCATTTTTGTATGAATGATTTCATATGTAAGTTTTAAAATTAAAAGTAAGCAATGCAGTTCTAATTTAACAATCAAAGCATAAATTTGCTTTATGATCAGCCCGGAAGAAGAAGCATTTTACCAATTTTGGGAAAAGGAACGCAGTTTAGCCCATTTTAAAAGAAAGCCTTTTTTAAGGGGGCTTAGTGTAAGTTTAGGTTTGGGGCTCCTCATATTAGTCATTTCAGAAACGGGATGGTACGAACGAGCTTCGATGGTGGCCAATATGCGAGGTAATGAAATTTGGATCATTATTGCCATCCTTATCTTCTCAATTGGCTTTTCCTGGATTTACCAACAATTCACATCAGAAATGAATGAACAACGTTATCAAGAATTAAAATATTTAAAAACCAAAAAATGAACAAAATGACCCAAAAACACTCAAAATCATCAAAAATTACCCCATTTTTATCCATTTTTGCCTCTTTTTTGACCATTTTAGCCATTTTCACTTTTGCTAGTTGTAGTAAATCTGGAGCAAGTGAGAAAGATCAAATGCTTACTTTTGCCAAATCAAATAATATTACCTACACCGAAGACCCAAGTGGCGTTTTATATCAAATAATTACCCCTGGAACAGGTACTAAACCTACTATAAGCAGCACTATTACAGCAACTTATGTAGGTCAATTGATGAATGGAAATCAGTTTGATGCTGGCACGATCACTTATCCATTGAGTAGTTTAATAATAGGTTGGCAAAAAGGGCTTCCATTAATTGGTGCTGGTGGTGAAATTAAACTATTAATACCCTCTTCATTAGGATATGGAAGTGCAGGGGCTGGCTCTTCTGTTCCAGCCAATGCTCCATTGTATTTCAATGTCAAGCTTACCGCGGTAAATTAATGGCGTTTTAGCCCTTATTTTGACCCGTTTCCATTATATTTGCCGACTAAAAATCAGTTAACCAAACTATTATGCAACTCAAAGGATTAGTGCGCTTTTTTACATTTGCGCTTATTTTAATTTGTCTTTATCAATTGTCATTCACTTGGTTTGTTCATAACCATGAAAAATCAATGGAAGCTAAAGCTGCTGCCTGGGTAAAAAAATTCCCTACAGCCCAATCTGTTTATCCAAATAACAAAGAATCGCAATTTTTATACAACGATAGCATCAGTGATGTTCAAAAAGACTACTACAAGCATTTACTTGATAGTACAAAAGATACTAAATTGGCATTTGGTTTAACCACTTATGCTGGTGCTAAAGAAAGAGAATTAATGTTAGGCCTTGATTTACAAGGCGGTATGAGTGTTACCATGGAAGTAGGCTTGGATGGATTAATTAAATCCTTAGCGAATTACTCAAAGGATCCTGCTTTTAACACTGCTTTAAATAATGCAGTAGCTAAAAAAGCAAACAGTAGCGCCGATTTGATATCCTTATTTAGAGAGGAATACAAAATAGCAAATCCTACTGGCAAATTAGCACCTTTGTTCGCTGCAAGAAGCAATCAAAAATTAAAATTTGATGCAACAGATGATGATACAGCAACATACTTAAAAGAACAAGCCACTCAAGCTTTTAATAACACGTACCGAATTTTAAGAACACGTATTGACCGCTTTGGTTTAGCGTCTCCCAATATCAACCCTGATGCAAATAAAGGTATCATTAGTATTGAATTGGCTGGCGTGAACGATAAAGAAAGAGTACGCTCCTATTTACAGTCTACTGCTAACCTTCAATTTTTTGAAGTATACACTTTTGAAAATAAAGATTTCCAAGAAGGAATCTTAGCCGCAGACAAAGCAATTGAAGCAAGTTTAAATGGCGTAGTTGATTCAACAGCCAAAGTAGATACAACAAAAACACTTGCCAACAAAAATCCACTTTTAAAAACGGTTCAATTCACACAACCTTATCAAGGAAAAAATGGACAGTATACTTTCCCTGCTGAGATTGGATATACATTGAAAAAAGATACTGCTAAATTAAATGCTTATCTAGCAATGGCAGAAGTAAAATCTAAATTCCCTTCGAACTTAGTTTTCATGTATGGTAAAGTTGAATCTGAAGATCCTAAAACAAAGGATGTACTTCCTTTATACGCCATCAAAACTTTAGACAATGGCATTGCTGAATTAGAAGGTGATCATGTTGCAAATGCTGCACAAGATTTTGATGAAAGAGGGAAAGTAGCAATTAAAATGAACATGGATAAATTGGGTACTAATATTTGGGGTAAGATGACTACTAGAAATATTGGAAAACCTATTGCCATTGTTTTAGATAATATTGTTTATTCAGCTCCAAATGTGAATGATGCCATTACAACTGGTAATTCCCAAATTTCTGGAAACTACTCATTAAAAACTGCACAGGATTTAGCGCAAATTTTAGAGAGTGGTAAATTACCTGCTCCTGCTAAAATTGTACAAGAACAACAAGTGGGCCCTACTTTAGGTAAAGCATCTATACAAGGCGGTGCAATGGCATTTGGAATTGCATTCCTTGTCATTTTTGCTTTAATGTTATTGTATTTTAATACAGGTGGATGGGTTGCAAACATTGCATTAATCTTAAACTTGCTTTTCACTATTGGTATATTAAGTGCACTTGGATTTACTTTAACAGCCCCTGGTATTGCAGGTTTGGTATTAACCATTGGTATGGCAGTAGATACGAACGTAATTATATTTGAAAGAATAAAAGAAGAATTAACAAAAGGGAAAAGTTATCAATTAGCAGTAACAGATGGTTATAAGCGTTCTATGTCTCCAGTTTTGGATGCACACGTTACCACTTTATTAACTGCATGTATCTTAGCCTATTTTGGATTAGGTCCAGTGTTAGGTTTCGCAACAACTCAAATTATTGGTATTTTATTATCTTTATTCTGCGGTATTTTAGTTTCTCGTTTAATTACAGATATATATACTAGCAAAAACAGACACTTTGAATACTTTACAAAAGTATCTCGTAGTGTTTTCAAACATGCTTCATTTAAGTTTATTGAGTTCAGAAAATACGCTTACATGTTATCGGCAGTCGTGTTAATTATTGGTGTAGCGAGTTTCTTTAATGGTTTTGATGAAGGTGTTGAATTTGCAGGTGGTCGTAGCTATACCATTAAATTTAAAACAGCTGTAAATACTGAACAAGTAAGAGATGCATTAAAAGGTGTATTTGGTGAAGCCCCTATTATTAAAACAGTAGATACTAAAAACCAAATCAACATCACTACCTCTTATAAGATTCATGAGCAAGGAAATAATATCGATCAAGAAGTTGAAACATTATTATTCAAAGGATTGGCAAAACAATTACCTGCTGATGTTACTTTCAAAGAATTTGAAACTCAATACAAGCAAAGTTCTCAAACTGTATTACCAACAATATCTGATGATTTAAAAGCAGGTGCCACTAAAGCAACCATTTTTGCCTTAATCGCCATTTGTTTATACATATTTATTCGTTTCCGTGATTGGAGATATTCTTTAGGAACCATCTTCTCGTTATTACATGACGTATTTGTGACATTAATCGTATTTAGTTTTGCTCGTAAATTTGTTCCTTTCCCATTAGAGATTGACCAACATTTTATTGCAGCGATCTTAACTGTAATTGGTTTCTCAATGAATGACACGGTGATTGTATATGACCGTATCAGAGAGGATAGTCAATTAATGAAAGGATCAGATAATGCATCTATCATTAATAAAGCGATTAACCAAACGTTAAGCCGTACTATTATGACTTCATTAACTGTTTTCTTAACCATCTTAATCTTATTCATCTTTGGTGGTGAAGTAACAAGAGGTTTCGCATTCGCAATGTTAATTGGAGTTATCACAGGTACCTACTCTTCTATTTTTGTAGCAGCTCCTGTTTTAGTTGACTTTGCAAAAAGTCGTCCATTAGGAAAATCAGAAGATAAAAAGAAATAATAAACGATTACTCGTTGTAAAAAAAGCCCTCGAAAATTCGGGGGCTTTTTTATTTACATCATAATCTGATAATTGAAATTTGCGATTGAAAACAATAGTCAACCGAGCTGACGTTGAACGAAGTGATAGGAAGCGAGGTGGAGCTATTTTTTCAAGCAAATCCCTTAATGTTAAACTGAAATTTGTTTAAAATTGAATTGAAAATAATACGCATACGAGCGAACATTTGAGCGCAGCGATGGAGAGCGAGGATGCTGTATTTTTTCGATTAACCATTACTCTGTTGACTGAAATTTGTTTAAAATTGAATTGAAAATAATACGCATACGAGCGAACATTTGAGCGCAGCGATGGAGAGCGAGAATACTGTATTTTTTCGATCAACCCATTACTCTGTTGACTGAAATTTGTTTAAAATTGAATTGAAAATAATACGCATACGAGCGAACATTTGAGCGCAGCGATGGAGAGCGAGGATGCTGTATTTTTTCGATTAATTTTAAACCGCAAATGAAGTACCGCATCCGCAAGTACTAGACGCATTAGGATTGGTAAAAGTAAATCCTCGGCTATTTAAACCCCCTTGCCAATCAATACTCATTCCATATAAATAGATCTGATGTGACTTATCCATGCAACATGGAATGCCTTCGTATATAAAAAGTTCATCTGACTCGGCAGGGGTTTCAAAACCCAAAATATAGGTCATCCCACTACAACCACCTCCTTTAACCCCAACCCTTAATCTTTGTTGTTGGTCAAAGTCAGGTTCAGACATTAATCGTTGAATTTCAGTAATGGCGCCAGCAGTAAAACTGACTGGTAATGAATTTGCAATTTCTGTACCCATGGGATAATAATTAACTTGAATAATGAGATACAAAATTACATGATCTATTTCAACTGTCCATTAGATTCTATGTCGAAAATAGAAATAATCTAGGCATTGAAACAAGTAAAAAATCGTAAATTTAACCATGCAAGATGAGTCTAAAAGAACAGATAGTGGCATTGAGGTAAAAAAAGTATACACCCAAAATGATGTACCCACCCATTTGAATGGTACTCAATTACCTGGTGAATATCCCTATACTCGCGGCGTGCAATCTGATATGTACCGAGGAAAGCTATGGACAATGCGCCAATATGCTGGATTTTCAACAGCCGAGGAAAGTAATAAAAGATATCATTTTTTATTAGCGCAAGGCGTCATGGGTTTAAGTGTTGCATTTGACTTACCTACTCAAATTGGCTATGATGCAGACCATTCATTGGCCGACGGTGAAGTAGGCAAAGTGGGTGTGTCCATTTGTACTTTAGAAGATATGGACATTTTATTCAAGGACATTCCATTGGATAAAATAAGTACTTCGATGACGATTAACTCCACTGGTTTTATTTTATTAGCATTCTATGTTGCCTTAGCCAAAAAAAGAGGAATCGATTTAACCCTTTTATCAGGAACAATTCAAAACGACATTTTAAAAGAATACGCAGCAAGAGGCACTTATATCTATCCGCCTAAAAATTCGATGCGTATTATTACAGATATTTTTGAATGGTCTAGTACCCATTTACCTAAATGGAATAGTATTTCTATTTCAGGTTATCATATTAGAGAAGCTGGAAGTACCGCTGTTCAAGAAATTGCATTTACCTTAAGTAATGGTAAAGCATATGTAAAAGCGGCTATCGAAAAAGGATTAGACATTAATATATTTGGAAAAAGACTTTCGTTCTTTTTTAATGCACATAATAATTTATTTGAAGAAGTAGCCAAGTTTAGAGCGGCTCGAAAAATGTGGGCACAAATCATGACCGATTTAGGTGCCACCGACCCAAAAGCTTTAATGCTTCGTTTTCATACACAAACTGGAGGTGCTACTTTGACCGCGCAACAACCTATGAATAATATCAGCAGGGTGACCATTCAAACTATAGCAGCCGTATTAGGGGGTACACAAAGTTTGCATACTAATGGATACGATGAAGCGTTAGGGCTTCCTACCGAGGAAGCTGCAGCCATTGCACTCAAAACTCAACAAGTGGTTGCTTTTGAGAGTGGCATCACAGACACCGCTGACCCATTAGCAGGAAGTTATTTTGTAGAAAGCTTAACCAATGAAATGGAAAAAAAGGCATTAGAACTGATAGAACAAATAGACGCAATGGGAGGAAGTGTTGCTGCTATTGAATCTGGCTTTATGCAAAATAAAATTAGCGAAAGCGCCTATATCTATCAAAAAGACATCGAAGCCAATAAAAAAATTATTGTAGGTGTGAATCAATATCAATCTAGCAATGATATTGATATTCCTGTTTTAAGAATTGACGAATCGATTCGTTTGCAACAAATTGAAAAGTTAAAAAAACTTAAAGCAATTAGAGACGAAAATAAAGTTGCGCTATGTTTACTCGCTATTAAAGAAGCTGCTGTACAAAATACCAATTTAATGCCACCTGTTATTGAGGCAGTTGAACAATTTTGCACTTTAGGTGAAATAGCAGATACTTTGAGAAGTGTTTTTGGCGAATACCAAGCATAAAATAAAAATTACTAAGCTACATTATTATAAATTTAAATTCATTTGTATGCGTCTGTTTTTATCTTTCATTTTAACTTTTTCTATTTTATCAACATCAGCTCAGGAATTACCTAAAAATTTTAATCAATTAGTTCAGAATATAGAACCACAATTAATTAAATGGAGACAATATTTTCATGAAAATCCTGAACTATCTAATCGTGAATTTAATACTGGGAAATACATTGCAGATTATTTAAAAACTTTAGGTATGGAAGTTCACTACCCTGTTGCTAAAACGGGAGTGGTTGCAATTTTAAAAGGTGGCAAACCTGGTCCAGTGATTGCACTAAGGGCGGATATAGATGCCTTACCTGTTCACGAAAGAAGCTCTCTTCCATTTGCCTCAAAAGCGAAAGCAGAATATATGGGCCAGAAGGTAGATGTAATGCATGCTTGTGGTCATGACGCTCATATATCTATTTTAATGGCTACTGCTACTTTATTACAGACTATACAAAAGGAAGTGCCAGGAACAGTGGTATTTTTATTTCAACCCGCAGAGGAAGGTGCTCCAGGTAATGAAGAAGGCGGTGCTCCCTTAATGATCAAAGATGGTGCATTAGACAATCCTAAAGTAGATGCCGTTTTTGGTTTACATATTGAATCACAAATTCCAGTGGGTACGATACACTATAAAGAAGGCGCATTTATGGCATCTTCTGACTGGTTTACTATAAAAGTAAAAGGGAAAGGAAGTCATGGCTCTCAACCTTGGGGTGGCGTTGATCCTATTGCCTCCTCAGCTCAAATCATAGAAGGCTTGCAACATATTGTTAGTAGACAAATGGATATTACCAAAGCCCCGGTAGTGATTACTGTAGGTACGATTAAAGCAGGTGTTCGTTCTAATATTATACCTGAAACTGCTGAATTAACGGGCACTATTCGAACCCTTGATTCAAAAATGCAAACCGAAGTGCATGATCGTATTAAAACAACAGTAAATAATATAGCAGCAAGCTCAGGTGCTTCAGCAGATATAACCATAGACACCAAAACATTGGTAACTTATAATGAACCTAGTTTGGTAAAGAAATCTTTACCCTCACTTATCAAAGCGGCAGGTGCTGATAAAGTAATTGAAACCACTTGGCAAACAGGTGCTGAAGATTTTTCCTTCTTTTCACAAAAAGCACCCAGTTTCTTTTTTTACTTAGGAGCTATGCCCGCTGGCACTAAAGCAAGTGATGCGGCACCACATCATACTGCCGATTTTTTTATTGATGAATCTGGCTTTAAAATAGGTGTAAAAGCTTTTTGTAATATTGTGTTTGATTATGCTAAGACAAAATAAAAAGAAAATCCTAAATCGATTCCTTTTTATAATCGCGCGCGCCAAATAGTAAACTTCCTACGCGTACTAAAGTACTCCCGTGCTCAATAGCAAGACTATAATCTGAACTCATGCCCATACTTAAAATATCAAATGCCGGTAAAAGTAGAGATTGGGCACATTTATTATAAATAGTTTTTAAACTAAAAAACTCCTTTTGAATTAATTTTTGATCATCCGAAAACGAAGCCATTCCCATCAATCCCCTTATTTTAACATGCGTATACTGAGCAATTCGGTCACTTCCTATTAATTCCAAAAGCGCCATTTCATCAAAACCAAATTTGGTTTCCTCGGTGGCAATATGCACTTGCAGTAATACATCAATGACACGATTATTTTTTTGCGCTTGCTTATTAATTTCAATTAATAATTTTTCACTATCTACTCCATGAATTAAATGCACAAATGGTGCAATATATTTGACTTTATTAGATTGCAAGTGTCCAATAAAATGCCAATGAATATCCGAAGGCAATGATGCAGCCTTATCTACTAATTCTTGTACATAATTTTCTCCAAAATCCCTTTGCCCTAACTGATATAAGGACATGATATCCTCATTAGGTTTGGTTTTACTCACTGCCACAAGTTGTACATTTTTCATGCACTCCTGTGAAATAAGTTGTTGATAAGATTCAGTATTAACGGGCATCTTTAATAATTACTTCAAAGCTATAATAAATTATCGTGTGATACTTCTTCCAATGACCATTTTTTGTATCTCACTAGTGCCTTCATAAATTTGTGTGATTTTTGCATCACGCATTAATCTTTCTACATGAAATTCCTTTACAAATCCATATCCCCCATGTACTTGAACAGCTTCCGTGGTCACCCACATCGCAGTATCACTCGCATGCAGTTTTGCCATAGCTGCCGATAAGGTATAATCCAACCCATTGTCTTTTTCCCAAGCAGCTTGATAACACAAAAGACGTGCAGTTTGAATACGCGTAGCCATTTCTGCTAACTTAAATTGTATGGCCTGATGCTCATGAATTGGTTTGCCAAAAGATTTTCTTTGTTTACTGTAAGCTAAAGCCAACTCATAGGCACCACTAGCGATACCCAAAGCTTGTGCTGCAATTCCAATTCGACCTCCGTTTAAAGTTTTCATTGCAAAAGTAAATCCAAAACCATCGGCACCTATTTGATTTTCTTTAGGTACTACCACATCTGAAAATGAGATAGCGTGTGTATCGCTACCGCGAATACCCATTTTATTTTCTTTAGGCCCTATCGTAATTCCTGGTGTATTTTTTTCAACGATGAATGCATTGATACCTTTGGGTCCTTTACTTGCATCTGTTTGCGCCATTACTAAATAGACCGATGCACTAGAACCATTAGTGATCCAATTTTTAACTCCATTTAATATGAAATGATCCCCATTGTCCACGGCTGATGTATGTTGATGCGTTGCATCGCTACCCGCTTCTGGTTCACTTAATAAAAAAGCACCTATATATATTGCGCCGTCTTTTTTCCCTTGCGCTAATGGTGTTAAATATTTATTTTTTTGTTGTTCTGTTCCAAAATGATCCAAGCCCCAACATACTAAACTATTGTTGACACTCATACATACACTCACACTTGCATCCACTTTACTTATCTCTTCCATAGCAAGAACATAGGAAATGGTATCCATACCCGCTCCGCCATATTGAATGGGCGTCATCATGCCCAAAAATCCCAGGTCGGCAAGTTCTTCAATTTGTTGTTTTGGAAACTGTTGCTTTTCATCTCGTTCAATCACTCCTGGTAAACATTGTTGTTGCGCAAATGAACGGGATGCATTTTGTATCATCAATTGCTCCTCTGATAAACTAAAATCCATAGTACCTTATTTGTACAAATTTACGCTAACAATTGTTAGTGTAAAAATTTATTTTTGAAGTTTATTATAAATCAATTGTGCTAATACAGACCTATCATGATCGTTCATGGAAATGGTGCTGTCTTGCCTAAAATGACGTTTGAATGCCAACAAAGCTGCAGTAGAATCTTTAATATCATAACCTACCATTGCTAATGCAAATGGTATTGAAATAGAAACGGGTAATTGTATACTTGTATCAGGATTAAACCAAACTCCATATCCTTTGCTCGCTAAAAGTTGCCAAGGAAAGTTGATATTGGGATCTACTTTTCGTTTAGGTGCGATATCCCCATGACCAATAAAATTAGCAACTGGTATATTATAGTTTTTCTTAAGCTGCTCTAATACGGTTAATAAACTATTTATTTGTGACGAATCAAATGGTTCGTAGCCATTATTATCTAATTCAATTCCAATAGAACTTGAATTAATATCTGTGTTGTTACCCCATTTAGCAATACCCCCATGCCAAGCCCTAAAATAATCATTCAACATATGATGTATCGTTCCATCTTTACAAATAACATAATGCGCGCTTACTTTAGTTCGCTCTAAAGTAAAAGTTTGCAAAGTTTGCTCACATGAATTTTGAGCTGTATGGTGAATGATGACAAAATTGGGTTTTCGTAAATCAAAATTAGTGGTACCCACCCATTGTACTGCTTTTGCTAAGGAATCCACCGTTTGAATGCCTGGATTTGTTTTTAACAACTTTAATAAATCCTTGGATTTATTATTATAGGTATGATTCGTTTTTGAATAAGGAAAATTATTACATGAATAAAATAAAATCATTCCCACCACTCCTATCCAACCCAAAAAGGAAAATCTATTTTTCATGCTATACTTTTATAGAAGATTAAAATGAAGGTATACTAGGTTCTTGTTGGCTTAAGCAATGAAAACTACCTAATCCCCAAATGATATCCGTTGAATCAATCCCTACCACTTGTCTAGATGGAAAACAAGATTGTATGATTTGCATGGCCTTATCATCTAAATCACACTTAAATGTTGGCACGATGATATGTCCATTACTAATATAAAAATTGGCATAGGATGCAGGAAGTAATTGTTGTTCATAAACAACCTCCTTTGGCATGGGTAGTTCCACAATATTTAATGGTTGGCCGTTTATTAATCGCATTTGCTTTAACTCCTTTAAATTTTGTTGCAGCAAATCATGATTATCTGACATCACATTATTTTCGATCACTGTGATAACGGTATCCTCATTTACAAATCTTACTGTATCATCAATATGACCATCTGTATCATCCCCTACAATACCATCAGACACCCATAACACTTGCTCCATTCCATAATAATCACATAAATACTTTTCAATTTGAGCTTGATTTAAATGTGGATTACGATTCGGATTAAGCAAGCATGATTTCGAAGTCATAATGGTTCCTGCTCCGTTAAAATCGACCGAGCCTCCTTCCATGATAATATTTGGATAAAAAACTGGAAAGTCAAAAGCTTTTGCAATATGAGTCGGTATTACATCATCCAAATCATAGGGTGGATATTTTCCTCCCCATGCATTGATTTTCCAATCAATAATGGCTTTGGGATGTTCCTTATTATTTCGAATTAAAAAAGAAGGTCCATGATCTCGACACCATGCATCATTGGAAGGATGTATAAAAAATTGCACTTGTTCTAAATTGACGCCCGCCAACTGCAACATCTTATGAGCTGAATTACGCATTTTTTCATCCACTACATTTATACAAACACGCTCACTTAATGCAAGTACTTTTACAAATTCAGTATAGGAAGGATAAATGCTTGCAATTTTGCCTGGCCAACTTTCCTCCTTATGCGGCCAAGTTAACCAAGTAGCATCATGTGGTGCAAATTCGGCTGGGAAATAATATCCTAATGATTTTGGAGTGATCCCTTTAAATAAATCAATATTATGATGCATCGTCTATATATCTTTTAGTGATAGGTTCATATGAATCAATACGACGATCACGCAAAAATGGCCAATGAGTTCGATAGCTATCCGATTTTTCAGTATCAATATCAACCACTGCTACTTCCTCTTGATCATGGGTTGCTTTGTATAATAAACTACCAAATGGATTACTTACAAAAGATCCTCCCCAAAACTGCATTGCACCATTTTGTTCCAAGCCTACTCTATTGACACTCACTACTGGCACACCATTGGCAACTGCATGACTGCGTTGTATGGTTTGCCATGCATTGTATTGCTCCTCATTGGTAGCAGCATCTTGCGAAGTAGCCCAACCAATAGCGGTAGGATAAAATAACATTTCGGCACCCATTAAACTTGTAATTCTTGCCGCTTCGGGATACCATTGATCCCAACATATTAAAACACCAATAGTGGCAAATTTGGTTTTAAAAACTTTGTATCCTAAATCACCAGGTGTAAAATAAAATTTCTCATAATAAGAAGGATCATCTGGAATATGCATTTTACGATACTTACCTAAATAAGCACCATCTGCATCTAATACGGCTGTGGTATTATGATAAAGGCCTTCAGCTCTTTTTTCAAATAAGGAAGCTATGATGACCACGCCAAGTTCTTTAGCTAAAGCAGCCAATGTATTACTGGTTTCACCTGGAATAGGCTCTGCTAATTTAAAATTATCATAAGACTCTTCGTCACAAAAATACAAGGAAGTGAAAAGTTCTTGCAAGCAAATAATTTGAGCGCCTTTTTTTGCTGCTTCCTTTATTTTTTCAATTGCTTTTTTTTGATTTGCATCCTTAGATGCTTCACAAGACATTTGTATTAATCCTACTTTAACAATGGCCATGGTATATGAATTAAATAATTGAATCAAAATTACGCATACCTAATAACTTTTGCGTTAAAAATCCTTCGGCATATTCCACCCCTATTTGATGCCCTAATTCCTTTGCCCTACTTTTTATAAATTCTAAAAAAGAAGCCCCTGAAATAAAAGTATCTGGCTCCTTTGACTGTGGATCGTAAAATTGAGAACTATGTGCTAAAATAGCTTCCATTTTTTTATCCATAAAGGCACTAATATCTATGACAAAATGAGGCGCCAATGACTTTGATTGTATATAATGAAAAACTTGATTTGGTCTCCATGCTGTTTGCGGTTGACCTTGATGTGTACTTTGAATTTTTGTTAATCCTGCTAAAAATGATGCAGTTTCAACAAGTTGTGCAGCACGCGCATGATCAGGATGTCGATCATCAATGGCATTACATAATATAATGGAAGGCTGATAAGAACGAATCATTTCAATAATCGCAAATTGGTTTTCCTTATTGTTCTCAAAAAATCCATCGGCCATACCTAGGTTTTCCCTTACACTTGCTCCAATAATTTGACTTGCCAATTGTGCCTCTTTTAATCGAATGGAAGCATTACCTCTGGTTCCTAATTCTCCTTTGGTTAAATCAATGATGCCTACTTTTTTACCTTGTGCGACTGCAGCCAATAAGGTACCCCCACATCCTAACTCAACATCATCGGGATGGGCGCCAAAAGCAAGTATATCTAATTTTTGCATAATCAATCTATTAATAGGTCAAAGTTACGCTTTGAATGGACGTAAACCATTTTCTACTTAATGACAAAAAACCCTCTCTTACAAGGTAAGAAAGGGTTTAAATAATGTATAAAAAGAGATTTTTAATTTGCTCTATTTTATTTTTTCTTAGCGTAACGCTTATTGAATTTATCAATACGCCCAGCTGTGTCCACTAACATGTTTTTACCTGTGTAAAAAGGATGTGAAGTGTTTGAAATCTCCAATTTGATGACAGGATATTCTTTTCCGTCCTCAAATAAGATGGTTTCTTTTGTTTGGGCTGAAGATTTGCCTAAAAATGATGTACCATTACTCATGTCCTTGAACACGACAAAACGATACGATTCTGGATGGATACCTTGTTTCATTATATGATTTTTAAGGAAGCACGGTTTTTGCCGTACAATTATTAAATAGGTCGCAAATTTAGGTTAAACCTAGGTTTTAGCCAAATATTATAAGCTCAAATAGAGATTGACCTCCCTTTACTTCATATTGATGTACTGAAGGGGTAATCCTAGGTTCCCAGCCCTACAAGCCGCTATAACATCCTGTAAATCATCGATTTTCTTGCCTGTTACCCTTACTATATCGTCCATTATAGCCGCCTGTACCTTTAATCCACTGTCTTTGATCAATTTGACTACCTTTTTGGCATCCTCCTGTTTTAGGCCATTTCGAACCGAAACGTCTTTTTTGAAAATTTTACCGCTGGGATAAGAATCTTTGGAGAAATCAAATGCGGTGGCATCGATTCCTTGTTTCATAGATCGACTAATAATAACATCAACAATTTGTTGAATTTTCATATCCGATTCTGATTCTAATTTAATTTGATACTCTTTTTTATTTAATTCAATCGATACATGATTTCCTTTAAAATCAAAACGATTGGTAATTTCTTTTTTTACAATGTTAATTGCATTGTCTAGTGTTTGAATGTCAACGCTACTAGCGATATCAAAGGATGGCATAAAAATGGATTTAAGTTTTTTGAATATTTTTAGGGAACCAACTTTTTGATTTAATTAAAAATACGATACCCAATATAATCAATATAGTTGAAATTAATTCGGCTTGGGTGGGTTGAAAAGGCAATGAAGTATATTTATTATTAACCCTAATTTTTTCAATAAAGAAACGCTCACCTCCTGCAAATATGAAATATAAACCTGTTATGATTCCAGGTTGACTGATCTTTTTTCTAATGGCCCAAACAATCAAGAATAAAATAAACATGATGATGACTTCATAAAAAGTTGTTGGGTATACCGCTTCTGGTAATTGATTGCAATAATTGCCAACACATCCCGGAATAGGAACCCCTGCATTCACAACATTATGAGGATAATGATAAGCCCATATCCAATCCGGTAACCAAGTAAATGGTTTAGGATGGATATTTACGATTCCCCAATCTCCATCTCCACTAATATGACATCCAATTCGACCTGCAGCATAAGCAAATAACATGGTGGGAGCCATCGCATCTGCAAAATGAATAACACGCATATTATGTTTTCGAATAAATATAATAATGGCGATGGTCGCTAAAATTAATCCACCATAAAAAGTAAGTCCACTAAAAGAAATTAAGGACCCCCATGGATCATGAACTAGCTCATCTATATTTTCTAAATTATGAAATATTTTAGCGCCTAAAAACCCCCATAAAGCTGCTTGCAATACAACATCGCCTACCCTATCATGTGGCCACAGCATGAGTTTGCGCGTTTCTGGTTTTGCTAATTTTTCCTTGTCTTTCTCCTTCCATTTTAAATATACCATAATGGAACCAACCAATATTCCAGCACCCATATTACCTTGCATAGACAAAATAAATGCCTGTGTATTATTCAAGGCATTGTCAATTGTAAATGCCCCAATTATTTTGTAACCAAATAAAAATCCAAAGAAAAAACTTGTCAATAATTCATTAAGACTCGCGGGCGCTCCCACAATAATCGAATCCTCTGTCGGGGTGAACTCACCTAAGGCCTCTTTTCGTTTTAATTCATGGTATAATACAAAACCAGACGCCACAAATGCCAATGCTACAAAAAAACCAAAGGAATTAACCAGCCTTAATCCATTTAATTTAATGCCGAAAAAATCATCTACTAAATAATATAAATTAGGGTACATATTGATGCTGATTATAGTTTACAATGTTACTTAGAAATTTTGACTTATGGATAAAAAAAGGGCCACACTAGAAAGTGCGGCCGTATTTACTAACCCATCTAAAAACAAAAACCGTTTATAATATCTTTATTAATTACAATGTTCTTGGAAAACACTGATTAAATGTTGTGCGATCACTTGAGCCGGCCTTCCTTCAATTTGATGTCTTTCGATAAAATTTACCAATTGACCATCTTTGAATAAAGCAATTGCAGGAGAAGATGGTGGATAAGGCAAGTGTAGTTCTCTTACTTTATTAACCGCCGCTATATCGAATCCTGCAAAACTAGTAGTAATTCTTGTTGGCTTTTGAGTTGCATTTGCTACTGCCATTAAAACACCTGGTCTACATGCACCAGCAGCGCAACCACAAACTGAATTAATCACCACCAAAGTTGTTCCTTGATTGTTAATTGCATTTTCTACTTCAGCAACAGTTGTTAAATCATCAAATCCATTATCAACTAATTCTGCTTTCATCGGTAATACAATCTCTTCAGGGTACATATCTTCTACTATTTGAACCAAAATTAGGGATTTTAAAAATGCCCTACAAATTTGTTTTCAAGACATTTTGGCACTTAATAATAAGATAATAGAGGCTTATATAGCCAAAATTGGTAGAAATCGCCCTTTTAAGCTGAATTTAGCGTAAATAGCCTAGGATCTTAAGCATGCTTTGAGCGGACTGCTCCTTGGCATAAACCCAATCTACGAGCTTACCCGTTTTAGGGTCTTTTTCAACAATAACATGCTTTGGGGATGGGATCAAACAATGTTTAATTCCCCCATATCCACTTATTTGATCCTGATAAGCGCCTGTATGGAAAAATCCAACATACAGTGATTCATTGTTTTCGGCGGCCTTATCTTCTAATAAATCATTCTTTAATTTAGGAAGGAATACTTCATTAATATGCTCCTCTGAGTCATAATAATCATGGCTATCGCAGGTCAATCCTCCCAACACTACCCTTTGGTAATCATTTTCCCATTTATTCACTGGCAACATCAAAAACTTTTCGCCAATCCCCCAAGTATCTGGAAGGGTTGTAATAAATGAAGAATCGATCATGTACCAACACTCTCGATCGTTCTGTTTCTTTTGAGCCAAAACTTTATAAATATGTGCCATGCTTTCCCCCACTGTAAAACTACCAAACTCAGTATAGATATTCGGAACGGGTACTTTGGCCTTTTTACAGGCTTTCTTGATATTAGAGACAATCTCATTGATCATGAACTGATAGTCATATTCAAAACCAAGTGAATGTTTAATAGGAAATCCTCCTCCAATATTAATTGAATCCAACTCAGGACATATCTTTTTTAACTGACAATATAAATTGATGATTTTATTTAATTCAGACCAATAATAGATATCATCTTTAATTCCTTTGTTTAAAAATATATGCAACATTTTTAATTGGAACTTATCTTCATATCCTTCTATTTCATCAACATAAAATTCCAAGATATCCTTTGCTCTAATACCTAATCGAGATGTATAAAAAGGAAAACTAGGTTCTTCCTCAGATGCCACTCTAATACCTAATTTAAAAGGCTGTTTAGTATTGCGCTTATAGAATTGTAATTCCTCCACATTATCTAACACAGGAATCACATTTTTAAAACCTGTATTGATTAATTTAGAAATGCGGCTAGTATATTGCTTTTGCTTATAGCCATTGCATATGATGAAGATATCCTTATTAATTTTTCGGCGTTCGTATAATCTATTGATAATATCAATGTCGTAGGCAAAAGAAGTTTCTAAATGTACATTATGTTTCAAAGCCTCTTCAACGATAAATGAAAAATGGGAACTTTTAGTACAATAACAATAAAAATATTCCCCCTCGTATTTGTGCTTTTTAAAAGCAGAGGCAAACATACTTTTTGCCTTTTTAATTTGCATACCAATTTTTGGTAAGTAAGTTAACTTTAATGGCGTCCCGTGTTTTTCAATAATTTCTTTTAAATCAAGCCCATTAAATTGTAAATAACCGTTATCATCCACTTCAAATCCTTCTTGCGGAAAATGGAATGTTTGATTCACTAAGGAAGTGTAGGTATTGTTCATTTCTTAAGCAATTGTTTATTAGGTTATTTTGAGACAACAAAAATAGTTCTTTGGTTGGAATATTGGGCATAAAAAAACCGCCCCTTTTGGAGCGGTTTTATATTCAAAGGAATTTTGAATAATTACTTAACAGATTGAACAATTTTCTTGAAAGTCTCAGGCTCATTCATTGCTAAATCAGCTAATACTTTACGGTTCAAATCAGAACCTTTTTTAGCTAATAAATTGATGAATTGGCTATATGTAAGACCTTCTTCACGAACTGCTGCGTTAATACGTGCAATCCATAAAGTACGGTACTCACGCTTCTTAATCTTACGACTCACATAAGCGTAGGTCAATCCTTTCTCTAATACATTCTTGGCTACGGTATATACGTTTTTGCGTTTACCATAAAACCCTTTAGCTTGATCTAAAATCTTTTTTCTTCTTGCTCTAGATGCAACGGCATTTTTTGAACGTGGCATAATTAATATTTTTTTGAATCCTCTTTATCTTATAAGATGAATAATCGGACTCGGTTAATTTAAATGTTTTTACTCACTGTGAAATGAATCGAGATTATCCTTTTAATCTTAAAAGACG
Organism: uncultured Bacteroidota bacterium; assembly: GCA_903824725.1. Taxonomy (GTDB): domain Bacteria; phylum Bacteroidota; class Bacteroidia; order Chitinophagales; family Chitinophagaceae; genus Sediminibacterium. The sequence goes on along the minus strand of CAIJXU010000083.1, from coordinate 14,790 downwards.
AAGAACGAAGTCCTTATTGGTAGAAGCTACCAATCCTTTTTTCCTCATGGCTCTTTTGCGCTTAGTGGATTTTTTTGTAAGAATGTGTCTTTTGAAGGCTTTTTGGAAGGTGATTTCACCTGTTCCAGTAACTTTGAAACGCTTTTTTGCGCTCGAGTTGGTTTTTACTTTTGGCATTATATAATCTTATAGATTACTCCCTACTGGCGGTTCTGCACGGGCAAAACACTTTTTGAGCCTTGTGGGAAATGGATGGCGAAGGTACACTAGTATGATGAGATGACAAAAAAAAGCGTCCTTCAATTTGGTTGAGGGACGCTTTAATTAAATATATTGATTATCAATGATTTAGCTAGCTTGAGGCCTTCTTTTTACCACCTGCTTTAGGTTGGAATATGGCAAACATCCTTTTTCCTTCTAATTTAGGCATACTTTCCAATGTGCCCGCCTCGGCTAACCTTTCAGCAAACTTCAATAAAAGTAATTGGCCTCTGTCCTGAAACATGATGGCACGACCCTTAAATTGAACATATGCTTTTACCTTATTTCCATCCTGTAAAAACTTTTCAGCGTGTTTTGCTTTAAAATCGAAATCGTGGTCGTCGGTACCTGGTGTAAAACGAATCTCCTTAATCTCACTTTGTTTTGAGTTCGCTTTCATCTCCTTTTCCTTACGTTTTTTCTCGTAAAGGAATTTTTTATAATCTATGACTTTACAAACTGGGGGATCGGCTGTTGGAGAAATCTCCACTAGGTCCAAACCTTGGTCTGCAGCTATTTTTAGGGCTTCTTGGGTATTGTATACACCCACTGTAATATTGTCTCCTACCAATCTGATTTGGGGAACACGAATACGATCATTAATACGATGCTCTGGTTCTTGTTGTCTTTGAAACCTGGGGTTAAATCTGGGTCCTCTGTTCGGTAATGCCATTAAGTAATTAAACGTTTATTAATAAGTAAAGATAATCAATGTTATGATATGTCCCCTTAATCTTATTCACTTTTAAAATTCGGAAGTCCTAGTTTATTCAGTTGGAGCCAATCTTTGAGCGATTTCATCCACTACCTGTGCTAAAAATGCCGATTTATCTATCATTCCTAAATCACCCTTACCCTGACGACGCACAGATAATTTATTTTCAGCTACCTCTTTCTCCCCAATCACCAACATATAAGGCACTTTCATTATTTCAGTATCTCGTATTTTTTTGCCAATTTTTTCATTGCGGTCGTCAATTTCTACACGCACCCCTGCTTTTTTTAATTCAGCAAAAACGATTTCTGCATAAGGCATAAACTTATCACTGATAGGTAACACTTTTACTTGTAAAGGGGCTAACCATACTGGAAATTTTCCTGCATAATGTTCCAATAAAAATCCAATAAAACGCTCATGTGTTCCCAAAGGTGCTCTATGAATGATTAATGGTGTTTCAGGTTCGTTGTCTTTATTGGTAAAATTTAAATTGAATCTTTTGCCTTGTGCAAAGTCCACTTGATTGGTTGCTAAAGTAAATTCACGACCTATGATACTCCAAATTTGAACATCAATTTTAGGACCATAAAAAGCACCTTCATCTTGTACTTCTACAAAGGGTGTTCCTGTTTCAATTAATACGGCACGAACCATGGCTTCTGTTTCTAACCACAATTCAGGTTCGTTAATATATTTTTGTCCTAACTTTTTAGGATCGTGTAAACTTAAACGCATCACGTATTTATCTATTCCAAATATTTTGAAATACTTTAAATACATTTCATTGACCGCTTTAAATTCTTGTGCAAATTGTTCTTTGGTACAATAGATATGTGCATCATTCATATGCAAACACCTTACACGCATTAATCCAAACAACTCACCACTTTGCTCATATCTGTAACATGTTCCATATTCTGCCAAACGCAGTGGCATGTCCTTATAACTTTTAGGTTCTGCATCAAATATTTTATGATGATGCGGACAATTCATTGCTTTTAAATAATACTTAGTACCATCTAATTCCATAGGAGGAAACATACTGTCTTCATAATAAGGTAAGTGTCCACTTTTAATGTACATACTTTCTTTAGCGATATGTGGTGTCACTACACGCTTATATCCTGCAGCCTCTTCTGTTTCTTTTGCTAATCCTTCCAGTTCTTCAATAATGATGGTTCCGTTGGGCATCCATAAAGGAAGGCCTGGTCCAACATCATCATCCATGGTATAAATGCCTAATTCTTTTCCTAATTTTCTGTGGTCTCTTTTTTTCGCTTCTTCTAATAACAACAAATATTCATCCAGTTCCTTTTGATTAGGGAATGTTATTCCATATACCCTTGTCAACATTTTATTTTTTTCATCTCCTTTCCAAAACGCGCCTGCGATATTGGTAATTTTGATCGCTTTAATTGCTCCTGTATTTGGAATATGTGGACCGCGACATAAATCAGTAAACGCACCTTGTGTATAAAAAGTAATAGTGCCATCTTCTAATCCTGATAATAAATCTAATTTATACTCATCCTTTTTTTCAGTGAAATAAGCCACCGCTTCTGCTTTCGACATTTCCTTTCGGATATATGCATTGGCTTGTTTTGCTAATTCATTCATCTTTTTTTCAAGCAATACCACGTCCTCTTCTCTGATGGTTTTATCTCCTAAATCAATATCATAATAGAATCCTTTTTCAAGCGCTGGTCCTACCCAAAATTTTGCACCAGGAAATTGCATTTCTACCGCCTCGGCTAATAAATGCGCAGAGGAATGCCAAAAAGTATTTTTACCATCGGCATCATCCCATGTTAATAATTTTAAAGCCGCATCCGTTTCGATTGGACGAGTAGCATCGTATACTTCCCCATTGACAGAAGCCGCTAATACCTTTTTAGCCAAGCCCTCACTAATCGACTTTGCAATACCTAAAGCAGTAATCCCTTTTTCATAGGGACGAACTGCGCCATCTGGAAATTGAATCTGAACCATATTTTTTTATATAATAATAGAGGACAAAGGTAACAAATGCGGTTCATATTTTATACATAGCTTTGTAATATGAGACGCTTTCTATTTTTATTACTTGGCTTTGCCCATTTTGGTCCTTTGCAAGCTCAGGAGCTCACCGGAAAATGGAATGGTTATTTTATTCCTAATAATAATCAAGAATCTCAAATTTACATTTACAATGTGGAGATTGAAGAAAATGATAATCACGAATTATCGGTTATGACTTACACTAATTTAACAGGTAACTTTTCGGCCAAGGCCATCGCATCTGGATTTTACTCGGTGAATACTAAATTAGTAAGTATCAATGAAACTAAATTTGAAGATGTAAATGTATTAGGAAACATGCAAGCCTGCCTAATGATGAACTTTTTAACTTATTCTAATAACCGAGGTCGTGGCATTTTACAAGGCACTTATATTTCCAAAAATGAGAAAGGCACTAAGGATTGTGGTGGTGGAAAAGTATATTTAGAAAAAGAATTTTTAATTGTAAAAAATAAAAAGGAAACGCCTGTTACTAAGCAACAGAAAAAAGCCCAAACCCCTATTGATAAAAGCGCTGCTAGTGTTCCGAATCTTGGATCTAAACTTAAAGCTGGAGCACCTATTGCAAAAACTACTACAACTAAAAAAGAAGCTCCTACTACGATTTCAAATTTGAAAAAAGAGGAACCTGTAGCAGTTTTTAACCCGTCCACCATTGTTGCAACGCCTGAAAAAATAGTTGTAGTAAACAAACCGGCCGACATTCCGAATCCATCCAAAGACGCGAAAGTTGAAACATCTTCAACACTTGTTGATCCTGGAACCAATAATGGCGATGTACTTCCCTGGGTTATAGTGGGGAGAGAAAATAAACTAATCAAAAGAGTCGAAACTAACAGCAAAACGATCAGCTTAGACTTGTATGATAATGGAACCATTGACAACGACACTATTATTATATATGATAATAATAAAGTAATTGCCAATTTTAAAAGGTTGAGTTATAAAGCCATTCATATAGAGTTGACCTTTTCTCCAAGCGTGTTAGAGCACGAAATCGTTGTGGTTGCACACAATATGGGGAGCATCCCGCCTAATACAGCCTTAGTGGTCTTAAATGATGCCAATACTAGAAAGGAATTTTACATCTCAACGACCACTAAATTGAATGCGAAATTTGAGTTTGTTTATAAACCCAGTGATTAATTTTCTTGTAAAATACTAATAGCATTAACTATCTCATTACCAATACTATAATATGGGTTATTTGATTTTTTTGTCAAAGCTAACCATATTAAACCATCCTCTTCAGATTTTGTATTATTGTCTATCGTATTATAGATATATACCGTTTGCTTTTTGTAACCCACCGTTCCTAATAAATGAAGCAGTTGTATAGTTGCCATATTAATGGAGACATGTATATCATTGGAATATTGCTCCAATACCAATCCTTGTAATTCATCCTCAAAATTCATAAGCCCTAATTGAAGGCTATTCTGTAGGGCAGTGTCCTTGATTTGAATGAGACGAGGCAATGTATCACATCTTAAAATAAGTGACTTTGCAATGCTGAACATGCTACTAGTATCATTATTAGCCATGCTTTTTAGCATTCCCTCATAATCTGCAAAAATGGGCGTTAACAATGCATCTACTTGTGGGTCATTTTTTGAACCCTCAAAAGCCCATAAATCATTATGGGGCATCTGCTTTTCAGGACTAGAACAAGCCATCACAAATAAGGCTAAAAGAAGGATTAAAAATTTGCCCATAAAATATTTTTCCAAATTTATGCCAATTTACATACTCCAACGAGCTAACTTTGCGGTCTGAATTGAAAAAAATATGCTAATAGGATTACAAAATGTAACATTTGAGTTTGGGGCAAGGGTCATTGTGAGCGAAGCAACATGGCATATACAACCAGGTGAACGCATTGGTTTAATTGGATATAATGGTACAGGGAAATCAACTTTATTAAAAGTATTGGTTGGCCAATTAACGCCTTCCAAAGGAACAGTCGAAAAAGGGCGAGATACCACGATTGGATATTTACACCAGGATTTATTAAGTTTTGATACAAGCGAGTCGATCACTGAAGTCGCTTTAGGTGCTTTTGAAAGAGTGCGCGAATTAGAAAAAGAAGTCGAAAAATTGGGACAGGAATTAGAAGCCAATCCTGAGGACAACGATTTATTGATTAAATATACCGACGCCTTGCACGAAATTGATTTGTTAGATGGATATAATATTAACCATAAAGCAGAGGAAGTTTTACATGGATTAGGATTTACTGCCAAAGATTTATCTCGCCCCTATCTTGAATTTAGTGGAGGTTGGAGAATGCGGGTTTTATTAGCCAAAATGATTTTACAACAACCCGATGTTTTATTATTGGATGAGCCTACCAATCACTTGGATTTACCTAGTATCGAATGGCTTGAAAAATACTTGATTCATTATAAAGGAAGCGTAGTCATTGTAAGTCACGATAAATATTTTTTAAATAAAATGGTAAATAAAATTGTTGAGGTTTACCAACAACAATTAAATTTTTACACAGGCGATTACGAATACTATGAGATAGAGAAAGAGCAAAGAGTGGAGATACAACAACGCGCTTTCGAAAATCAACAAGACTATATTAAACAGCAAGAAAAATTTATTGAAAGGTTTAAAGCCAAGGCTTCTAAAGCAGCCCAAGCACAAAGTATTCAAAAACGATTGGATCGTTTAGATGTCATTGAAGATGTTCAAATTGAAAGACCCAATATTAGAATCAACTTTGCAGTGGATAAAACCCCTGGCAAAGTATTGGTCGATTTAAAAGGAATAGGGAAAAGTTTTCCAAATGTAACCATCCTTGACAATGCATTTGCCGAGATTGAAAGAGGTGATAAAATTGCATTAATTGGTGCCAATGGTAAAGGGAAATCAACCCTATTAAGGATTGTAGCGGGCATGGAAAAATTTGAAGGAGAAAGAGTTTGGGGTCATAATGTGGATGAAAGTTTTTATGCACAGCACCAACTTGAATCCTTAAACTTAAATAATACCATTTTACAAGAGGTGCAAGAATGTGGTACTAAAAAAACAGATCTGGAGTTACGTGCCTTATTAGGATGTTTCCTTTTTGGAGGTGACGAAATAGATAAAAGAATTAAAGTATTAAGTGGTGGTGAAAAAGCAAGGGTGGCTTTAACTAAAACCATTATAAGCAAGGCAAATTTTTTAATGTTGGATGAACCGACCAATCACTTGGATATGGTAACGGTTGAATTATTAGCGGATGCATTAACCAAATACGACGGTACCATTATTTTAGTAAGTCACGACCGTTTCTTTATTTCAAAAACAGCGAATAAAATTTGGGAAATTGAAGATGAAAAAATTATAGAATTTAAAGGCGGCTATCAGGAATGGTTAGAATGGAAGGAAAGAATGGCAAAGCAAAAAACAAATGCGACGGATGCCACAAAATCAGTAAGTCCTAAAGAAGAAAAAAAACAAGCCAAACAAGAACCTGTCACAAAAGCACCCGTTGTGAATGTACCCATTGATAAGGATTTACAAAAACAGATACAAAAACTACAACGTGCTTTAGCGCAAATTGAACATAATATCGAAACCCTACAAAAAGAAAAAATAGCTATCGAATTACAAATGGCCGATCCAGCCATCTATTCAGATACGCAACAGTTTCATGTAGTTGAAAAAAGCTACCAGGACAAAAATGCATTGATTCGTTCTATGAACAAGGAATATGAAATTGCTTTTAATGACCTGCTCATATTGGAAAGTAAATAAGGTCAAAATCCACACCTTCTAAGGCTAAAAACTAACGCTTCATTGTGTTTTGGTAGAAAAATACCAACAAATACCTATTTATTCAATTTATTTACATTCAATTGATTAAATTTGTAGCTCCATTTGGTGGAATCGCATTAGGTTTTTAATTGTAAATCAATGCATTAACCTACAATAGATTAGAATATGTCCTTAAAAAAAGTTTCAAAAATTGCTGTTTTAACCTCAGGTGGTGATGCCCCTGGAATGAACGCGGCCATTAGGGCTGTAGTAAGAACAGGATTATACCATGGTTTAGAGGTCTTTGGCGTGGCTAGAGGCTATAATGGTATGATTGAAAATGACATCATTCAAATGGACTCCAAATCAGTGGCCAATATCATACAAAGAGGAGGCACTATTTTAAAAACTGCTAGGAGTAAAGATTTTTTTGAACCTGCAGGTCGTCAAATTGCTTATAATAATTTGAAGAAACACAATATTGATGGTATCGTAGTCATTGGCGGAGATGGAAGTTTTCAAGGAGCCCAAAAATTTAGTAACGAATTCGATATCCCTTGTATTGGTATACCTGGGACCATTGATAAAGATATTGCGGGAAGTGATTTTACTATTGGCTTTGATACTGCAGTAAACACTGCGGTGGAAGCTATTGATAAAATTAGAGACACGGCGGATGCACATGACCGTTTATTTGTTGTGGAAGTGATGGGAAGAGATGCTGGTTATATTGCACTACATAGCGGTATTGCAACAGGGGCTGAAAATATTTTAATCCCTGAGACTAAAACGGATATGAACGCACTCATTACTGCTTTAACTGAAAAGGAAAAGCGTAAAAAATTAGTGAACTTAATCGTTGTTGCTGAAGGAGATGAATTTGGAGGGGGGACACAGGTAGGAAATTATTTAAAAGAAAAATTACCCAACGCAGATATTCGTGTTTGTATATTAGGTCATATTCAAAGAGGCGGATCCCCTAGTTGCCTTGATCGATTAATTGCAAGTCGCATGGGTTATCATGCAGTTGAATGTTTGTTGAACGGCACACACAATGTTATGGTGGGTATCGAAGATAACAAGATGAAATATACACCACTGGACAATGCCATTAAAGCAAAACAAAAAATTTCGGAAGAGTGGTTAAGAATTGTAAAAATACTAGCGAGCTAATACAAAAAACAAAGCATTATAAATGAGTCAAAATCAAGATTTTAAAAACACACATCATAAAACAAAAATTGTTGCAACAGTAGGTCCTGCTTGTGATTCATATGATCAATTAAAAAAATTAGTAATCGCTGGGGTGAATGTTTTTAGATTAAATTTTTCACATGGTAGTCATGAAGATAAAAAACAAATCATTGACCATATTCGTGGCATCAATCAAGAATTAGGATGCAGTGTAGCTATTTTGGGTGATTTACAAGGTCCTAAATTAAGAGTTGGAGAAATTGCAGATAATAGATTGGAAGTAAAAGCGGGCGACATCCTTACTTTTACCAATGAGAAATGTATTGGTACATTAGAAAAAATTTATGTTTCCTACCCTAACCTTGCTGGCGATGTAGTAGTGGGCAATACCATTATGATTGATGATGGTAAAATTGAAGTAATGGTGAGCAGTGTAGAAAAAAATGGAGATGTAAAAGTTAAGGTAACGCTAGGTGGTATCATTTCTTCAAAAAAAGGAATCAACTTACCAGATACTAAAATTTCATTACCTGCCTTGACAGAAAAAGATTTAGAAGATGCCGACTTTATTATAAAAGAAAAATTGGATTGGGTGGCATTAAGTTTTGTTAAGCGTGTTGCAGATATTGAAATGCTCAGAGATATTCTTGAAAAAAACAATAGCAAGGCAAAGATCATTGCAAAAATTGAAATGCCTGAAGCCTTAACCAATATTAGAGATATCATTAACGCTAGTGATGCGATCATGATTGCTCGTGGTGATTTAGGTGTAGAATTACCAGTCGAAAAAATTCCTTTAATTCAAAAAGAATTAATTAGAAAATGTTTGCATCGTGCAAAACCAGTGATTGTTGCAACACAAATGATGGAAAGTATGATTGACAGGGTAAAACCCAATCGTAGTGAAATCACAGATGTGGCCAATGCGGTGATTGAAGGTGCAGATGCCGTGATGTTAAGTGGTGAAACAGCAACTGGACAATTTCCAGTTTTGGTGATTGAAACCATGCGTAAAATTATCAATGAAGTTGAATTAAATGGTTATAAATACAATCGCGCAGATGACTTTAAACCACAATCACACTCCCCTTCTTTTTTAAGTGATGCGGTTTGTTACAACGGATGCAAGTTGGCAGATGACAGTGATGCACAAGCTATTGTAGGTATGACCCAAAGTGGCTATACTGCATTCATGTTAAGTAGTTTCCGTCCTAAAGCCCCATTATTTATCTTCACCAAGGAAAAAACTTTAGTCAATCAACTTAGTTTAAGCTGGGGCGTAAAGACGATCTATTACAATAAAGAAGAAAGTTTGGATAATATCATCAAGGATCAAATTCAAATTTTAAAGAAGTTAGGATTTGTGAAAAAGGACGATGTGGTAGTCAATACGGGAAGTACACCCGTTGAGTTACATTTACCTACTAATATTATTAAAATCAACAGAGTAGAATAATAAACAGGCCTTCCATACCATGGGAGGCTTTTTTTATTTAATTTTAAACTACAATTATATACCATGATTGAATCTTTTGAAAAAATACCAGTTAAAATTTTTACTACTTCTACGGAAGGGTCAAATGCAGTAGCTGCACAAATTGCTTCCTTGATCAAAGAAAGGCAAGCTCAAAAAGCAAACTGTGTTCTTGGTATGGCAACTGGAAGCACTCCTATTTTATTATACAAGGAATTGGTACGCTTACATAAAGAAGAAGGTTTGAGTTTTAAAAATGTCATCACTATTAATTTAGACGAATACTACCCTATCGATAAAACGGCCTACCAAAGTTATTGGAGTTTTATGCATCGCCATTTATTTGATTTAGTAGACATCAAACCTGAAAATATACATATACCCAATGGTGAATGGGCACAGGATTCCATCAAAGAAAGCTGCAATGCCTATGAGCAAATCATTGAAAAAGTAGGTGGAATAGATTTACAAATATTAGGTATTGGTAAAAATGGTCATATTGGTTTTAATGAACCTGGTTCAAGTTTTCATTCTAAAACAAGAGTGATTCATTTAGATCAGCAAACAAGAATTGCGAATACTTATGAATTTCATGATATCAATAAAGTACCTAAATTGGCTATAACAGTGGGTATCAGCAGTATCATGAAAGCCAAAAAAATTGTTTTATTGGCCTGGGGAAATAAAGCAGAAATTGTTGCTAAAGCAGTTGAAGGTGTCGTTACCGAACAATTGCCAGCCAGTGTTTTACAAAATCATGATGATTGTACTTTTGTTATTGACGAATTAGCCTCAACCGATTTAACTAGAAACAAATCTCCTTGGTTAACAGGTAATACCGATTGGACTCCAGCCTTAATTAAAAAAGCTGTGGTTGAGTTAGCATTAAAATTAGACAAAACAATTTTAAGCTTAACGGCCAACGACTACACCGAAAATAATTTAGCAGATTTATTAGTTTTAAAAGAATCGGTTTACGATATTAATTTACAAGTGTTTTATATGTTAAGGGACACCATCACTGGATGGCCAGGCGGCAAACCCAATGCAGTGATCCCAGCACATCCTGAAAGAAGCAATCCACATCCTAAAAATGTTTTAATATTCTCGCCCCACCCCGACGATGACATCATCAGCATGGGTGGTACTTTTATGCGATTACACGATCAAGGACATGAGGTGCATGTAGGATATCAAACAAGTGGAAATATTGCGGTGACTGATGAATTCGTAACTCGATTTTTAGACTTCGCCGTTGGTTTTGAAGAATTGTTTGGAATTGACAATAAAAAAAGTCAAACCATTTTAACAGATGCACGCGCATTTTTAGCTGAAAAAAAATCGACTCATTTAGATACTGCAGAAATTAGAGCCATCAAAGGGCTTATTAGACGCTGTGAAGCCAAAGCCACTTGTCGCTATGTAGGTTTGAAGGACGAAAACCATCATTTCCTAGATTTACCTTTTTACGAAACAGGTGCTATTGAGAAAAAACCAATGAGTGAATTGGATATTAAAATCACGATGGACTTTTTAAATAAATTAAAGCCGCACCAAATATATTGCGCAGGAGATTTAGCAGACCCACATGGTACGCATAAAGTTTGCTTAGAAATTATATTTGAAAGTGTACGACGATTAAAAGCAGCAGGAACGGATTGGGTGAAAGATTGCTGGGTATGGTTATACAAAGGTGCATGGCAAGAATGGGAAATTGCTGAAATTGAAATGGCAGTACCCATGAGTCCCGATCAAGTATTAAAAAAGCGTTTTGGCATATTTATACATCAATCTCAAAAGGACAGTGTTCCTTTCCAGGGGTCTGATGCAAGGGAATTTTGGCAAAGAGCCGAGATTCGAAATGCCAATACAGCCGATTTATATGCACGCCTAGGATTGACCAAATACGCTGCTATTGAGGCCTTTGTACGCTGGCATTACTAGAAATTAGTACCAATAGTTGGCTTTTTCCTTGGGAGAATGAGGTATTTAAAATATATTTGCAACCCCTATATAACTAGGGTAATGGCTGCGTAGCTCAACTGAATAGAGTACCTCACTACGGATGAGGGGGTTTTAGGTTTGAATCCTAACGCGGTCACCACTGGAACCACTTACATAAAATTGTAGGTGGTTCTTTTTTTATACCTAGCCTAATCCATCTTGACTTAAATTTCTCAAATAATTAGTCGGATTCCTCTAGGCTAAATACTTCGTCTAATGATTTATTAAATACCCTACATATCTTCAAAGCCAATACGGTTGAAGGAACAAATTTTTTCAACTCAATAGCATTAATGGTTTGTCTTGTAACGGAAACCATTTCCGCCAACTGCTCTTGAGTTAAGTTGCTTACGGCTCGTTCAATTTTTATCTTATTATTCATTGTTATTAGTTGAATTTTTGTAGATAAAATAATGAAACCTCAGAATGTAGATAATAATAATAGTAAATAAATTATATACCATCACGTGTAAGAAAGCAAACCCATGGATAAACACAATACAAAAAAAGAGTAATATATAATTTAAGAATACCGAATATTGTAAGGAATTCAACCTGATTTGATTGATATACTCATCTTCCGTTTTTTCTTTTGAAAACATCACTAATAAACCTCCTGCCAATATTAGAATACCGGTTAAATTTGGTAGTAATTCTATCTTACCGAATGTTAAAGCGCGAGTTGAATGAGTAATAAATCCATCCCCAAAAAAACCAAACGTCATAATGGTAGGAGTATAAGTAATTTCAAAAAATATGAAAATGAGTAATGCAAGAATTGATGGAACAAATAAAACCCATCCAATTAGTTTGTACTTGTGTGGAAGTAGTAATGATTTCATAAATGTAAATTTTATTAAATGTAAGATATAATATACATTTAGACAATTATATTATACATTTAGTATATAAAAATTTACAAATTATTGATACCCAATACCTAATTATAGGTACTGGACATCGGGGGTGGCTTTTATAAAAACTAGTAGATCGGTTTTAGACCTCTTTTGTTCCAATAATCAATAATGGATTGAAAGGGTCCAAACTTATGCTGAGATTCAGAAAAAGAGTCTATAAAGGGCCCTACACCATAATCAATGGCTTTTTCTTCGATATGAGGATAATCAAATGATTTAGGATTGGGTCTTGAATGTATTTTGTCATCATTTACAAAAGCCGCTAAATCCAAAGCTTCTTCATCGGTCAAAATAGGCTTTTGCCAAGTTGCTTTATCCTGTGGCATATTGCTTTTTAACCATTGAGCCTGTTTAATTATCCTATGCATACTTGACCCTGGTTGATAACCGTATTTTCCCCATAATGGAGGATATAGATATGTGATTCCATCAGGTCGCATATAACCTTCTCCATTTACACCATGACATCTTTGACAATGCTGAACAAATAAAACACCCCCCTTTTCAGAACTAGCTGCTACTTTAGGAAAGCTGACTGATAAGTTTTTTTCTCCTTTAAACTTTTGTCCTTTAGGTGCAAATGTATTAATCCATTTAAAATAAGATAAAAATGCAACCATTTCCTTACTATCTAAAGGTATTGGTTTACCACTATGAGGGCGCATGATACAATTATTAACACGTTCGGCTAAAGTAAGTACGCGACCTTCTCTAGGTCGGTATTGAGGGTAATTATTGTGAGAAGCAATTAGGTTTAAAGAATATAACTTAGTACCTGCTTCCTGATGACAATTTGAGCAATTCATTTTATTACCAAGATACTTTCCATTAACACCATTAGGACCAATATAGTAAGCTGTATTCAACATCAACTCCCTACCATAACGAACTGAGACGCCAAATTTATCGTTTGGAATTTTAGTAGTATCTACTTTAATTAAATCTGTATTTTCCTTTGCTGTTTTTTCTTCAACTTTAGATATGCCATTACATGAGATCAATAGTATCAAAGTACTAATTGAGATCATGATCATATTTTTATAGTTATTTTTCATACAATGATTTTATTTTTAATCTAAAAGCGGTTTTAAGAAGGGTGCAAATTGAAGTGGTGTTAAAAATTCAACCCTATAAGGTGGAATGCCTGTATTTAAAGTCCAAATGAGTTTCCCTTTAGCATTAGATAGTACAGTAATATGCTTTTTAGAACAGCAACTTAAAATGGCAGTATCATTTACTAAATAAGCACTTCCCATGCGTTCATTATAAACTTCTGTCGGTAATTTAAAATGTATATCAATGGTAGATGACTTTTCTTTTTGATTTAATTGCATTGCATACACTTCTGATTGTTTTTTGGAAACCCCATTATCAAAAAACATCATACTCCCATTATTATTGATATGCACTGCATGTGATTGTGAAAAATTACATTCTTGTGGCATTTTTATATCGCCCCCCTTTCCAAATTTCCATAAAATTTTCCCACTGTGTGCATCCACTTTCCAAATTTGCCCATTATTGTAAAAAGAAATTAAGAAATTACTGTCCTTATCATAATTCAAGCTGTTCGCATGTGTCCAATCTTTTTTATTTCTCAATAACCCCGTATCTTTTAAAGGATCGGCTACATCAAATACACTCCATTTCCATAATTGTTTACCGTTCCTATCTAAAATTAAAATACCATCTGAACTTACCGTGTCATTTTTACCACCGCCTATTTTTCTTAGATCCATTACCCTTTCATCTACAAATAAAGTAACAATTTCATTTTTATTTTTTTTAAGTACTTCGTGATGGATGGTTTGCTTTAAGTCACCTTGCCCTTTTTTCAAATAAAGTAAGGTATCACCTAAAATATTAATCTCTAAAATTTGACTTCCATAACTAGTAGGCTCATCATTTTTACCCAAAATTGAAATAATACTAGTATCCTGGGTAAAACGGGCTACTTTAAACCCGATACCATCAATCATATGATACCATCTTAAACGGGCTTTATAATCCACTAAATATAAGACGCCAGGCGCTTCCCTTTTATTCATCAACATCAACCCTTCCTTAAATTGACTTGGCACATTACTTAAATCGGTACAATTATATTTAAATTGGTCTTGTAACCAAACAGGCAATGCCCTTGATTTGAAAGTATATTTTTTACTCTCTATTTTATCGCCATCAATTAATGAAATAACTTTAAAAGAATAATTAGCCTGAGGTATAATATTGCAAAGCACTAATTTATGTGCCAAGCCCTTTTTAGATGTTAATGAAACATACTTTTCATTTAAGCTATCACACCAATACTCAATATAAACTTGTGATTCCGTTTTACTTAACACATCAATTTGAATTTTTAATTCATTATTGTTATGTGTACTAATATTGATTTCTTCAATTACTTTATTATT
>CAIJXU010000082.1 GCA_903824725.1 uncultured Bacteroidota bacterium | reverse complement strand
TAAGCTGACGAGAATGCAAAAAGGCAACTGTCCCGAGAAACGGGATAGTTGAAAGGCTTTGGGTAAGGCGAACTGTTGGGGATGCCGACGCAGTCGGCCATCCATTTTTTTAGAATAATTTCTCAAGGACTTACGTTAAATCGTGGGTCCTTTGTTATTTGCGAGATGGAGGCAATGTTAAAAGAACATTATTAGTTATAAATCATAAAGAATACTCTAATTTGATAGTGGCCATTTATTATTAAATTAGTGAAAAATTACAAAAAATGGAAAGGAGAAAATTTATTCAAAGTTTAACCATAGGCACTTCAGTTGCAGTTTTACCTGTTGATGTATCTGCAAAAAAAAATATAAATAATCCTGGTAAAAGGGTGAGTTTTGGTATCATAACGGATGTTCATAATGATGTGATGCATGATGGAGAGTATAGGCTTCGTACTTTTTTGAATGCAGCTAAAAATAAAGATCTTGATTTTATTATCCAGCTTGGAGATTTTTGTCAACCAAAAGAAGCAAATAAGGAGTTTTTTGATTTATTTAATAATCATCCTGGCAAAAAGTATCATGTTATTGGTAACCATGATTTTGATGCTGTTAATGTACCTGACAAATTATCCGTAGTGAAGAATTTTTATGGGCTTAATAACACTTACTATTCTTTTGATTCAGCAAATTTTCATTTTATTGTTTTAGACGGAAATGAAAAAAATCCAGATTTTAAACAAGGTTATCCTCGTTATATTGGTGAAAAGCAACAAGAATGGTTAAAGGATGATTTGCAAAAAACAACGCTTCCAATTATAGTTTTTGTTCATCAGCCATTAGGTGATGATGAGGCTGGGATAATTAATCGCTTAAAAATAAGAGAAACTTTTGAAGAAGCAAATAATCGTGCTGGGTTTAAAAAAATAATAGCATGTATCAATGGTCATACACATATTGATCAAAATCAGGAAATAAATGGCATTAATTACATTCAAATCAATAGTTCATCCTATAGATGGCTTGGGGAAAAATATATCATGACAGGTCGATATAGCAAAACGCTTGATAATTATTACCCTGACATGCGTTATACCGCACCTTATAAAGATTCTATTTATGCTTTTGTAGAGATAACAGACAAGTTTATAACAATAAAAGGAAAGATTTCTGATTTTGTTGGGCCTCATCCTAAAGATATGGGATATAAGGGGTATGATTTAGACTATACAAAACCAGATATTACTGATAAAAAACTTCAATATTAAAAAAGCCAAACAGTCCCAAGTATCGGGATTGTTTGAAAGGCTTTGGGTAAGGCGAACTATTGGGGGATGACAGCGAAGGAAGTTAAGTATCTTGTGTAAGTTTTTTTATTCTAAATTTATTTATATGAAAAAGACAATATTATATTTAAGTATTTTGGTATCCCTTTTTTGGCTGGCTAGTCGTTTTATAAATATCTATCAATTTGCTTTAGTTGGAGCTATTTTTGAAATTCTATGGCTTCCAATGATACTAATGGTATTTTGTCTTCCAGTGATTTCATTCTATTATTTATTTAAAGAAAAGTTTAATGTCAATTCCACTTATTTATATGCAATCCTAATAATGTCATTTACATTTTTAATCTTTTTATTTTTCAAGTAAAGAAATTCGTTATTTATAAAATGTAATCAAATTTCAATAATTGTACCCATTGTCATTGATTCATCAACTGCTTGAGGAAAACACCCCATGAATTCGATTCAAATCGGTTGATTTCAACTAAATGTCCAGCTTCCCTCTTCCACCTCCGCTTCCAATTCTCCCACATCCCATCCGCAATAGCCGATAAAAAGTTGAATTTCTTGTTTATTGGTAACCCTGGTGTTGATGGCTTCGATCACTTGCTCCATATTGCCACCCAAATAAAGACCATTGTTTATTTGTTTGCCCCCATCAATGAGATCGGGTCGATTGTGTAATACAAAGAGGTGCTCTCTATCAACGGGGCCGCCATCCATCAGTGGAAATGGTTTAATGTGATTGTATTCAATTAGTTCATGCAATGACTTTTCAAAGGATTTGTTGGTTACAAACCCTATACTGCCTTCTTCATTGTGTTGAACCAGCAAAATGGTTGTATTCTCGAAGAAACTGCCAATCAACGCGGCAGTGCTTTTGATATAAAATCCGGGTTTTAGATCCCTCATAAGTTGGTATGTCGTTAAAGAATATGGACAGTTATGATGCAAATTATTATGCTGTAAATCGTCAGTCTAAAGTAGACTAAAAACTGGAGTTTTCTTAAAATTAAGGACTTACGTTAAATCTTGTATCCATTGCTAAGCGAGGGTTTCAAAAAAAGAGACCCCTATTGCTAGAGGTCTCAGTCGCATATTTCCAAACTTTAAACTATTTCATCAATTCATTGATACCTGATTTATCATATCGCAACCATTCTGCTATAATTTTGCCGTCTCTTATATCATCAACGACAAGGAATCTAACATTTATACTTTTGCCGCTTTTTGTAAGAGTATATTTTCGGAATGAAATCACATAACTTGTTGCGCCACCTTCATCTGGATTGATAACCACTGTTTCCCAAATCATCGGTATTTTATTCAGCTTCCAAATAATGCCTTTATTAAACATTGGTTGAACCGCTGCTATATTTTGGGTTAAATTTGCAGAGTCATTATTGTCACGAATTATAACATCACTGATATAGCAATTTTTATAAGTATTTGTATCATTTATGGCTAATGCATTTGCTGCATTTTTCACTAAATCAATATTAGCTGAACTACGTATTGTATATCCAGTTGCATTAGATGGAACAATATGACCATTTGATTTTGTATCACAAGAAATTAATGAAATCGTTAAAATTACGAATAAAGCGATTTTTTTCATACATGTTGGTTTAGAAATAGAGTATAGTCCATTTCAATGATTAAATAAAATTTAAGAAATGATAGTGATTACAAGAATTGTAAATAGAGCTGTTGCGTTAGAATTGCAATAGAGTGTGTGATTTACTTTTAAAAGGTAACTAATATAATTTAATATATCCTCCTTATTTAGTCCATTATTTTATTTTAAACATGCTTTGAATTTTAAATTCCTCTGCATGAGGGAAACACCCCTGAGTTCCCGAGTTCAAATCTAGGCCTCGCTACAAATATAAAACCCCTAATAGTGAGTTAGGGGTTTTATATTTGTAGCTAAGTGCTTTTTATTTCTTTTTAAAATAGTATCGGGTTATAAAAATTCCGTCACCATCTCCTTTACCTGCATCACTCTCAACACCACTAACAATATTAAATAAATCCCAGCCTTCTTTACTGTACTTATTCATCATGGAGGTTATCATAGCGTCATTTGAAGCAATATTCTGAAAATTAATACCAACTAAGCTATAAAAATTAACTAATGTTGTCTCTTTTAAATCATCAATTTTAAGATCTTTCCTGTCTTTATCCGATTTATCTTTTCCATCTTTAGATCTAACTGTAGTAAATTGAGTGTAATCAACTTCGGCACCATTTTCAATAATTCTTGACCGGCCGATACCGCCTGGGACAACAGATTCAATAGTAGTTACGATTTTGTACTGAAATACTTGTGAATGAGCTCCTATTGATATCAATAGAAAACTACATAAAATAATTTTTTTCATTTTTTTTAGATTTGGAGTTTTTTAATGAAGTAAACTTATCAAAATATAGCACATAAAATATCTTTAAACAAAACAATTTTTAATATACTATGG
>CAIJXU010000081.1 GCA_903824725.1 uncultured Bacteroidota bacterium | reverse complement strand
ATCATTGAAAGCTTAATTTTAGCTAGCTAGTGCTTGTATAAGATGCTGTTCTTTATCATAATCAAAATTTTATGGTAAATTGTATCTAGTCGTGATCCATTTCTAAAATTAAACCCTAAATCCAATGAAGTCCTTTTTCAAAAACAAATTGATTCGTTTAGTTTCCTTTATTACTGTAATTATAATGTCATTTGCATTTGTATTACCTAGTTTGGTGGATTGGGCAATGGTGGCGCGCATTCGTGAGGAAGGGTTACAACATTCAAAAGTGATGGAGTATGAATCTTATATAGTTGATGTACTTGGTGCAAGACTCACTTTGTCAAAGGATATGCAACATGCGCAAATTTGGGCGCTAGATGAAATGAAGAAGATGGGATTAAATCAAGTGAATAGTGAACCCTATATGGATTATGGGGTCACTTGGGATAATGAATATGTTTCGGCTCATATGATAGCGCCCGACTATATGCCTCTTACTGCTTATCCCGTAGCATATACTTCTAGCACACAAGGAAAAATTAACGCAGAGGCAATTGTAGTTGATATACAAACTAAAGATGAGATGGCTGCGCTTAGGGGTAAACTAAATGGAAAGGCGGTACTCATTTCTAATCCAGCAGTTATAGACCTGCAAACACTTACTAATGGAGTACATCGATATAATAGCGAGGAACTTACTGCACTTGAGCAAACTGCTATTGTTCCCATTAAGCCTAAGCCAGCTAGGGTCATAGCAAATCCAGCATCCATTACAGCGGCGGAGCGTATTGCATTTTTTAAATCAGAAAATGTAGCGGTGGTTTTACAAACGGATGGCAATCGACTTGGCATTGTTCCTGCTTATTCTCGTCCAGGTGTAAGAGAAGATGGATGGAGTGCAGCAGGAATGCAAAATTCTGTACCCATTCTTGCGGTGACCCCTGAGCATTACAATAGAATGTATCGAATTCTTAAACGTGGCATTTCAGTAAATATAGAATTAGAAATTAGAAATAGAATTGGAGATAAAGTAGAACAAGCAATGAATTTGGTTGGTGAAATTCCTGGTACAGATCCAAAGGCAGGTGTGGTTATGGTAGGAGCACATTTTGATACTTGGCATGGTAGTTCAAATGCAAGTGATAATTCATCTGGTTCAGCGGTGGCTTTAGAGGCAATGCGTATTCTCAAAACATTAGGGGTGCAACCAAAGCGAACTATTCGAATTGCATTATGGTCGGGTGAAGAACAAGGACTTTATGGTTCTCGTGCATATGTGAAAAAGCATTTTGGAGATCCGCGTAATGCATCTATTGGTATTAAACCGGAATATGAACTTTTGTCTGCTTACTTTAATCAAGATTATGGGGCTGGCCAATATCGTGGTATCTATTTGCAAGGGAATGAAGCAGCACGCACTATGCTTACTGCATGGATGGAGCCTTTCCGTGATTTAGGCATGACCATGGTATCCAATCAAAGTTTGGGTAGTACAGATCATGTTGCTTTTGATGATGTCGGACTTCCTGGCTTCCAGTTTTTACAAGATCGTACACCAGGCACTGCAGGGCATACCAATCTTGATTATCTTGAAGGCATTCAGCCCGAAGATCTCATGAAGAACGCAACCATAATGGCTTCTTATATTTATCATGCCGCAATGGCAACTGAAAGAGTTCCTAGAAAGACGATTCAGAGTTCTAAGTAATTTAACTCGATTTGAATAAATAAAAAGGCCTCTATTGCTAGAGGCCTTTTTATTTATTCAAACTTTTATTAAAACCTATTTTGTTGCTGCAGGAAGGTCTGAATTAGAAAGGTCTCTGTGTAGTTTCCATTTACCATCTTCTTTTTTCCAAACCACTACATATTTCCCTTTATCTGCAATTTTACCATCCTTTAATTTAATTTCAAGTAAACCTTCCTCGGTAATGTAATTTTCATCACCCCAAATTTCTATGGTAGTAAGTGAAAGATCAGCACCCATTTTTGTAAAACCACTCCAAAATGAGGCTATATTTTCTTTCCCTGTTATTGAAGGCATGTTATTAATCATCAATTTACCCTCTTTGCTATACATATTGGCAGCGCCAACAGAGTCTCCCTTTGACAATAAGTCACTAATTTCTTTATTAGCTGCTTCTATTTCTTTTTTAGCATTATTTAAATCAAATGCGGGTTTTGTTTCTTGATTTGTACAAGCGATTAATGATGCTGATACAAGTAAACCTAATAATAGTTTTTTCATATGGTTATTTGTTTTTATGAACAATAAATATATATAAAATACTTTTAAAATAAAAGTGTTTTAATACAATTTTATTTCAGGAATATTTACCTGAATCTATTTGGAGTGACTATATATCAACTGTATGCCTTTTTAATTATTTTATAAATAGGAGACCCTTGACTTGGGGTTTTCAGGCAAAATTCACCTAATTTCAATCATCTAAAATATATCCTATGAAGAATCTTATATTAGGTATGCTTTTGCTTTATACTTTGAATGTATCAGCGCAAAGAACAGATCATCAACTTCAGCGACAAATTGAAGAACTAGTTAAGGATTTTAATGGTGATATAGGCGTATATGTCCATGACCTTTCAAAAAATAAAATAGTGGAAGTAAATGCAGATACTATTTTTCCTACTGCGAGTATCGTTAAAATTCCTATTCTTTTAGGCATCATGCATAAAATTGAAAAAGGGGAACTTCAATACCATCAACGTCTCACTTATACCGATTCTTTATATTATAGTGAAGGGGATGACATTCTTTCTTCCTTTAAAAATGGAACTAATATTGAACTAAGTAAAGTGCTGATGCTGATGCTTACTATTAGCGATAATTGCGCAAGTTTATGGTTGCAAGGGTTGGCTGGTGGTGGAGTTGCCATTAATCAGATTTTGGATAGTGCTGGCATCAAAGATACCCGTGTGAATAGTCGCACTCCTGGAAGAGAATTAAATAGGACCAAATATGGTTGGGGACAAACCACGCCAAGGGAAATAAGTAGTATTATGGAAAGGATTGTAAAAGGGCAGATGCTTAGTAAGGAGTCGGATGCAAAAATGTTGCGTTTGTTAGGAAGGCAATATTGGGATGAAGAAGCCCTATCTGAAATTCCACCCGGTGTTTTCGCCGCAGATAAAAATGGAGCAGTAGATGCAAGCCGCGATGAAGTGGTTTATGTTAATGGGAAGCATCCTTATATTTTTAGCATATTTACAAAAAACAATAAGGACAGAACTTGGGAAACAAAAAATGAAGCTTGGGTACTTACTCGAAAATTATCAGCTTTATTATGGAACTATTATAATCCTAATTCTCAATAGTCATTGATCTTCAAATGCGATGAAGAGGAAGCTTTAAAAATTTAATAGGTTTTTTCTGAATTTGATATAATTCTTTTTAGCGTCCTTAATAAAATCCTCTTCAGATTTTGAATGCATATAGATATAAGAAAGTTTAGTTTTATCTAAAGGCTTAGTCTGCATTTGACTTCGATAATGGGTTACGGAGAAATTAATAATTTTAGCCATTATTTCAATAGTATCAATTCCTTTATCTGTTAATGTATATAAAAAAACTTTTTTATTGGTAGGGTGATTCCTTTTTTCAATCAAACCATCAGCTGCTAATGCTTCTAATCTTTGCGCCAAAACCTTTGTCGCAATTTTTTCTTTCATATCTATAAGTTCACCGTAGGTATGTTTATGACGAAAAAGCATATGCCTTATAATAAGTAAAGTCCATTTATCTCCTATAACATCTATCCCAGTAGTGATTGGGCAATGTGATCTTAAGGTTGATTTGTTCATCATTTTTAAACTTTGATTTAAACGAAGCTTCAATCTACGCTACATTATCTATTTAATGACTAAATAAAGCTTGAGCTGGTGTCTTGTTTTGCAAATTATCATATCACTAAAATTTTGTTTATTTATTTAACCAAAAATTGAATTTATAATTAAACAAAAAGACATAAAGGTTATTTTATTACTTCCAATAAGGAATTAAAAAAGGTACTATTTAATATTTATCCTATTTCAACCATATAATGGAAATAGAATACCATCAAGTTAGCGTCATGTTTGTTTAATTGCCTCATAAGATATTGTAAATCAATTATTTAT
>CAIJXU010000080.1 GCA_903824725.1 uncultured Bacteroidota bacterium | reverse complement strand
CTAAAACCTGCAGAAGGTTCCGTTCACAAAGCAATTAGAATTGGTCGTGGTGAAGCATCTGGTAAAGGTGGTACATCAACAAAAGGTAACAAAGGTGGTCAAAGCCGTGCAGGTTACAAAAGTAAAATGGCGCACGAAGGTGGTCAGATGCCTATTCAACGTCGCGTTCCAAAGCGTGGATTTAAGAATATCAATCGTATAGATTATAAAGTATTTAATTTAGGTCAATTGGATCAATTGATTGAGAAATACGGTTTCACTGAAATCACTCCCGAAAATTTATACATGAACAGTTTAATTAGCCGTACCGATTTAGTAAAGGTGTTGGCTAATGGGGAATTAAAAACAAAAATCAATTTCAGAGTTAACGCTGCAAGCAAAAAAGCACAGGATGCAATTGTTGCTGCAGGCGGTACGATTGAAATTATTTAATGATTTTAATGTATATTGTGAGTAGCGGTTTTAATGCGACTTA
The DNA here is from genome assembly GCA_903824725.1 of uncultured Bacteroidota bacterium. Taxonomy (GTDB): domain Bacteria; phylum Bacteroidota; class Bacteroidia; order Chitinophagales; family Chitinophagaceae; genus Sediminibacterium. Next base: position 35,036 of record CAIJXU010000080.1, on the reverse strand, counting down.
TGATTTTAAAATTCCTTTGGGAAATAATTAAACAACGATGAAAAAATTACTAGGCACTTTTAAAAATATTTGGGCGATTGATGAGCTAAAAAGTAAAATTTTAGTTACGCTTGCACTTGTATTAACTTACCGTATTGGAGCACAAATCACTTTGCCAGGTATTAACCCATTAGCTATCGAAGCTGCTCAAAAGTCAGGTGGGAATAATGGGATGCTGGGTATTTTTGATATGTTTGCTGGAGGTGCTTTTTCACAAGCCTCAGTTTTGGCATTAGGTATTATGCCTTACATTTCTGCTTCTATTTTTATGCAATTGATGACTATTTTAGTACCTCAATTACAAAAAGTTCAAAAGGAAGGTGAGAGTGGTCGAAATAAAATTAATCAATGGACTCGTTATTTAACAGTTATTGTTACTACTTTTCAAGCGGGTGCCTATGTTGCTTATTTAAATAGTCCAGGATATGCTGATGCATTGATTCCTGCTTACAAACCTTTTTTCTGGTTCTCTACTGTCATCACTTTAACTGCAGGTACTTTATTCGTAATGTGGTTGGGTGAGAAAATTCAAGATAAAGGTTTAGGTAATGGTACTTCTATCATTATTATGGTAGGTATATTAGGTCGTTTGCCTCAATCTTTGATTATGGAGTTTGGTTCTAAAAGCCAAAAAGGCGGAGGCGGTTTATTAATATTCTTAATTGAGATTGCTATTTTAGTGACCATTATAATGGGCTTAATTATATTAGTACAAGGTGTTCGCAAAATTCCTGTTACTTATGCTAAGCAAGTTATCGGTGGGTCTCAAGTAGGTGGTGCAAGACAATTTTTGCCTGTGAAAGTAAATAGTGCTGGTGTTATGCCAATCATTTTTGCACAAGCGATTATGTTTTTACCTACACTTGTTTCTTTTACTAATTTAGATTCAGCACAAGGAATTGTACGCATTTTCAATGACCATAGTAATGCTTGGTATATGTTAATATACTCCATCATGGTGATCGGATTTACTTTCTTATACACTGCTTTGATATTTAATCCTAAGCAAATTTCTGAAGACTTAAAACGTAATAATGGTTTTGTACCAGGTGTTAAACCTGGTCAACCCACTACTGACTATATTGGAGCTGTAATGGATAAAATAACTTTACCGGGTGCTATCTTTTTAGCACTAGTAGGTATTTTACCAGGATTTGCTCAAAAATTAGGTGTAACACAAAGCTTTAGCACCTTTTTCGGAGGAACTTCATTGTTGATTATGGTGGGTGTTGTTTTAGATACACTACAACAAATTGAAACCTATTTATTAATGCGTCAATATGATGGATTAATGAATACAGGTCGTATTCAAGGAAGAAATCCAATGGCGAATTCACCTCTTTAGTGAATTGATTACTTTAAAAATATTTATCTTTACAAACCTGTCTACTTAGGCAGGTTTGTTTTGTTTTAAGACAATCGTAACTATGGTGCATATAAAATCAGAAGAGGAAGTACAATTGATGCGTGAAGCGGCTTTGTTAGTAAGTAAAACACTAACACAGGTGGCTACTATTATCAAGCCTGGAATGACGACTTTGGATATAGATCAATTTTGTATGCAGTTTGTCAAAGATCATCACGCAACACTCTCTTTTTATAATTACCATGGCTATCCTCATCATATATGTGCATCAGTGAATGATGTTGTTGTACATGGCTTTCCTAATAAAACACCATTAAAAGAGGGCGATATTGTTTCAATTGATTTAGGTGTTGTCTTAAATAAATGGCATGGTGATCATGCATATACTTTTATTTTAGGTGAGGTAGCTCCAGAAGTTTTGCAACTAGTGAAAGTGACCAAAGAATCCTTGTATAAAGGCATCGAAAAAGCCATTGTGAATAATAGAGTAGGTGATATTAGTTATGCCATTCAGGAACATACAGAAAAGTTACATGGCTATGGGGTGGTTCGCGAATTGGTTGGTCATGGTTTAGGTAAATCATTGCATGAGGATCCCCAAGTTCCTAATTATGGAAAAAGAGGGACAGGATTAAAAATGAAAGAAAATTTGGTATTGGCAATCGAGCCTATGATTAATATGGGAACCCATAAAGTTTTTACTGAGGAAGATGGATGGACAGTGAAGACGCAGGATGGAAAAGTATCTGTTCACTTTGAACATGATATTTGTGTTAAAAATAAGGAAGCCCTTATCTTGTCAGATTTTTCAATGATTGAATCGGCTGAGAAATTAAATCCAAATTTAAATACTTCTTATTATTAATAACGGAGCCTAGTTTTTTTACGATCATTTAAGTGCCTCATGGAAAAGAAAAAAATTGTTGTCGTGGGCGGAGGTGCAGCAGGTTTTTTCTGTGCCATTCAAGTGGCCGAATTACATCCGGATTGGGAAATTTGTATTCTTGAAAAATCCAACAAATTATTATCCAAAGTTAAAGTGAGTGGGGGTGGCCGTTGTAATGTAACCCACGCTTGCCCTGAGATAGAAACCCTTTTAAAAAAATATCCAAGAGGCGCTCGGTTTTTGAAAAAAGCTTTTTATCAATTTGCAACATTAGATACCATTGAGTGGTTTAAAAAAAATGGAGTAGATCTACATACCGAAAAGGATGGACGTATGTTTCCGACTACCAATAATTCAGATACGATTATTGATTGTTTTTTGCGTAAAGTTCATCAATATGAAATTAAAGTTTTAACAGGGCAGGAAGTGGTGCAAGTTGAAAAAATGAATAATGCAAGCGATTCTAATTTTATACTTACCCTTGCAAGTGAAAAAAAAATTACAGCAGATGCTATTTGTTTAGCAACAGGAGGGATGCTGAAGTCGGATAAATTAAATTGGTTAACTACATTAGGACATACGATCGTTGCTCCAGTACCTTCTTTATTTACATTTAATTTAGTGGATAAAAAAATAACCACTTTAATGGGTGTGGCCGTTGAAAATGCAGTCATACAATGGAAAGGAAATAAAATAACAGAACAAGGTCCTTTGCTTATTACGCATTGGGGCATCAGTGGACCTGCTGCAATAAAATTATCGGCATGGTGCGCTCGTGAATTGGCCGATGATCATTATGAAGGTGAAATAATAATTAATTGGACGCCCGAATACAATGAAGCCAATTTAAAAATGGAGTGGATAAATTTAAGAATGGATTTAGGTCGTCGTGAAATGGGGACTAAGAATCCATTTAATTTACCACAAAGATTATGGCAATATCTATTACAAGAAGCGGGTATTTCATTTACTACAAAATGGGCTGATTTAAAAAGTGCACAACAACATCAATTAATACAATCATTAACAAGAACCACTTTGCAAGTCAAAGGCAAAACTACTTTTAAAGAGGAGTTCGTTACTTGTGGTGGGGTAACGCTCACAGAAATTGAGGCGGCCACCATGGAAAGTAAAATGGTTCCAGGCTTACATTTTGCAGGTGAAATGATGGATGTAGATGGTATCACAGGAGGCTTCAATTTTCAACATGCATGGACCTCGGGATGGCTAGCAGCACAGCATATTGGTAATCAATCTATTATAAAATAAATTGGTACGATTTTTACCTCCTTTTTTGGCTCATTTTCAACCTTTTTTTAGGCTTTTTTCCCTACCTTTGCCGTCCGGTTTAAAAACGCCGGTTTTATATGAAATTTTTTATTAAAAACCTAAACGCAGACGCACAGGAATTCGACGGCGCTACAGCTGTTGAAGCAACTGCGACACCAAAAGCACCTGAAACAATTATTCAAACAGCACACGATGATTTTGACTGGAGTGTTGACAAACGCAATGTGAGTCATTATGCTGAAACAGAAAGATTAAAGTATGACAAAGTGTATGATAGCACTTTCGTACAAATTTCTGATGGTCAAATTATGAATGGACTAGTAGTTGCTTTAACTAAAACTGATGTGGTTGTAAACATCGGATTTAAAAGTGACGGATTAGTTTCATTGAATGAATTCCGTGACACCAATGGTGTTAAAACCGGTGATACTGTAGAAGTAATGGTAGTAGAAAAAGAAGACCGTGATGGTAATCTTCACTTAAGCCGTAAATCTGCTCGTATTTTCCGCGCTTGGGAAAGAATTATGGAAGTACATAAAACAGGCGAAGTGGTTACTGGTTTAGTAACTAGTAAAACAAAAGGTGGTTTGATCGTTGATGTATTTGGTATGGAAACTTTCTTACCAGGTTCTCAAATTGACGTGAAACCAGTTACTGATTATGATCAATTCGTTGGAAAAACAATGGAGTTTAAAGTAGTTAAGATAAACGAAACTATTAAAAACGCTGTTGTATCTCATAAAGCATTAATCGAAAGTGATATCGAAGCACAACGCGCTGAAATCATGAGTAAATTAGAAAAAGGCCAAGTATTAGAAGGTGTTGTTAAAAACATCACTGACTTCGGAGCCTTTATGGACTTAGGTGGATTAGATGGTTTATTATATATCACGGATATCTCTTGGGGTAGAATTTCTCATCCAAGTGAAGTAGTTAAGTTAGACCAACGCATTCAAGTGGTGGTATTAGACTTTGATGATGATAAAAAACGTATCAGCTTAGGTTTAAAACAATTAACACCACATCCTTGGGATGTATTGCCAACTGATTTATCAGAAGGTAGTGTTGTAAAAGGTAAAGTGGTTAATATCGAAGATTACGGTGCGTTCCTTGAAATTCAACCTGGTGTTGAAGGTTTAGTGCACGTTTCTGAAATCACTTGGGCAAATACCCCAATCAATGCAAAAGAATTCTTCAAATTAGGAGATGAGCATGAAGCAAAAGTGGTTACACTTGATAAAGATGCACGCAAGATGAGTTTGAGTATTAAACAAATGTCTCAAGATCCTTGGAGTGCAATTGATAATAAATTCCCTGAAAATAGCAAACACAAAGGGCTTGTAAAAAACATCACTCCTTATGGTGTGTTTGTTGAATTAGAGTCTGGAATTGGCGGAATGATTCACATCAGCGATTTAAGTTGGTTGAAGCGTTTCAATCATCCTTCTGAGTATGTTAAAGTAGGAGAGCATGTTGATATTATCATTTTAAACATCGATAAAGAAAACAGAAAATTACAATTAGGTCATAAGCAATTAGAAGAAGATCCTTGGAATGCATTAGAGCAAACTTTTGCAATTGGATCTATTCATGATGGTACTATTGTTCGCAAGGACGATAAAGGTGCTATTGTACAATTGCCTCATGGTTTAGAAGGATTTGCTCCTAACCGTCACCTTGCAAAAGAAGATGGTAAACAAGTTCAAGCAGAAGAAACAGCGAAGTTCATGGTGATCGAATTTGATCGTAATGAAAAGCGAATTGTAGTTAGTCATGCTAGAATTTGGGAACAAGCAGTGGTAGAAGAAAAAGAAGTAGCTAAGAAAGAAGCAAAAGTTGAAACTGAGAAAACTAAAAAAGCAGTAAAGACAATTCAAAGTAAAGTTGAAAAATCTACTTTGGGTGACTTAGGTGCTTTAGCTGAAATCAAAGCGAAAATGGATGATGACAATGCAAGTAAAGGATAGTTTACTGTCCTAAGTTTTTGATATGGGCCCCACCCGATCATTCGGGAGGGGCCTTTTTTATGTAAATCTTAACGCTAAACGCTTCAATTTGGATTATTTTTAATCATAAATTGAGTATTATTAGCTAATTTTGCTTCCCTGTATGAATAGAATAATTGTCATTTTTTGTATTGTTTTGAGTCTAAGTTCTTGTACTTCAAAATTTCAGAAAATTTTGAAAAATAAGGATACTGACTATAAAGTAAAAATGGCCGAACAGTACTTTAAAGAAAAAAAGTACACGAATGCTCAGCAGCTCTTTGAATCTGTTATACCATTTGTGAAAGGAACTGCTCGATATGAGGAGTTGTATTTGAAATTCGCAAATTCCTATTATTTAGACAAGGATTATGAAAACTCGGAAAATTTATTTAAAACATTTATTGAATATTTTCCAAGTAGTCCAAAAAGAGAGGAAGTTGAATATTTGAGAGCGAATACTTATTTTAAGAGATCTCCTAAAGCAGAGTTAGATCAAACCACGACCAATAGAACAATTCAGTTAATGCAGGCTTTCATTGATGCATATCCAAAAAGTGCAAGAGTGAAGGAAGCGACTGATGTGATTGACGCTTGTCGTGCTAAATTAGAATTGAAGGATTATAAAACAGCTACTTTATATTATAATCTTGCTTTATACCGTTCGGCGGCGATCTCTTATGGCTTATTATCAGATGGGTATCCAGATTCAAAAAATGCAGATCAATATAAATTGTTAACTATTAAAGCCTATTTCAAATTTGCTGAAAATAGTTTTGTAGACAAACAAAAAGAAAGATTCGAAAAAGTAATTGTTGAATATAACGACTTTGTGGACAGGTATAGCGATAGTCCATTGGTGGCGGAGGCTAAAAAAATTAAAACACAAACTGATCATTTATTAAATAGTATAAAATGAGTAAATTAAGAAGACATATGGGAGCGAATGTCGCTTCTGTTGTTGAAACAAAAAGTTTAAAGGCATTAAAAGCTAAAACGGGTAATTTATACGAGTCTATCTCGATTATATCTCGTAGAGCAAATCAAATCAATATCTCTATCAGAGAGGAGTTGCATAGTAAGTTGGAGGAGTTTGCAAGCCATACAGATAGCTTAGAGGAGATTCATGAGAACAAGGAGCAAATTGAAATCTCTAAAGCATATGAGCGTATGCCTAACCCAGCCATTTTAGCTACAGCTGAATTCATTGATGATAAAATTTATTATCGCAAGAATGAGGAGACCGATTTATTTCGTTAATCTTCACTTATTTGCATTAAAGCGTCCCGAAATGGTTATACTATCGGGACGTTTTTGTATTTTAGGGATAACCATTCATCGTTAAACAGCGGGACTCATGTTGCATAAAATCATTTCTTTATTTTGTATTTCAGTGCTACTGCAATTAAAATGCATTTCGCAGGAATTAAATGCAACCATTTCTTTTCAAACAAGTAAGGTAGATAATCAAGTGGATCCTAAAACGTTCGTGCAATTACAAAGTCAACTAAAAGATTTTTTGAATCAACGTAAGTGGACAAGTGATGCTTTTTCAAAAGAAGAAAAAATTGATTGTAATTTTTATATCACTATTGAATCGGTTGTATCATCAGGCGTATATGAAGCTAAGTTAAGTATAGTGTCTAATAGACCAGTCTATAATAGTGCATATACAACGCCCTTGTTAAATATGCAGGACGCCAATTTTACATTTAAATATCAATTGTCCCAGCCTATTGAATTTAATGAAAACAGAGTGCAAGGTTCGGATGCATTAGAAGCAAATTTGACGGCTACACTTGCTTATTACATCTATGTTATACTAGGACTGGATTATGATTCTTATGCGCTCCAAGGAGGCAAGCCCTATTTTAATAAGGCACTTAATATTGTAAATAATGCCCCTGAAGGCTCAGGTATCAGTGGGTGGAAATCATACGATGGTCAAAGAAACAGGTATTTACTTATTGACAACTTTACCCAAAGTGGTTTTGATAAACTACACAGTGTATTATACAGTTATTATCGAGAAGGGCTAGATCAATTAGTAGATAAGCCATCGGTTGCAAAGGCGGCTATTTTAAATGCATTAATGAGTATGCAGGAAGTATACGAAGCCAGTTCAAATACCATGGCAGTACCTATATTAATGCAAGGGAAAGTGACAGAGATCATTGGTATCTTTGGTAGTGCAGAAAAGTCGATGAAAAAACAACTAATCGCAACTTTGTCAACTATTGATATTGCCAATATTAACAAGTATAAAGAAAAATTAGAATGAGATATTTATATTTAACAGCCCTATTTTTTATTGTAGCCTGTCAATTTTCGGAAAAAGGGAAGGCGCCAGTTGCGTTTGAAAAAATGCCAAGAATTGTATGGGAATTAATGCAGTCGGATGGATATTATTCAAAAATTTCCTTTCAGGACAGCACTTTAAAGGGTAAGCGTAAAAATGTCGAAATGTATCAACAAATTTTTGAATTAAATAAAGTGACAGCGAAGGATTTTTACAGCTCCATTGATTTTTACGAAAAACATCCACTTTTGTTTAAGGAATTAATGGATTCTGTCGCTGCAATATCGAAAAGGGAAAAAACTGAAACAATAAAGCAACTAAAACAATAATTTTCAAAGTCTCTTTCTTACTTTTGAACAAAATTAAATAAACCATTAAATTATAAAAAAATGAGCATTTCAATCGGACAAGCAGCGCCTGCTTTTACCTTATTTGACACAGAAAAAAAAGCAGTATCCTTAGCAGATTATAAAGGAAAAAATGTGGTCGTATTATTTTTCCCTTTGGCTTTTACTGGAGTTTGCACTACTGAATTATGTAGTATCAGAGACAATATTGGTGTTTACAATAATGCCAACGCTGAAGTGTTGGGTATATCAGTAGATTCCCTTTTTACTTTAGGTAAATTTAAAGAAGAGCAAAAATTAAACTTTACTTTATTAAGCGATTTTAATAAAACTGCAAGTACTTCTTATGGGGTTAAATATGAAGTTTTCCCAGCATTCGAAATGGCAGGAGTGAGCAAGCGTTCCGCTTTTGTTATTGACAAAGAAGGAGTGGTACAATATGCTGAAATATGTCCTACACCTGGTGATTTACCTAATTTTGAAGCCATTCAAACTGTATTGAATACTTTAAACTGAAATATCGCTGGTTGCTAAAAGTATAAAATTAAAAAGCCTCCTTCAAACTGTTTGAAGGAGGCTTTTTGTATTAAGTTATTTAAGGAATCATTTTTTAACGATCGCAAACTTCAACAATCAAAAATTTCAAATAGTGTGTATTTTCCATGCCCCATATAATAGGATGATCACTTGATTGAGATTGATAAGTGACTTGCCTAATTCTTTTTTTAGCATCTTTTGCTGCCATATCTATGGTGTCTAAAAATAATTCAGGGCTTACTAAATTTGTACAGCTTGAAGTCACTAAAAATCCGCCGCTGTTGATCATTTTCATCCCCCTTAAATTAATTTCTTTATACCCAGTAATTGCTTTGTCGATGCTATTCCTGCTTTTAGTAAAGGCTGGTGGATCAAGCATCACGACATCGTATTTTCGACCTTCTTTGCCCCAGCTTTTTAATACATCAAAAGCATTCATAGCTTCAAATTTAACGATGTGGTCAAGTTTATTTAATGCTGCATTTTTATTCGCCTGTTCTACTGCAGTTTCTGAAATGTCAATACCTAAAACCGATTTTGCTCCATAATGTGCGGCATGAATTTCAAATGTGCCCGTATAAGTAAAAGCGCCAAGTACATCAGCTCCGCTCACAATTTTTTGTATGGCTCTGCGATTATCTTGTTGGTCTAAAAAGTAGCCCGTTTTTTGTCCTGTTTCAATGTTGACATAAAACTTTAAACCATTTTCATTGATTAAAATTTCTGTAGGGAAGGGGTCGCTTAAAAAGCCTTTTATTTGAGTAAGTCCTTCTAGTTCTCTTACAGGAACATCATTGCGTTCATAAATTCCTTTTGGATTAAAAATGGATTGAATCGCTTCTACAATAGCAGGCTTCCATTTTTCAATTCCAAACGATAAAGTTTGTAAAACAAAATAGTCATTAAACTTATCTATGATGAGGGCAGGTAATTCGTCTGCTTCGCCAAAAACCAATCGACAGTTTTCGACATATCCAAGTTGTTTTCGATAAGCCCAAGCCGTTGCAATTTTTTTATGAAAAAAAGCGGCGTCAATGGTGTCTCTATGTTTTGTCAATAATCTAATCGTGATTTGCGAGTTGGGGTTGATATAGCCTCGACCTGCTAATTGCCCATCAAAAAAGTACACTTCTACTAAATCGCCAGGCGCAACCGTACCTGCAATACGGTCAATCTCATTGTTGTAAATCCAAGGGTGGCCCGAAGCAATCCTTTGCGTTATTTTCTTATTTAAATACACCTTTGTCATGGCACAAATATAGGCAGAGAATAAGTGACAACTTGTTCATTTTTAAGCCCTTTTATGTCAATTTTGCTATTTTACTGCTTTGGCAATATTTTTGGCAGATATTTGTATCAATACCTGATTATGCAAAAGAACGAACCAATCAACACTGAACCTGCAAATATGGAGGCAAATACACTCGAAAATGAAGCTGCAGACAATACTGCCGCTTTGTCTGAGGAACAAGGGGCCGAAACCCCTCCTTTAAGCGAATTGGATACCTTAAAATTGGAGTTAGTAGATCAAAAGGACAAATACCTAAGATTGATGGCCGAATTCGAAAATTTTAGACGCCGTACAGCCAAAGAACGAATGGAGCTGATTCAGACTGCAAGTAAGGAAGTGATTGTATCATTTTTGGATGTGTTGGACGATTGTGACCGTGCAGAAAAGCAATTGAATAGCTCAGATGACATAGCCATGCAAAAGGAAGGAATACAATTGGTTTTTAATAAAGTGAGATCTACATTACAATCGAAAGGAGTGGTTGCGATGGAAAGTATCCAACAAACTTTTGATGTGGACAAGCATGAAGCCATTACCGAAGTGCCGGCACCAAATGAAAAGATGAAAGGAAAAATTGTAGATGAAATATCTAAAGGGTATTTGTTAAATGATAAAATTATTCGTTTTGCTAAAGTGGTTGTAGGCAAATAAAAACACAATATGTCAAAAAGAGATTATTACGAAATATTAGGGGTAAGTAAATCGGCAACTGCGGATGAAATTAAAAAAGCATATCGTAAGGTAGCGATGCAATTTCATCCCGACAGAAATCCTGGAGATAAGCAAGCCGAAGAAAAATTCAAGGAAGCTGCCGAATCATATGAAATATTAAGTGATGCAGATAAAAAAGCAAAGTACGACCGTTTTGGACATCAAGCATTTGGTCCAGGAACAGGTGGCGGCGCAGGTGGCTTTAGTGGTGGTGGAATGAATATGAATGATATTTTTAGTCAATTTGGTGACATTTTTGGAGACGAAGGATTTGGTGGATTTTTTGGTGGAGGGGGAGGAAGAGCAAGATCGTCAAGAGCAACTGGTCAAAGAGGAAGTAATTTGAGAATCAAATTAAAATTATCTTTTGAAGAAATAGCGAATGGGGTAAACAAGCAAGTAAAGGTAAAAAAACATGTTCCTTGTACCTCTTGTGGTGGTAATGGCGCTAAGGATAAAAATAGTGTTCAAACCTGCGGAACATGTAATGGTTCGGGTCAGGTTAAAAGAGTGACCAATACTTTTTTAGGTCAAATGCAAACAGTGAATACTTGTCCTACCTGTCAAGGGGAGGGAAATACAATCACTGCAAAATGTACATCATGTAAAGGAGAGGGTCGTATGTTTGGTGACGAAACCATTTCAATTGATATACCAGCTGGTGTACAAGATGGAATGCAATTAAGTATGTCAGGCAAAGGAAATACAGGTGAAAGAGGGGGCAGTCCTGGCGATTTGATTATCATGATTGAGGAAGAACCACATGAATCTTTACATAGAGATGGATTGAATGTAGCATATGATTTATATATTACCATTCCAGATGCGGTATTTGGAACGAGTGTAGAAGTACCTACCATTGATGGTCGTGCAAAAATTAAAATTCCACCAGGGACACAAAGCGGAAAAATATTTAGATTAAAAGGAAAGGGATTTCCTGAAGTGCAAGGCTATGCTAAAGGGGATCAATTAATTAATGTGAATATTTGGACACCTCAGCATGTATCGGATGAAGAAAAAGCAGCTTTAGAAAAAATGCAATTGAGTGAGAACTTTAAACCCAAGCCAGTAAAGGGAGAAAAGAGCTTTTTTGATCGAGTGAAGGAAGCATTCAGATAAGGAATTGAACGAAATAGTTTTTTAGGATTCTTTTAGTTGATAAATGTCTTTTGAGTTTCTTCCAAGACCATCATAATCTAAACCATAACCTACTACAAATTTATTGGGGATATCGAAGCAGGCGTAATCTACTTGAACAGGGTAGGCAAGGGCCTCTTTTTTATTAAGCAAGACCGCAATTTTTAAGGACGCTAATTGCTGTGTTTTTAATTGAGGTAAAAAATGATGTAAGGTTTTACCTGTATCAATAATATCTTCCAAAATAATTACATGACGACCACTTAAATTCGTGTCTAATCCTATCGCAGTAATGACATTACCTGTCGAACTTACACCCTTGTAGGAAGCAAGTTTTACAAAGCAAACCTCCGCTTTAATTGTTAAATGTTTAAATAAGTCAGCTGTAAATAAAAAAGACCCATTTAATACGGATAAAAATAATGGCTTTTTATCGGCATAATCAGTTTTCAATTGTTGTGCAAGCAGCTTGATTTTATCTTGAATTTCTGCGTCGGTAATATAGGGCGTAAATTCCTTGTCGTATATTTTTATGGTCTGCATATGAATAAAGTTAAGATAAAAGGCGTCTTTTATTTGTTTAGAATTATTTTTTTTGAGGGTTCCTTCGGTTTCATTAAAATTAAGGTGGTTCCCACAGTGAGGGCATCCTTGGTTATTGTTGGATTGTATTCTTTTATTTTTTTTAATTGTATACCCTCCATTTGGCTGATATCATACAAGGTTTCTCCTTTCGCTACAGTATGAAAGCTTTTACTGCCTTCTGTTTTTTTAGCACTCAAGAAAAGTAATTGATCGTTTTCCAATAAATCTGATTCATTCAAGTCATTAAAAACAAAAATTTTATATAAAGGAATATGATGTTCGGTGGCTATTTGTAATAGTGAGCTACCAGCTTTAGCCCAGATCACAGCAACTTGGTTAATCTTAAATGGAGTGGTAGGGTAATTGTTCAAATCCTTTTTTGAAATAGAATCCTTAGCAGTGCTATTTACTTTTATTTTTGGAATTGGGGCAATTGTTGACCATGCTATTGTGGATTCTTTTGTAGTTGATTTAATGTTTATTGAATCCGAGATTTTCACTTTAGGAACAGTCACTATAGTAGGCAAGGCCACTGTAGTGTCTTTTGCAGTTGATTTATTAATGATTGAATCCGACACTTTAATTATACGAACAGCTGCTATGGTAGGTAAGGCCGCTGTATCCGTTTTAGTAATGGGTAATTTAGTATCCTTAATAATGGAATCATTTTCATCATTTAATTCAGGAAAATTAAACTGTGATAATTCAAAGTCGTCAATCACTTTCATTAATTTTTTTGCATAATCACTTGCTGTGGCATAACCTGCTTTTTTTAAACCAATGGCCCATGCCGAATCATCAACAGGATCTAATAGAAATAAGGGGGCATAATTAGGCCTTGATTTAATAAAGTTGGAATGATCTATAAAGGAAGCTTGGGCGTTGGGGTATACCCTAAAACATTCTTGTTTCGCATCATCATCTTGGTAAGTGGTCTCGCCCTTCCAATCTAGTTTACATTTAATTCCAAAATGGTTATTAAAATTGGCAGCTAAATTACTTTGGCCACTATTGGATTCTACGATCCCTTGCGCTAAGGTAATAGAAGCGGGGATACCTGTGCGTTTCATTTCCTTGATGGCGATGTCTTTATATTGATCTATATAAATGAGGGTAGCGGTTTTTTGTGCACTTAATTCAAAACAAATTCCCCATATGAAAAGGGAAATCAAAATTTTTAATTTCATTCTTATTTTTTTCTAATTAAAGATAAGCCGTCTCGGACTGTTAACATAATGGTATCTGCCAAAGAGTCGTTGATGACGATTTGATTAAAGGCATGAATTGCTTTAGCGTTTTTTCCTTTCATAGCTTCATTTAAAACTTCGCCATGAAATAATACATTGTCAGCAATAATTAAACCGTTGCTTTTTACATGAGGGAAAATCATTTGATAGTATTTTGCATAATTGACTTTGTCGGCGTCTATAAATACAAGGTCCCATGGCGCTGTTAGATGTTGCAATATTTCACCTGCGTCTCCTATATGTACTTTTATTTTTTCCTTGTGAGGGCATAGCAGTATGTTATTTTTAGCTTTAATAGCATCTTCTTCTCTTAATTCAATGGTATGTAACTGGCCATCTACCTTTAGACCTTCGGCCAAGCACATGGCACTAAATCCTGAAAAAGTACCTACTTCTAAAATATGGGTAGGTTGTAATAATTTACTTATTAAACTTAAAAAGCCGCCTTGGGTCCAACTGCTTTGCATTTCCGCATGGGAATGGGTCGCTAAAGTAGTTTCATACACTTCCTTTAAATAGGAAGGGGTGGCATTGCTAAATTGCGCTGCATAATCATTCGCCAAAGGGTTAATAAAATCCATTGGCCAAAGTTCTATTTTTTTTCGCTATTAGACGATGAAATTAACAATAATCCTAAAAAGGTAAATAAGCCATTGATGATCAATAATTCCTGTCCAATTCTAAAGCTGCCAGGGGTTGCTCCAAAAAAATAGGGTTGTAGGTAATCTAATAATAAGCAAAGTAAGGGGGCAATAAAGCAAGGAAGAAAGGCCCATCGGTCCTTGATTTGACGTTGTGTTAAAATACCAAATGCGAATAATCCTAAAAGGGGTCCGTAAGTGTAGGAGGCTATTTTTAAAATTAAATCAATAATACTTTTGTTATCAATCCATTTAAATACCATGACTAATAATAAAAAAATAAATGCAAACCCTAAATGAACTCTTTGTCTGATTTTTTTCCTTTTTGATTCATCCCAGTCTAATTTTTTTTGCATTCCAATCATATCAATACAAAAACTAGAGGTCAATGCTGTAATGGCGCCATCTGCGCTAGGAAACAAAGCTGATATTAAAGCCAAAATGAAAATGATAGATATATAAGGGGGCATATGATGTAAAGCCAATGTAGGAAATAAGGTATCTCCAGCAGCGGTTACATTATTTTGTGCCGCATATAAATTTAAAAGCCCACCTAAGAATAAAAAAAGACTAATTGCAAATAACATGGTAAACCCAATGGTGACCATATTTTTTTGTGCATCTTTTAAAGTTTTGACAGATATGTTTTTTTGCATCATTTCTTGATCAAGCCCTGTCATGGTAAGGGTAACAAAAGCCCCTCCAATGATCTGTTTTAAAAAGAACGATTTATTATTCACATTCATATCAAAAACGTTGGCAATCCCTTTAGCTTCCATGGCTTGCCAAGCACCCACTACCGATAAGTGCAAATTGGACATAATGTAAATACTACATATAATAAGTCCCAATAACATACCAGATGTTTGAAGTGTATCGGTCCATACAATCGTTTTTACGCCTCCTTCATAAGTATATAATAATATCATCACTAAAATGACAATGGTGGTTGCCCAAAAAGGGATACCCATATTGTCTAAAATAAATACTTGTAAAATTTTTACCACAAGGTATAAGCGAGCTGTGGCACCTAGGGTTCGAGATAAGATAAAAAACGAAGCGCCGGTTTTATAAGCGCCCATTCCTAATCTGTTTTCCAAATAGTAATAAATAGATGTAAGGTTGAGCTTGTAATAGATAGGAAGTAACACATAGGCGATGGCTAAATAACCAATTAAATAGCCCAAAGTGATTTGTAAATAATGAAATGAATCTATACCCACTGCGCCGGGTACACTGACAAAAGTAACACCGCTGAGTGAAGTTCCAATCATGCCAAAAGCAACCAACATCCAATTGCTGTTTTTATTGCCAATAAAAAAAGACATGTTATTGCTATTTTTGCCTGCTACTTTAGCCACCCCTAAAAGGAGTACAAAATAAGCAATGACAAAGGCGAAAAGCAGGGAGGCGCTCATATATTTATTTTAATTAAGCAAAGTAAATATAAACTTTGGATTAATTAGTTAAATTGTGGAAACAGTTAATTAAAAGAAGATCAAAAATGAAAATTTCAGCCATTACTATTTTTTGCGGATCAAGGTCGGGTCATCAAGCAGATTTTGAAACACAAGCAACTGTTTTAGGAAAATTATTGGCTCAAAAAGAGGTTACCCTCATTTATGGAGGAGGTAATAAAGGGATGATGGGCGCTGTTGCTAATGCCTGTCTTAACAATGGGGGTAAAGTAATTGGAATTATCCCGCAATTGTTATTGGAATGGGAAGCGCAACATGAGGGCTTAACCGAACTCATTGTCACCGAATCCATGCATGAACGAAAAAAAATATTATATGAAAAGGGAGATGCTGCGATAGTATTACCTGGAGGAATGGGCACTTTGGACGAGTTGTTTGAAATGCTAACTTGGAACAACTTAAAAATTCATGATAAAAAAGTTTTTATCTTAAATACCAATGGTTATTATGACCCATTAGTCCATTTATTGGATAATATGCAACAAGAAGGTTTTATGTATGATGCGTGGAGAGATAGAGTTAAAATTTGCAGCACAGCCGAAGAAATAATTAATGCCTTCTCCTAGCCCCGAACCTTAAAGGGAATCCTACACCTGCTCTAAATATAGGTTGTTTTCTGTTATACGAATCTATGTATTGAGAACGGGGGTTATTAAACATATCATACATAATGGAAAAATAACTCATGCCCCATTCATTTCTTTTACCGTAACCGACGCCTGCTAATAAACTTTCTGCACCAAATTTGTCAACTCCCGATGCTCCAGTCCTCACATCTGTTAGATTCATCCAAGCATAATTATACTCAGGTTGAATTTGTACAAAAAAACTCTCGATAGGCCAAACACGAGTAAAAGCGCCGATACCCAATCTGAAATTTTTACTTTTGATGGCATTAATTTCTGAAGCGTCGTAAACTTCATAATAAAGATTCATCGCCAATCCACCATCAACATAATCATTGAAACTTTTAATCAATTCAGGGTTCAGTCCCATTTGAAAGGCATGCGATCCGCCACCTAATACAAGTCCGCCACCAATAAAGACGGGTCTGCTATCTAATAAATTAGTAGTGATTACCGTATTTTGACATAGCGATGCGGTACTAAATAAAAGAAACGCGAAGGCTAAAATATTTTTTAAGCGCATATTGAATTCTATATTTAAAGTTAAGTTATTATTTTAGGTCGAAAATTTTACCTGGGTTTAAAATTTGATTAGGGTCAAATGTTTTTTTAATTCCCCTCATAATCTCAAGTGATACCTCGTCAAATAAAACAGGCATATACGATTTTTGAATGAGGCCAATACCATGTTCTCCACTGATGGTGCCACCTAATCCTTTTACTAAAATAAAAAGTTGTGTCAAAATTGCATTCATCTCCTCACTACCATAACTTTTTTTAATGCTAGGATGATTAATTCTAATATGCAAATTGCCATCACCTGCATGCCCGTAACATACTACCTTAAATCCATTTTTTACTCCTAATTCCTTCACTCCTTTTATTAATTGAGGGAGTGCCGCCCTAGGAACAACCGTATCTTCTTCAATGGTATAACCAGCCGACACCGCTGCTTCATTGGCTCGTCGGCGTATTTTCCAAAGTTCATTTTTTTGTTGCGCATCATCTGCAAAAAATAATTCACCGGCTTCATATTGAGACAATACTTCAGCAATGGCTTCCATTTCACTCATTAATACCTCCATATTATTGCCATCCACCTCAATGATTAAATGGGCTGCTAAATTTTCGGTTATAGGGATGGCTGTGCTGTCTAACATTTTCGAAGCTAAAGTGATGGCGTCAATTTCCATTAATTCCATAGCACTTGGCGTGATACCCGCTCTAAAAATAGCACTCACCGCTTCGCTTGCTTTTTCAAGACTATTAAAAGGAGCCAACATTAGTAAATCAAATTTTGGATGGGGGATTAATCTTAACACAATTTTTGTAACAATACCTAATGTGCCTTCACTACCCACAATGAGTTGTGTGATATTATATCCAGTTGCATTTTTTAATACATTGGATCCTGTCCAAATAATTTCACCAGTAGGAAGTACTACTTCTAAATTTAAAACATAATCCTTTACGACACCATATTTTACTGCTTTAGGTCCGCCAGAATTTTCTGCGATATTACCACCTATAAAACAGCTTCCCTTGCTGGCAGGGTCAGGAGGATAAAATAATCCTTTTTCTTTGACAGCATTTTGTAATACTTCGGTAATCACACCTGGTTCGGTGGTCACTTGTAAATTTTGTTCATCAATTTCCAAGATTGAATTAAATCGTTCCATGGAAATCACCAAACCTCCCAAATGGGGAAGTGCCCCTCCTGTTAATCCAGTACCCGCACCTCTTGGTGTGACGGGTATTAAATGTTCATTACAAATTTTTAATAGTTGTGCAATTTCATTTGCATGTCTAGGTTTAACAACAACCTGCGGGGCATAATGGAGTTGCTCGGTTTCATCTTTACCGTATTTTTCGATACTATCTGTATCAGTAAAAACGAAGTCAGCACCTAAAATAATTTTGAATTGTTCTAGTAGTTGTGGTGTAATAGCATTCATTACAGTGAAGTTTAAAATAAACCGTACAACATACCGTCTACTTTGCTGATAATTTCGCCTAAATCCTCCTCGGATTCTCCGAATTTATTTTTATCGCAGTCTATAATTAATAGTGGCCCTTCTTTATATCCATCTATCCATTTATTATAGTATTCGTTTATTTTTTTTAAATAGTCTAAACGAATATTTTCTTAATATTCTCTCCCTCTTTTTTGAATTTGAGAAACAAGGGTAGGAACAGACGCTTTTAAGTAAATTAATAAGTCGGGTGGTTGAACCATTGTTTTAATAGTGCTAAAAAATCCATAGTAGTTATCATAATCACGCTTACTCATTAATCCCATTTCGTGTAAGTTGGGTGCGAAAATATTAGCATCTTCATAAATAGTACGATCCTGTATAATCGTTTCGGTACCTCTTTGAATATCTAAAATTTGATTAAGGCGACCATGTAAAAAATATATCTGTAAGTTAAAACTCCAACGAGGCATGTCATCATAAAAATCGGTCAAATAGGGATTGTGGTCCACATCTTCGAATTGAGGAATCCAACGATAATGCTTACTTAACATCTCGGTTAAAGTAGTTTTACCTGCGCCTATATTGCCGGCGACTGCAACGTGTTTTGGTTTTTTAGCTTTTGCCATGATAGTGAAAATACAAAATAGTTGATGTACTATTTATTTTTTTAAAAGTTTTATAGGTAATCCATCCCAATTGTTTTGCGAACTAGAGAAAGGGTGCCCGAAGCGCTTGCTCTAGCCTTGTCTGCCCCTTGCTTAATGATCTTCAATAAATGGGCCTTGTTGTTTTGTAAATCAGTGGCTTGTGAACGGATAGGGCTTATAAAATGCACCATATCCTCGGCTAATTGCTTTTTCATATCGCCGTATCTTATAATGCAATTTCCCTCGGAACTATTATTAAAATCCTCCTCAAATTTTTTAACAGTATCTGCCGAACTCACTAACCCCATCAATGTAAACAGGTTTTGGATATAATCTGGTTTTACCGAATTAGGGCTCAAAGGGCCTTGATCCGTTTTGGCTTTCATTACTTTTTTACGAATCAAATCATCGGTATCTGCTAAAAACAAAGTCGTCATTTGATTTTCACTTTTGCTCATTTTTCCCTCGCCATCCAATCCTAATATTTTTACCAAATCACTATTGTAATTAAATGCATAAGGTAATGGAAAAGTTTCACCATATCTATGGTTAAAACGTTCTGCAAAGTTGCGTGCCATTTCCAAATTTTGTTCTTGGTCTTTACCCACTGGCACTTTCACTGCACGGTGAATTAAAATATCAGCAGCTTGTAAAACAGGGTAAGTTAGTAATCCTGCATTCACATTGTCGGGCTGCATGCGCACTTTATCTTTAAAAGTGGTTGTTTTTTCCAACTCCCCTTTATAAGACAACATATTTAAATACAAATATAATTCTGCAATTTCTGGAACATCACTTTGTACATACAAGGAAACTTTGTTGGGATCCAAACCGCAAGCAATATTTTCGGCCACTACTCTTAATACACTTTGTTGTAATTCCTTTGTATCGGGATGGGTGGTTAAACTATGCCAGTTGGCTACAAAAAAGTAACAATTAAAGTCATCTTGCATACGCACATAATTGCGCATGGCACCAAAATAGTTCCCTAAATGCAAAAACCCTGTAGGCCTAATTCCGCTTAATACAATTTCCTTTTCCATAGCTGTGCGAAGATAATGAAATGGGAACCCATTTTTTGCCATCTTTTTGGGATATTTGTGCAGAATCTAAAAAAAATAGTTTGAGTCAAGCCTCACTTTTATCTAGTCCTATTGAATACCTTAAGGGGGTGGGCCCGCTTAGGGCAGATCTGCTTAAAAAGGAGCTAGAAATATACACTTTTGGTGATTTGTTGCAGCATTTTCCGCATCGGCATATAGACAAAACTAAGTTGCATACCATCAGGTCCATTACCCCTGATCAGGATTATATTCAGGTAAAAGGGGTGTTACAAGGTGTTGAATTGATTGGGGAGCGACGCTCAAAAAGGATGGTAGCGCAATTAAGGGACGAAACGGGTCAATTGGAACTCGCTTGGTTTCAAGGAATTAATTGGGTTCAAAAAAATTTAGTGGAGGGTCAATTGTATTTAGTATTTGGTCGGGTAAGTTTTTTTAATGGACGGGCACAAATCGTACACCCCGAAATTGAGCCCTATGTGGCCATGACGCAAGGACAAAAGTCATTATTAGAACCAGTATATTCTTCGACCGAAAAATTAAAAGCAAGGGGATTGAATGGGAAACAAATTGGCAAGCTCACACAAACCTTGTTCCAACAAATAAGTGAAAGAGATTTGCCTGAAAATTTACCTAGCGCTTTATTAACAAATCGACTAAGCAGATGGGAGGCATTTAGACAGGTGCATTTTCCTAATTCGGCTACTTTATATAAAAAAGCATTAGATCGTTTAATTTTTGAGGAATTATTTATTGCGCAACTTCGAATTCATTTAATAAAAATCCAAAGACATAAAAATAGTAAGGGACATTTATTTGAAAAAGTGGGAGATCATTTTAATGAATTTTATAATAAATATTTACCCTTTGAATTAACTGGTGCGCAAAAAAGAGTGTTTAAGGAAATTAGAGTAGATACCGCTAAGGGCAAACAGATGAATAGATTATTGCAAGGAGATGTGGGCAGTGGAAAAACGATGGTTGCATTATTAAGTATGTTGCTTGCAGCAGATAATGGATTTCAAAGTTGTATCATGGCCCCTACGGAGATCTTGGCGCAGCAACACTATGCGAGCTTGAGTGATTTATTAAAATCAATGCCACTTGAAATTGCATTGCTTACAGGAAGTACTAAAGTGGCCGAAAGACGACGCATATTAAAAGGATTAGCCGACGATACGATTCATTTTGTTGTTGGAACGCATGCCATCATTGAAGAAGTAGTAAAGTTTAAAAATTTAGGGTTGGCGGTGATTGACGAACAACATCGATTTGGGGTTGCGCAACGCGCACAACTTTGGAAAAAAGCAGTTATTCCTCCGCATGTATTAGTGATGACTGCAACGCCTATTCCAAGAACATTAGCCATGACCGCCTATGGAGATTTAGATTATAGTGTGATGGATGAATTGCCTCCTGGAAGACAAGCCATTAAAACAGTGCATCGTTATGAAACGACGAGGGCGAATGTGATGGATTTTGTTAAAACAGAAATTACAAAAGGGCGACAAGCTTACTATGTATATCCATTAATTGAGGAAAGTGAAAAAATGAGTTATGAGGATTTAATGCAAGGATATGAACAAGTAAAAAGTCATTTTCCTGAGCCCAAGTATAAAATAAGCATGGTACACGGCCGACAAAAAAGTATCGAAAAGGAAACCAATATGAAGCGTTTTGTGAGCGGTGATACACAAATATTAGTAGGTACTACAGTTATTGAAGTAGGGGTGAATGTGCCCAATGCTTCGGTGATGGTGATTGAGAGTTCTGAGAAATTTGGACTTTCTCAATTGCACCAATTACGCGGTCGAGTGGGCAGGGGTTCTGAGCAAAGTTATTGTATACTTTTAAGCAGTGTAAAGGCCAGTCGAGAAGCCAAGGAGCGCTTAAAAATCATGTGTAGTACCACCGATGGTTTTGTTATAGCAGAAAAGGATTTGGAATTAAGGGGGCCTGGAGATATTGATGGAACCAGACAAAGTGGGGCTTTGAATTTTAAATTGGCCAATATTATAAATGACCGAGCTAACTTAGAATTAGCCAAGGAAGCGGCGGCCAGCATCAGTGAAAAGGACCCTACTTTAAGCTTGCCCGAACATCAAAGCACAAAATTGTTTTTACAAACCCAAAAAAACAAAATTGGATGGGGTAAGATCGCATAAGAAGCAGATTTTTTAATTAACTTGCTGAGCCCATCATGACCTATTTATACAAAAAAAGAACAACATGAAATACACACCATTAGATTCTAAAATTTTTATACAAAACAGAAAGCGTTTTGTATCAAAGATGCAAAAAAACAGTATTGCTATTTTTGTGAGCAATGATGAATTTCCATACAATGCGGATGCACTTCATAATTTCAAACAAAACACCGAATTATTTTGGTTGTCTGGTATTGAACAAGAGGGTTCCATGGTGATTTTGTTTCCGGATAATCCTGATCCAAAATATAGAGAAGTATTAGTGTTAGTTCGTCCACAAGAGTTAAAGGAAATTTGGGATGGTAAAAGATTAAGGGCAAATGAGGCTACTAAAATTTCAGGTATGACCACTATTGTTTGGGTGGATTCCTTAGATGGTTTATTGCAACCTTGGATTCACTTAGCGGATGCTATTTATTTGGATTCAAATGAAAATGATCGTAAGAATAATTTAATTCGTACTAATGAGTATAGGTTTATTGATGAAATGCAATCAAGGTATCCGCTGCATCAGTATTTGAGAGCAGCAAAATTAATGAAGGAATTGAGAGGAATTAAAACCAAGGAAGAAGTGGCAGTGATTCAAAAAGCCATTGATATTACCGATGTTGCATTTAGAAGATTACTGCAATTCATACAACCAGGCGTGCATGAGTATGAAATTGAAGCTGAAATTTATCATTCATTTTTAAGCCAACGTGCAACAGGAGTTGCTTATCATAGCATCATTGCTAGCGGTGACAATGCGCGAACCTTGCATTATAATATTAATAATAATGTTTGTAAGGATGGCGAATTGGTTTTAATGGATTTTGGTGCAGAATATGGTGGCTACTGTGCTGATTTGACAAGAACAGTACCTGTCAATGGTAAATTTACAAGACGCCAAAAACAAGTGTACAATGCATGTTTGCATTTGCATAATTATGCAAAATCAATTTTAAAACCAGGCATCAGTATTGTAAAATACACTGATAAGATAGGAGAGGAAGCAACACAACAATTTTTGAAAATTGGGTTGTTAAAAAAAGCAGATGTGAAAAATGAGGATCTTGAAAATAGAGCATACAGAAAATATTTATACCATGGTATTTCACATCATTTAGGATTAGATGTACATGACCTAGGAACAAGAACAGCTCCTATTACTGCGGGCATGGTATTTACCATTGAGCCAGGCATTTACATCAAAGAAGAAGGTATGGGTGTAAGGATTGAAAATAATTTCTGGATAACAGCCAATGGAAATCAGGATTTGATGAAAAATATTCCAATTACTGTTGAAGAAATTGAAGCACTCATGAAACGAAACAAAAAATAAAGCATGTCTTCATTTAAAAATCAAATTCCTAATTTAATTACACTCCTAAATTTATTTTTTGGATGTTGGGCTATTGTGTATGTGTTTCAAGCAGGCGCAATTGCATCCATTGATGAAACAGGAGCTATGATTATTGAAATGCCAGAGCAACTATATATGGCTAGTTTATTTATAGCCATTGCGGCAGTGATTGATTTTTTTGATGGATTTGTAGCAAGATTATTAAAAGTATCCTCAGAAATGGGGAAGCAATTAGATTCACTTGCAGATGTGGTGAGTTTTGGTGTTGCTCCTGCTTGTATTGTTTTTCAATTTTTAAGAATGGCCTTAGCCAATGATGTAAATGCTTTAAGTCATAACTCGCTATTATTAGCACCTGCCTTTTTAATTCCAATGGCGGGTGCGTATCGATTAGGGAGATTCAATTTGGATGTGACACAAACTACTTATTTCAAAGGCGTGCCTATTCCTATGATTGGTCTATTAACTGCTTCGTTTCCCTTGATTTATTGGCATTCGGGTTGGGCTGCTCAAATTTTATTAACTCCAATGTTTTGGTATGTATATATTATAATGGTGAGTTATTTAATGGTGATGAGCCTGCCTATGTTAGCACTAAAAGGGCTGTCCAATAAACGAAAATTAGTCATACCATTATTATTAGTCGCTATTGAAATAGCATTGACAGGATATTTTTATAAATGGCTGGCCATTCCATTTGGCTTTATGGGGTATTGCTTAGTATCTTTGTTGTACAAAAAAACAATTATTCAATAATTCTATATGATATACCAAGTTCAAATTAAAGTGATGCCATTAAAAGATTTATTAGACCCTCAAGGCAAAGCCGTGTTAGGTGGTTTACATAATTTAGGCATGAAAGGGATAAGTGATGTAAGGGTGGGTAAACATATCACTTTGCAAATAGAAGCAGCCTCCGAGACAGAAGCGAAGTCTGTGGCCGAAGAAGCTAGTAAGAAATTATTAGCCAACGCTGTAATGGAATATTTTGAAATTGAAATTGTTCAATAGTTCACTGGCAATTTCCACTTTTTAATTACTTAATTATTTCCATGTTATACTTAGTGCCTACACCTATTGGAAATTTAAAAGATTTTACTTTTAGGGCAATTGAGGTTTTGCAATCGGTTGATTTTATTTTATGTGAAGACACACGTACTTCATCTAAATTATTACAGCATTATAAAATTCATAAGCCATTAACTCCTTATCATCAACACAATGAACATAAAGTGTTGGATCATTTGGTGCAACAATTACAAGCTGGAAAAAATATTGCATTAATTACAGACGCAGGGACACCAGGTATTTCTGATCCTGCTTTTTTATTGGTTCGTGCATGTAAAACAGCCGGTGTGGCCATCACAAGTTTACCAGGTGCTACCGCGTTTGTACCTGCGCTAGTGAATAGTGGGTTACCTGCAACTCGTTTTATTTTTGAAGGGTTTATTCCACTGAAAAAAGGACGCAAAACATTAATGGAATCCTTGGCCAATGAGGAGCGCACCATGATTTTTTATGAAAGCCCTATGCGCCTTGTAAAAACCTTGGAATTATTCGCCACCCACTTTGGCGCTGAGCGAAAGGCATCCGTGAGTAGGGAGCTAACAAAGATTTACGAGGAGAACATTACGGATACATTAGGAAATCTAGTCAAATATTTTTCTGAAAAGCAAGTAAAAGGCGAAATTGTCATCGTCGTGGAAGGTAAAAATGATTAAATTAGCTTCTTAATTTAATCTTATGATCAAGAAGTTTTTTCTATTCATTATTGGCATTTTTACATTTATTAATTTATTAGTGGCACAAGCCGATCGTTGGCAACAACATATCGACTATAAAATAAAAGCAGCATTGGATGTCACTACCAATATTGTAAAAGGAACAGAGGATATTGTTTACACCAATAATTCAACCGACACATTACGAAAAGTATATTTTCATTTATACTGGAATGCATTTCAGCCCAATTCTTCAATGGATGTGCGTAGTAGAGAATTAGGAAAAAATACAATGACCAGTAGAAGAGGGGACGTGATTAAAGATTGGGATGCGCGTGTTACAGATCGTATCCAAAAATTAACACCCACTGAAATTGGTTACCAAAGAGTGAGTCAAATTTTAATGGCAGGCAAGGCGCAAAAATTAATTGAACACGAAACTATTTTAGAAGTGCAATTAACCAATCCCATCGCACCTAAAACAGCTGTTAAATTATCATTGGTATTTGAAGCGCAAGTGCCTAAGCAAATCAGAAGATCAGGAAGAGACAATGCCGAAGGTGTTCGATATTCAATGAGCCAATGGTACCCTAAAATGGTGGAATATGATTATCAAGGATGGAATACCAATGCTTATATAGCACGTGAGTTTTATGGGGTATGGGGCAATTTTGATGTGAGTTTGCAATTAGATAAATCTTATATGGTTGCGGCTACAGGGGTGCTACAAAATCCAAATTCAATACCTACTAAAGAGGGTTTGCAAACTTGGAACTTTAAAGGAAATAATGTGCATGATTTTGTATGGGCTGCCGATAATCAATTCAAACATTTATTTAAGGAAGTACGCAAAGGTTTAACGATACATGTTTATTATAAGGAAAAAAATGCGAGTACAGATAGCGCATGGGCAAACGTTTTGTGGGCAGCGGAGAAAGCGTTACCCTTTATTGAGAAAAACTTTGGCGCTTACCCTTACCCACAATATTCATTTATTCAAGGGGGTGATGGAGGAATGGAATATGCAATGGCCACTTTAATAAAAGGACCAAGTTTAGGAACTGTTTTTCATGAGTGGATGCACAATTGGTATCAACAAGTATTAGGCACCAACGAAAGTTTATATGCATGGATGGATGAAGGATTTGCAACTTTTGCTGAAAGCAAAGTATCAAGATGGTATGATGCTAATGTGGCTGCACAATCTCCTTTTATCAGTGAAAAAGCAAAAACCCAAGTAGCTGCAAATATTGCTCGAGCTAAATTAGACTTACCCTTGACCCAAGCTGGTAGCTATAATGGTTACTTAGCTTTAGTGAAAAGTGGACTCGAAGAGCCATTAACAACGCATGCTGATCATT
The DNA here is from genome assembly GCA_903824725.1 of uncultured Bacteroidota bacterium. GTDB lineage: Bacteria > Bacteroidota > Bacteroidia > Chitinophagales > Chitinophagaceae > Sediminibacterium. Next base: position 8,256 of record CAIJXU010000080.1, on the reverse strand, counting down.
TTAATACCAACTATGCCTATAGTAATGCTGCTTATTCGAAAGGAGCAACGTTTTTAGGCGTTTTAGGATATATCGTAGGTGATTCGGTTCGCGATGTTATCATGATGAATTATTATAACACTTGGAAATTTAAGCATCCCAATGCCAATGATTTTATTCGTGTTGCAGAAAAAACAAGTGGTATACAATTGCAATGGTTTAAAGAGTATTGGGTGAACTCGACTAAGACTATCGATTATGGATTGAACGATATTCAAGCAGGTAATAACACCGCCATCATTAGTATTCAACGAAATGGCAAATTACCTATGCCTATTGAAGTACTTGTCACTTATAAGGACGGTACAAGTGAGCTGCATTATATGCCACTTGATTTAATGTTAGGAGCAAAGGGTGCTGAGAGTGTAGTAAATCGTATTGTTCATCGTGAATGGCAATGGGGATCACCTACTTATACTTTTGAAACAAGCAAACCATTGTCATCATTAAAGTCAATTGAAATAGATCCTAGCTTTCGAATGCCAGATATCAACAGAACTAATAATAAATTGGAAATACCTAACTAAGGTTTCTTTACTTGAATGATAAATTTTTCCTGAAAATAGTCCTCTGGAAATATTTCATAAATAGACATCATTTTAGGACGTACACCACTTTCAAAAATTTCTTGGTGTAAGTCGCCACCTTTAAGGCAAATCAATCCATTGGGTTGGTTTGCCTTTTTTATAAGCAAGGGTCCAGCCCATTGCCATAAATCTCTTAGTGGTGCCACTGCGCGACTAATGGCGTAATCAAATTTTTTATTTTTAATTTCTTCAACCCTGGTATGTTTTGTTGTAATATTTTTAATCCCTGCCATTTCACAAACAGCATCTACCACTTTTAATTTTTTTGCAATACTATCCACAGCGTAAAACTGTACTTCAGGAAAAAAGATAGCAAGGGGTACACTTGGGAAGCCACCACCACAACCAATATCAATCACCTGTGTGCCTTTTTCCCATTCTGCAATGGCTGCTATTGAAAGACTATGTAATACATGGTGTAAATAAAGTTGGTCAATATCTTTACGAGATACCACATTGATTTTTGCATTCCAATCCTTGTATGCTTCTTCCAATGACGCAAACTGTTGCAGTTGATGCGGCGTGAAATCGGCAAAATATTTAGTGATTAGTTCCAATTTTTCTGTGGGGCTTTCCATACACTAGGCAAGGTAAATAAATAATAGAACATAGACCAAAAATCGAACAATATGAACCAAGGCCATAAATCTAATTCATTTAATTTTTTCATGGTGGTGCGTAAAATGCTGCCTTGCACCAGCATCCTTAATGCCCATAAACTAATCACAAGAATGTATTGTTGTGTAAAAAATAAAGAAGCAATTAAAACAGGATATACTAAAAATTGGCTTAAAGCAAAAATACCTAATAAGGCAGCGTGCTTTTTTTTGTAATACTTACTAGTAGTATAATGTCGGTATTTTTGATTCATCCAATCATGAAAAGTAGTTTTGGGCTCACTAATCGTATGGGCATCATGTTCAATTACGATAGCTGTATTTTTATTAGTAGCCACTTGATTAATAAATAAATCATCGTCACCACTTGGCATTTGATTGATTGAAGAAAATCCTTTATTGCGTATAAAAACTTCTTTCTTATAGGATAAATTACGACCCACGCCCATATAAGGCAAGCCTGCTAATGCATAAGAGAAATATTGAAGTGCTGTTTGAAAAGTCTCAAAACGAATTAACTTATTTAAAATGCCCGGCTTCTTTCTGTAAGCGCCATAGCCTAATACAATTTCTATATCATCATCGTACCCATCTTGCATTAGTTGCATCCAATGCTCACTTGCAGGAACGCAGTCGGCATCGGTTAATAATAAGGTTTCATTTTTTGCGGACTTGATACCAATAGACAAAGGAAATTTTTTCCCATTGATCATCTTTGCTTCCTGAGATAGTAAAACGGGGTTTAAATTCTTGAATGATTTTTTAAATTCTTCAATTAAATATTTTGTTTCATCTTCTGAATTATCGTTCACTAAAACAACCTCATGTGTGGTACTGTATTGTTGGACCAAAACGCCTGGTAAATTATTGGCTAAATTAGGGGCTTCGTCGCGAGCACATATGACTACCGAAATAGGATGTTCCACATTAACTTGCTTGGTTTTTTTCTTATAAACCGATAATCTTAAAAAGAAAAACAAGTAATAAAATAGCTGAATGGCAATAATAAGTATAAAGGCGCCTATCATGATAGGTGCCATCATTGGGTTAGTTAGCATCTTACAAAAGTAAAGCATGCATGCTCAGTTATTTCACCCCAATAATGAATGTGGAAAACATCCTTTTTGACCTTACCTTTGTCCTATGGCGGCACTCAAATTTGAACTTCAAACTCAAAGTAAAATTGGCTCGGCTAGGGCAGGTAAAATAACCACAGACCATGGGGTGATTGAAACTCCTATATTTATGCCTGTGGGTACTGTTGGTTCAGTGAAAGCAGTCACGCAACAACAACTTAAGAAGGATATTAATGCACAAATCATTCTTGGGAATACCTATCATTTATATTTACGTCCAGGATTAGAAGTGCTTGAAGCTGCTGGCGGATTGCATAAATTCATGGGATGGGATCGGCCCATATTAACAGACAGTGGAGGCTATCAAGTTTTTTCATTAGCCAATAATCGTAAAATTAAACCTGAGGGTGTCTTATTTCAGTCACATATTGATGGGAGTAAACATTTATTTAGTCCTGAAAAAGTGATGGATATACAAAGAAGCATTGGAGGAGATATCATCATGGCATTTGATGAATGCCCGCCCTTTCCAAGTGAATATGACTATGTTAAAAAGAGTATGGATTTAACGCATGTTTGGTTGGATAAATGTTTCAATCAGTTTGATAATACACCAGATAAATATGGTTATACACAAAATTTATTTCCCATTGTTCAAGGGGGCATTTTTGAAGATTTACGAAAAGCATCTTGTGAATATATTAGTTCAAAAAATGCGGTGGGTAATGCCATTGGAGGATTAAGTGTGGGGGAGCCTGAACAACAATTATATGATTTTACAGCACTTTGTTGTGAAAACCTTCCAGTTCATAAACCTAGGTATTTAATGGGCGTGGGCACGCCATGGAATATATTGGAAGCCATCGATTTAGGAGTGGATATGTTTGATTGTGTCATGCCTACCCGCAATGGTCGTAACGGTATGATTTTTACAACACAAGGGGTTATTAATATTAGAAACTTAAAATGGGCAAAGGACTTTACGCCATTGGATCCAAACTTGCCTAATGAACTTAGTCAATATTATACGAAATCCTATTGTCGACATTTATTTGTGGCAGATGAAATATTGGGCTTGCAATTAGCCAGTATTCAGAATCTATCTTTTTATCTTTGGTTGGTAGGGGAAGCTCGTTTGCATATTCAAGCAGGCGATTATTCGAGTTGGAAAAAATCAATGGTAGAACAAATTAGTAAACGCTTATAATTTAAATAGTAACCTTGAAAAAACTAGACTGGTACATATTAAAAAAATTCTTAGCTGTTTTTGTCTTCTCCATATGTTTATTTGCAGTTATTGCGATAGTGATTGATGCAAGTGAAAAAACGGATGACTTTGTAAAGTCAGGTTTATCTGCGGGTGAAATCATCACGCATTATTATTATGGCTTTATCCCACATATCATTGCCTTATTATTTCCTTTATTTGTTTTTATCGCTGTTATTTTCTTTACTTCAAAGATGGCGGAGCAGACTGAAATTGTGGCCATCATTGCAAGCGGCACTTCCTATAACCGTTGGCTTAGGCCCTATGTTTTTGGAGGATGTTTTTTAGGTTTATTTTTATGGGTATCTAATCAATGGATGATACCTAAAGCCGAAAAAATTAGGGGAGGATTTGAGGCGGCTTATGTAGATGCCCATTCTTCATACAATGCATTACTGCAATCTTCCTCGGATATTTATTTTAAAATTGACTCAGTCACTTATGCTGGTATATATAACTACGATACTGCCAATAATAGAGGAGGTACTTTTTTTTCTTATAAAGTAAAAAATGGTAAAGTAATTTCTAATACTAGGGCAGATATGATTTTGTATGATACTGCAAATAAGGATTGGTTATTAAATGATGTGTTGGAACGCAAAGTATTTGAAAATAGAGAAGAGGTGAGTTATACCCCCAGCGTACACAAAAAATTTTCATTTAAGCCAGTTGATTTAGAAAAAGACAGATATACTAAAGACAAACTCACGACGCCTCAACTCATAAATCAAATTCAATTAGAAGAAATGAGGGGCTCTGAAGGATTAAATGAATTAAAGATTGAAAGGTATCGTCGAGATGCTACAGCTGTTACGGTATTACTTTTAACTTTAATTGGTGCTATTATTGCAGGTCGAAAAGTGAGAGGCGGAAGTGGCTCACATTTGGCTATGGGATTCACTATTGCTGCATTATTCATTATTACCGATAGGTTCTCAACCATCTTTTCAACCAAGGGGAATTTACCACCCATGTTAGCCGCTTGGATACCCAATATGATTTTTATTTGGGTGGTCTACTATTTGTATAAAAAAGCACCAAAATAAGCCGGTTTTTTAGTTAACTTTGTGTCCAAATTTAAACGGGTTTTAATAAAATACTTGTTGTATGGAAGATATAAAGGATCGGTTTGAGAAAAAAGCAACGGCAGCCGCCATTGAAATAAAAGAATTACTAAAACAGCACGGTGATAAAAAAGTGGGTGAAGTGACTTTAGCTCAGGTGTATCAAGGTATGCGTGGGATCACTGGCTTAGTCACTGAAACTAGTTTATTAGATCCACAAGAAGGTATAAGATTTAGAGGGTTTTCCATTCCTGAATTACAAGCAAAATTACCAAAGGCGCCCAAAGGAGACGAGCCTTTGCCCGAAGGTTTATTTTATTTAATGATGATTGGTGAAATTCCAAATGATTCTGATGTAAAGGAAATCACTAGTAATTGGCAGCGTCGTAGTCATGTTCCTTCACATGTTTTTGATGTGATTGATGCATTGCCATTGTCAACACATCCGATGACTATGTTTGTGGCAGGTGTCATGGCATTACAAACTGAAAGTAAATTTTCACAGGAGTATGCTAAAGGAATGAATAAAAAAGATTACTGGCAATACACTTATGATGATTCAATGGATTTAATTGCACGCTTACCTAGAGTAGCTGCATATATCTATCGAAGAAAATATAAAAATAGTGAACACATTCATCCCAATGGTTTATTAGATTGGGCAGGAAACTTAGCATACATGATGGGCTTTGAAGATGAAAGCACAAAAGAATTAATGCGCTTGTATATGACAATACATGCCGATCATGAAGGAGGAAATGTATCTGCACACACAACACATTTAGTAGGATCTGCTTTAAGCGATCCATATTTAAGTTATGCAGCAGGTATGAATGGACTAGCAGGTCCATTACATGGATTAGCCAATCAAGAAGTGATCAAATGGATATTTGAAATGCAAGAATCAATTGGAACTGATGATCCTACTGCTGCTCAAATTGCTGAATATGTTCAAAAAACCTTAGCATCAGGGAAAGTAGTTCCAGGTTATGGACATGCTGTTTTGCGAAAAACGGATCCAAGATTTACTGCACAAATGGCTTTTGGTAAAAAACATTTACCTGATGATAAGTTAGTGAACACAGTTTGGAAAATTTATGAAACAGTACCTCCCATTTTAGAATCCTTAGGAAAAGTAAAAAATCCTTGGCCCAATGTAGATGCGCACAGCGGTGCATTATTAGTACATTATGGTATCGTTGAATATGAATTTTATACCGTTTTATTTGCAGTCAGTAGAGCCTTAGGTGTTTTAGCAAGTTTAACATGGGATCGTGCATTAGGATTCCCATTAGAACGACCAAAATCCGTGACCACTGACGCAGTCAAACTTTGGATTGAAGGGAAGGGTGATATTTAATATCTTTCCTAACTCAAAGCCCATGATTTCGTAAAGTGTTTAAAAAGTATGCTTCAAAATAAAGTAAATATATTTTTTCATTTTACATTAATTTGTATAACAGTATTTGCTTTTTCTTGTAGTAAGGAAGCTGATGATAAAATAGTCCTACCTGTTTATACTATTTCATATACAATAGATTCAGCTTTAAATCCTTCAGGTACAAGATCTTTAATGGTTGATAAAAATGGCTTTTATCACATGCCATTAAATCCATCATCGAATCAAAGTTTTTCAAGAATCACGGGTAGGGTTTTAATTAATGGAAAGCCAAATCAAATTCCTTCGCCTGTTGATTTTAGAGTCGAATGGGAATCTGATCACTATTGGCTTTTAAAGCCTGGTGATAATGTCGCAATCATTTATAAAACTTATTTTAATCCTTATACAGGCAAGTTAACTACTGTTGAATTAGGCGTTTTAAAATCCTACGCTTCTTATTTAGTGCCTACTGTTAATGGCACATCCTATTCCAACTCAAGCACAGGAGAGATTAATACTATTTTTGGCCCCATTTATGCAATGAAAGGGGATACGGTAACAGTAGTAGGTAATTTAAAATATTCTATGGAAGTTCCCGTGGATAAGCTTTTTTCAAAAATTATATTTGACTCAATACAAAGAGTTACCAAATTCGTTTTAGAATAAAGGGGTTAACTTTTAACTGTTTTAATTCTTCCTTTGTATTTTAAAGTATTTGCTCTTACTTTTGCTCCCTCCTAGGGGAATTACAGTGGTTGAGAAAATATTAATACTTTATTTACCTGCTTCTAATTATTACTAATGGGTACATTTGTATATCCTTTATTAGTATAAATACTGCAAAAACAAATCTTTCAATTGTGTTTATTTGAATTCATAAAAAAATGAACAAAATGAAACAATTTAATAGATGGATAATTTTTGGATATGCTTCACTTTCATTATTATTTTCGATTACAATTTATAGTTGTAGTAAGAATCAATTGCAAGTCAATCAAAACGTTATCCTATCGGACTCGGCATTAGCAAAGCAAATTTCTTTATCAACTGAGTTCAAATCCATATTACTTAATATAAGTGATATTGATACTGCAATAAAAAATAATTCACTTCCACAACAAGAAAGAATTATTGATAAAAATGATTTTAATGAAGCAGCCTCTATAGAAAATGAAAATGCTCTTAAAATATTTCTTTTGAAATTAGGGTACAAAAATGCCGATATAATTGTTAAATATACGCTTACTAATAACACTTTATTTTTAGAAGTATTTGCGGCATTTCCTGAACTCTATAAGCGCAATAAGGAATGTCTTTTAGCGATATTCAAATTTGCATTTTTACTTTCCAAATCAGATTCTGCTCAATCAGTAAAGCCTTTCATGTTGGCTGACGATTGTTCTAAAAATTACGCTTATGGGATTGAAGATTGTAGCGAAGCATTAAGTTGGGATTTGATAGCAGCGCAGATTGGACTTATTTTACCAACCCCAGTTAATTTAGGTATAACCCTTACATTGTCAGGCTTAGCTTATTTAAAAGAGTATAGTTGTAAAATCAATGTTGTTAAACGTTGGCAAGCATGCAGAGCTTCAAATCCTATTTAGTTGTTAAGACTTATTTAATACATTTACATAAATAATTTTCAAATAATGAAATCAATAAAAATTAAAGAATCAATTCTAATCTACATTTCTGTATGTACAATCGTTACGGCAACTTGGTATATCAGGGATAGTTTTATTGACCCAGTTCATAGGCTTTGGGCAAGATTAATAAGCACCTTTTTATTTGTAATTGCAAGTATGGTTTATTTGTATTTTAAAGAAAAAAGCACAGATAAGCCTAATTATAAAATTTTATTTTATTTAACCTTTTTTTATTCCCTATTTATCTATTTAAACATATTGTTGCGTAAATAGAAATGTACAGAAAATTATTTTCCGGAATAAAGAATTGAATTAAAGCTATTTCCCCCCTTGCAGTTAAACAATTTGCGCTTACTTTTGCACCAATTGGGGAATTAGTCCCGAGTTCTCGGGATTGGTAGAGCGTCCCGAATGAAAATCGGGAAGGTAGGCGGTTTTAAAAATAAGGGGAATTAGCTCAGTTGGTAGAGCGCTTGCATGGCATGCAAGAGGTCAGCGGTTCGAACCCGCTATTCTCCACAAAGCCAGTCATTAATTGATTGGCTTTTATTTTTTATGTATTATCTATATATAATT
>CAIJXU010000079.1 GCA_903824725.1 uncultured Bacteroidota bacterium | reverse complement strand
TGTAAGATGTTATTATAAGTACTTGTTGGGGATAGTCGAATAGCCACTTTATTCTCACCTATTGCATCAACTAAATTTTGCATTATTTCTAAAACAAAACGATTACGGTTTTCTATCGTTCCACCATATAGGTCATTTCGTTGATTTGAACTTTCTGCTAAAAACTGATTGGGCAAATATCCAAATGCACTATGTAATTCAACACCATCAAACCCGGCATTAATTGAATTTATTGCCGCTTGTTTAAAATCGTGAATAATTGCTTTTATTTCTTCAAGTGTTAATTCTTTTGGGGTTTCATAATCTTTTGGTCCCTCCATTGTAAAATGCTGCTGCCCTTCAATTGCAATCGGAGAAGGTGCAACAGGCAAATTCCCGTTTTTAACTAACGAATGCCCAACTCGTCCTGTATGCCATAATTGCGCATATATAAGACCCCCATTTTCGTGAACAGCTTTAGTGACTTTTTTCCACGCACCAATTTGTTCACTTGTATAAATACCAGGAGTTAATGGGCTTCCAATTGCTTGTTCTGATATGTTAATCGCCTCACTAATGATTAGGCCAGCTGCAACTCTTTGCGTATAGTAAAGCGTTGTAGAATCACCTACAACTCCATTAATTGACGCTCTTGAACGAGTCATTGGGGCCATAACCATTTTGTTTTTTAGGCTTAAATTCCCCAATCTTGATTTTTCTAATAATTTCATTTTAAGATTTTTAGTATTTGAGTTCTAAATGTAAAATCATTACTTTACTTTTGAAAGTAGTTACACTATTGTATAGTAGTAACCTATTGTAAAGCATTATTGAAAATCAGATACTTATGTCAGAAAATATATTCAAGATTTCCGAAAACACTTGTTCCTTAAAAGATGTATTAGAAATTATTGGGGGAAAGTGGGCAATGCCAATCATTTATATTTTATCTAAAGGCAAATTACGCTTTAAGGAATTAGAAAGAAGTGTTGAAGGAATTAACACAAGGATGCTGGTAAAGGAATTGAAGAATATGGAAAAGAACGGAATCATAAATAGAGAAGTATTTGCAACAATTCCCCCTACGGTTGAATATACGCTAACCGATAAAGGCCAAAGTCTACTACCAAGTATTATCTCATTGCACCAATGGGGAATAGAATATACCACTTAAAACCATTTCTCTAATTCATAAGTTTCCTTAAACGGGCAAGCTCAATCTTCCCTTTATGGTTGCAACTTCCGACAAGAGAGGGAGCAAGTAAAAAAGTAAAAGGGTTATACTTTGATAGTATGACCCTTTTTTATTCATAATCCTAGCCCCTATCATTTAACACGGCATCCTTGAACTGAAGTATCTGTTGCTTTACCTTAACAATATCATACACTAATCCTTTGTGCCTGCATCAATCTTATTTCTTCCATCAACAATAGTTGGGAAATAAATGCTAATCCATTCTGAAAGCTCTAAGATTTTATTACAAAAACTTTCCCCTTGCGCCGTTAATTTATATTCCACCCGCAATGGAACTTCCGCAAAAGCAGTCCTAATTATAAAACCATCTTTTTCTAAATGCTTTAAACTTATTGATAACATTTTCGGAGAAATGCCTTTGATTTTTTTCTTCAAATCTGCAAATCGCAAGATTTCATAATAGCCCAACATAAGAACAATAAGAATAGACCATTTGTCCAACACTTTAGCTAATACGTCTCTAATAGGACAAACAGCAGGAGGATTATCTAAATCAAAATCTGAGAAAATATTTTCCATCTTTTTTTTGTCTATAACCAGCTGATTATCAACAACAGTTTCATTTAGGTTACTTTGTTTCATCTTGGTGAGTTATTTTTTATACCAAGTATATTTTAGATACTTGCACTATCAAAATAACTAAAAATTCAAACAATGAACAACAATTTGACTTACAAAATGCAATTACCACTTGTAGAATTTGATACTGCAACTGAATCACAAAAAGAATTATTGTCTATTACCAAAAAGGAATTTAGAATGATTCCCAATATGTATAAGGCAATGGTCAATAACCAAATTTTGTTAAAAACCTATATGGACGCATATAAAAGTTTTCGGACACTGAGTAATTTTTCAGCTACAGAACAAGAAATAATTTTTCTCACAATTAGTGTAGAAAATAATTGTAGTTATTGTATGGCGGCACATAGTCTAATTGCCGACTTGGTATCAAAGGTTCCACCGAATATAACTGATGCAATCAGAAATGGCGAAGAGATATCTGATACCAAACTAAAATCATTGTATGAATTCACATCAATAATGGTGAATAAACGAGGTAACCCAAGTAATGAAGATGTAAAGAGTTTTCTTGAGAGTGGTTATAATGAAAAACACATCTTAGACATTATTCTTGCGATTTCAATAAAAACTATTAGTAATTACACAAATCATATTTTCCATACTGAAGTAGACCCCGCATTTAAAATAAGAGAATGGAAAAGTTTTAAAGCAGTCAGAAATTTTGCCAACATTTTTCGTAAGTGATGATTGAATTTATGTTTATACAATACAATTTTAGAAATTGAAATACATTCAAAATCTAACATCCTGCAAATTTACACGAAGTTCAACCCTTTAATTTCCTAATAGTGATGTACTCAATCATCGCATTGTTGCTGCATCTTTCGTCTGTAAGGGGAGCAAACAAGAAAGTCATCAGAAATGGTGACTTTTTTCGTTTAAAATCCATCACTATTTCTTCTATTCATCGATTTTTGTGGTTCAAGCCCAGTAGAGGTTTCTGTGTTTTTTCGACACAATTCATCAGGGATTTTACAAGTGATTTTCAATTTGTGCCAAGAATGTGCCAAGAGTTGGTTTT
>CAIJXU010000078.1 GCA_903824725.1 uncultured Bacteroidota bacterium | reverse complement strand
TGGCACTGAGCTCCATCCCAAATAATAATTGTGTTTGGTTTGTAATTTTCAAACCGATTAAAATGTTCATTACTTGTTTGTGAATATTCATCTAATTTAGTATTCACATCGTCATCATTGTTAATGATAATTCGCCACTCGCCACAAGTTTTTAAATATTCTACATCCCATGTTGCACCGCTATACTTTTCTGTATCTTTTTTTCTTGAAATTGTAGTGAATTTTCTTGTTTGAGAAAAAGATGCTGTTTTCATTCCAAGTCCAAATCTTCCAAGATCCTTTTTTCCTCTAGGTTCATCAATCGAATTACTAGGAAATTGCATGTTTTTTTTCAGATCTTCCTCGGTCATTCCATTCCCATTATCAGAGATATATAAGGTGATCTTGCCATCTTTAATGCTTGTAAGAATCTCGATTAAATTGGCATCAGCAGAAATCGAATTGTCGATTATATCGGCTAATGCTGTCTCTAACGAATATCCTTGTTCAGCAATTGATTTAATTAAAAATTCTGGCCTAGGAGGTGCATCGAAGTAATTATATGTATTTGGCATTGTTTATAATTTTATTTCGTCCATTGTTTAGCCATAGCCTTTGCCATACCTGGAAAAGTTTTACTTCTCATTGTTCTCCTTTCTTCATGAGTTTTTGATTTAACAAAAGCATCCGAGTACCATTTTGGTTGACTCTTTCCGCTTTTGAAATAAATGCGTTCTCCTTCGCCTACAATATTAGTAGGTACTAACTTAGGTAAATTTTTTAACCATAGACAAGTTGTCTTCCTCGCTTCGTCACCAAACATAAAAGGCTGTACAACCTGATCAGGTTTTCGAAATCTTGTGCTTATGATACCAATTGGGTTTTCAATTACTATTTTATAAATTGGGGCTTTAGTAAGTTTTACAAAGAACTTAACAGCTTCTTCTCTGTCATTTGCCCGATTAGGATATTTTGGGTGAGGCCTTCTTTGTTCGACAGGTAAATAATTATCATCTGGATGGTAATACCATTTAGCACCACTTACAGCCAAATATGTGCAAGGAGGATGGGCAACCATCATGTCCCATGTCCCATTAATTTTTATTTGATCTCCATTTTGTAATAAACCTCCTTTATTTTTTATTACTTTAAACACATCCATATTAAAATGCCATTCAGGATGCCCTCCACTACAAGGAAGTAAATCACAACTATATGCATTATGCCCTAACAAGCGAAATTCTTTAGTTACTGCCTGGCTTTCTTCACAAGCGACTAGTATATTTAATTTCTTCATTTATTTCTTATTTGTTTTGAAATAGCAATGGCAATATTTTTAGCCATTTGTGGTGGTACGGCATTGCCAATCATTTTAAAAGCAAAGCCTTGACTTCCAATAAAATCAAAATCGTCAGGGAACGATTGCAGTAGTGCGGCCTCTTTAACTGTAATACTCCTTGCCTGATCAATATCAGGATGTATAAACATTAATCCATCTTTGTATAAGTGTGCAACAATAGTCGGTGATGGTTTATCCCATTCTAGATTTCTGTATTTTGCGTGGTTGGATTTTTTCCCCATTAAATCATTATAAAAGGCAATTTTATTTTGAGACGAACTTTTGTTCATTTCGTTTTTAAGCCAATTCCTGAATGTTGCAACATCTCTTTCGTTGTGAAATCTAGCATCATGCAATTTTACATTGTCTGCTTTAACCAATTCATGAGAAATATTTTTACCATTTACCTTTTTCTGTTTTTTTAAAGGCTTAAATTTTGGCAAATGGCCAATTGCATCTTGCACATTTTTAGGTTTTATTTTTTTCTTAAGACTGTCTAATTCATTATATAGTTCTTCCAAAGAGATTTTAATAGATTTCTTTACTCCAATTATGATAACCCTGTTTCTTTTTTGAGGAACCCCTAATTCAGAAGCTGTATAAACAGATTTTTTAAGTGACTCCGGTTTCCTAATTTCATAACCCACCTCATTAAATGCTTCGTAAATCCTTTCTGTAACAGGCTTGCCCCCTGGCGCAGCACTCAATAATCCTGGTACATTTTCAAAAACAAAAACTTCGGGCGTAAACTCATCAACTACTTTCACGAAACTTTCGAATAGGTAATTTCTATAGTCATCTTTCATCGAATTTTTATCTTGTGCCCTACCTGCAATTGAATAAGCTTGACATGGCGGTCCTCCGATAATTAAGTTTACTTTTTGTTTACCAATTAAACCCCGTAATCCCTTTTGCTTTATGTCCTCATGATTGGTTGAAGAATATGAATTTATGGTTTCATTTTTCCATTT
>CAIJXU010000077.1 GCA_903824725.1 uncultured Bacteroidota bacterium | reverse complement strand
TGCCGTAAGTCAATTGGGTGGTGACGATTTGGTGTTGGGCCAGCTCTATTCTAAGGCACATGCTTTAATTTACCCGTCTGCTTATGAGGGCTTTGGTCTTCCCCCACTGGAGGCTATGGCGCATGACTGCCCAGTCATCACCAGTAACAGTAGCTCTATGCCCGAAGTAGTGGGTGATGCTGGCGTGTACTTTGACCCATTAGACATTGAAGCTCAGGCGCAAGGCATTACAAGCGTAGTTTTTGATGAGTGCCGCCGCAGTACATTAATTGAAGCGGGGCGGAACCGGTTATCCTTATTTTCATGGGAGCGCTGCGCACTCGAAACCCAGGCCGTGTACAAAAAAGTTTTAATGGATAAAAGGGGTCGTTGAAGTCTGCTCTTATATGTGGTGTGGGCAATAAGGGGGGGGCTGCCTAATTTTCATGGAAGCAACTAGATCCAGAGCTCTTCAGAATGCCTTTGTGGTGCAGCTTTGCCAACCTGCGGCGTTATTTTTGTGTGGTTGTGATCGCCGTAGCGGCCAGATTACCCTGTGACTAAAAAACTATCTAAGTCATAAGGCAAAAATCAACCAGTTCAGCGATGAAGCTTACTTAAAGACGTATGGGCATCACGCAACTAGGGCAGTATATCTGAGCTTTTAGACTCTGATGTCTCATATCGCAGAACTAAAGCGTAAATCAGATTAATTATTTTTTTAATATATGTTTCAGACAACTAACATTAAAAAAATAGAGTTGGTGATAAAATGATGATAATTTATTAGGCGGTCAATTTAAGTAAAAATAGTAGTTTATTCGATTATATTTAACGACTCTATTATCATTATCTATAAGTCTTTTAATTCCAATATTTGTTAGCTTACAAAGATGACTGAAGTTCTAATTTTGATTTTTATCACAAACATCATAATAGCGTGGAAGCTCCCTAAAAGTTACCCAATTACATTATTATTGATAACATCATGGTGGTATTTTTGGCTTATCATTTCTTCGTTTTCTCTGACTGGACTGAAAATACCAAGTGCTCAGACGTATTTAATTTATATAATAATGTTATTGTCGGTAACGGCCGGCTCAATTGTTAACTCAAAATTACATAAAAATAAGCAAATAAATCAGATTGGCGCCTTATATCCGCTTAAAATACCGGGAAAAATTAATCGAAGAATAGATTTATTAAATTATTTTTTAATATTTATTGCAACCCCAGTAGTACTTTATTTTTTAATAAAGTCTATCTCAATACTTATTACTTCTAGTGACCTAGAATTTTTCAGGGGCGCAGTCTTTGGTAGTGCTGGTGCAGATAGCATAATCTTTGGCCCTGGGTGGGTCGAGTTCTTTTTTAATGCAATAATTATAGTATCAATTCATATTGGACTGTTCGTTGGTGCATTTGTATTTATTTTAAACGGAGAAAAAAAACTATTAGTGATTTCTTCTATTTTAATGATTGCAAGCGGCATTATGATGTTGGGTAGATTTAATATGTATCTCGTTTTGATAGTTGTTCTCATTGCACTTTTAATGAG
>CAIJXU010000076.1 GCA_903824725.1 uncultured Bacteroidota bacterium | reverse complement strand
TCCACAAATGAGCCCGAAGGATATGTTGCATGAATTAAATAGGGTGGTTAAAAAAGTAGATTTAGGTATTTTAAGAATGAGCTTAAATATTGCACTTGTAAAAGACAATCAAATCACTTTAAGCTCGGCGGGCATGCCACCTTACTTTATATATAGGGCATCGACCAACACGGCCGAGGAAATCCAATTATCGGGAGTGCCATTAGGTAGCTTTAACGATGTATACTTTGATCAAACCACTACGCCTTTTAACAAAGGAGATATTTTGGTGATTCTTTCGGATGGTTTACCAGAAGCACCTAACTTAGCGGGGGATTTATTTGATTATCAAAAAGTACAAAACCTAATAGCACAATATGGTAACAGTAGTGCTGATGAAGTCATTAAGCAATTAATGACCGAAGCAGATACTTGGTTAGCAGGAAACCACAATCCAGATGATATTACATTAGTAGTCATAAAACATAAATAACCATTAAATAATAATAAATGAAAACGCCCTCCGTCGAACTAAGGTTGCCCATCCTACCAAATATGGAATTGATTGCAACCCAAACAGCCGAAGTGATTTCAAGGCATATGAACCTCACTGAGGATCAAGGTGCCGAAATTAGTATGGCCTTAATTGAAGCATGTATTAATGCATTTGAACATTCAAAAGCAGAAAATAATGTTTTTATTAACTTTTTAATTGAAGATGATTCTTTAATTATTAAAGTGATTGATCAAGGAATTGGATTTGATAAAACAAAAGTCGAAATTCCTAAAATTGAAAATAAAATAGGTAAAGATGAAAGAAAAAGAGGATGGGGTTTACAACTCATTCAGGAGTTAATGGATTCAGTTGAATTTGAATCTAATAACGAAGGCACCACCGTAACCATGAAAAAAAATATAAAACACTAAAACTATGAGCGAATTTATTACAAGTATCAAAGAAAACAACTCCATCGTAATCATTGAAACCAATGGTTATTTAAATAATGTCGGCGGCGAAGAAATTTCAGCGATTGTTTATGAGAGAATGGCACAAGGGCAAACTAAGTTTTTAATTAATATGGCTGGCACTAAAATTGTAAATAGTATTGGTGTATCTATCTTAATTGAAATCATCGAGAAATTACAGGAAGTCAATGGTAAAATTGGCTATTATAATTTAGCACCCATTGTGGCTAAGACATTTAATATCATGGGCTTGACAAAATATTCGACTGTTTATGAAACAGAAGATGCTGGTGTTAATGAACTATAATGGCTGCCGAGTTTAATATAAGCGAACTTCAATTAAAGTATCTTGAATTAGAAACTTTATTAGACATTACTAATGAGCTTAACTCATTTGATCAAATTTCAGTGTTGCTACAGGAAATTTTAGTAAAGTCATGTGGGGTACTCAATGCCAGTTCGGGTTTAATCTTAATTGAAGATGATAACTCGGATGTATTACATATTGGAGCCGATTTCAATATTGATACTTCTGTGTTGAAAGGCTTGATATTTAATAAGCGAAAAGGGATCATCAGCGAAATTAATGAAAGTAGAAAAGCCATTAATATTCAAATTGAAGGCGATTCTTTTTTATCTAAGACCCAATGCAAGTATGGACTGATTGCTCCTTTATTAGACAAAAAAAATCTAGTAGGCGTCATTATCTTATTTGATAAAGAGTCTAGACAAGGATTGTCACCTTTTCATGAAGCTGACTCGAACATGCTTTCTGCTATTGCTACACAAGCCAGTGTTGCATATAACAATATTAAATTAATTGAAAATATCAAGGAGGCTAAAACCTTCAATGATAACGTCATGCAATCTATTGTGACAGGGGTGTTTACCACTAATTTGATGGGGGAAATAAATCATATTAATCGAGCAGCTACTGCGATTATCAATTTAGATAGAGAGAGCGTCCTTGGAAACCACTATGAATATGTATTTGAGTCCAATGAATTCATGAATCAAATCATTACCAAGTGTGAACTTGAAAATATGACCATCGCTGAAAGTCAAGTATTATTAGAGTGTAATGGGAAATCTACTACCGTTAATATCTCTGTTTCTCCTTTACTTAATGATTCAAATGAACCCATTGGGTCGGTGGTTGCGATGGAGGATTTATCCAATTTGGATAAATTAAAATCCACTTTCAAAAAATATGTGTCTAAACAAATCGTAGATCAGTTATTGGAAAATGACGATATGCTAAACCTAGGAGGGCAGGAGCAAGAAGCGACTATTTTATTTTCCGACATTCGTGGATTTACATCTATGTCTGAGACGATGGCACCTAATGAAGTCGTTGATACCTTGAATGAATATTTCAATTTAATGATTGAAATTATTTTTAAATACAACGGCACTTTAGATAAAATTATTGGGGATGCATTAATGGTTATTTATGGAGCGCCCAATTCAACAGAGCAAGACACTGAAAATGCAGTGCTTACCGCAATCGAGATGCAAGAAAAACTAATTGAATTTAACCAAGATCGAATTATCAACTTACAATCACCCATTAAAATTGGCATAGGAATTAACAGAGGTAAGGTAATTAGCGGGAATATCGGCTCTAAACAACAAATGAATTTTACAGTAATTGGCGATTCGGTTAACTTAGCTTCTCGATTATGTTCGGTTGCTGCTGCAGATGAAATCATAGTATCCGAAGCGGTTTGGAAAAAAGTAAAGCCATTAAAACTATATAAAGCTAAAAAACTTAATCCTGTAAAAGTGAAAGGTAAAGTGAAACCTATTGAAATTAAAGAGATTTTATATAATCGACCTGATTTTCAGTATGAATTAGCGTATCAAAAAATTGAACAATTTTTAATAGCGAACCTACCCAAGCAGTATACCTATCATACGATTGATCATATTAGAGATGTCGTTATACAGTCCGAACGAATTGCAAAAAAGGAAAAAGTAGACAAATCGGTCATTGCAGATATTAAGCTAGCTGCTTGGCTTCATGATGTTGGATATATTTGGGAACCATTAAGGCATGAAGCCAGAGGTGCAGAATATGCTACTTCTATTTTAAACGAAATGAAATTTCCAAAAGCAAAAATTAGTCTAATTACAGGAATGATTATGGCTACTAAAATTCCACAGTCACCTAAAAATCATTTCGAACAAATTATTTGCGACGCTGACTTAGATTATTTAGGTAGGGATGATTATGATGTTAATAGTAATTATTTATTAAAGGAAATTCATCTTACCAAAAAAATTACACATAAGGAATGGTTACAACTTCAATGTAATTTTTTAACAGCGCATACTTATTTTACAAATACCACACAAAAATTAAGAAATACTAAAAAAAATAACATTCTCTTAAAAATTCAAGAACAATTAAACAACAAATAATATGGCACAAGCTGGACACAGTGCAAATAAAATGCATTTTCAACTAGACCGTATCTCGTTTTTTACGGATGGCGTTTTTGCCATTGCTATAACACTTTTAGTCATTGAATTTAAAGTGCCCGTCATTGAACATGCTACGGACCAACAATTATGGCATTCCCTAGTAGAAATGTCCTGGAAACTACTTGGCTTTATCATCAGCTTTTGTATTGTGGGATATTACTGGTCGGTGCATCATCGTATTTTTGGATATGTTGATCATTATACTTCGAGGTTAATTTGGCTGAATCTACTTTTTTTATTTTCAGTGGTATTGCTTCCGTTTACCTCTGGCTTACTAGGTGAGTATGCCTCTGACACCCATCTAATAGTTCCCTATGCAGTTTATGTGGCTAATATTTGCTTAACTGCTTTTATGAATACCATCTTATGGTTTTATGTAAGTGATCCTAAACATGCTTTATTAACCCATCATATAGCTAGAGAAAGAGTTTTACTAGGATTTTATTTCACTTTGGTTGTGCCTATGATATTTATTATCTCCTTAATTGTGGTTTATTACAATCCTACAATCGGAAGATTTATTCCTTTGACGATTCCATTTGTATTAAAGTATGGCTTAGTAGGAATAGCCAATAGGGCTATTGCAAAAGAAAAAATAGAAAGTTAAAATACTATAATTAATTTATAAACTCCTATTTTATATGTCAACACAGTTTAACCCTACACATTACAAACACATTAGTTCCCATCCGCATTGCGAGGTCAAACAAAATTTAGCCAATGAACAAAACGGATTATTTACTACTACTTCTTTTTCAAAAGGGGAGGTAATCATTGTTTTTGATTCTTCTAAGATTGTAGATACTCCCAATTATTTAACGGTTCAAATTAGTGAACAAAAACACATTCACTTATCTCCTGAATATTTACAGTACATCAATCATAGTTGCGAGCCCAATGTTTTATTTAATACTACCACAATGGAATTGGAATGCCTTACTGATATTGCAATAGGCGATGAGCTTTCCTTTTTTTATCCCGCCACCGAGTGGAAAATGTCACAACAGTTTGCTTGTCATTGTGGAAAGCCTTCCTGTGTGGGCCTTATACAAGGGGCTTCAGAAATACCTAATGAGGTTTTGAAGAAGTATAAACTTACTGATTTTATAAGTGCTATGGCGAAAAAGTACAACGCCCTATTATTGCTTTTTTAAAAAACCTATTCAATAAAAAAACCCGTTCCGAATTATCGGAACGGGTTTTTTTGTATCATCATATTGGTCTTCACCAATTAAAAGTATTTAGTAACACCTGGAACTGCTATTGGATAAAATCCATCGGCATTAGGTAATACTGGAGGTGCTGCATTAAAGTCATATACTTTTGGATGAATATCAATTCCGGAATTAATGGCTTTATCCCACTCAATCATTTGTCCACTATACGTAGCCATACGGCCCATAATAGAAGTCATAGTGCTCTTGGCACCATTTTCTGCGTCAGCAAATTTATATTCTCCTTTTGCAATCGCAGCAAATAATTCAGTATGCTCTGTTTGATAAGGATCTGGTTCTCCTTTTTTTGCAAATTGGAAAATCACTTTTCCTTTGTGGTCTACAATTCTTGCTGCACCACATTCAATTTTTCCTTTGGTACCCACTAAAAGTTCGTCCACCTTACTCATAGTGCCTGGAATATGTCGGCATTGGCTATTCAAAATAGATCCGTCTGCATAATGAAATTCTACAAAATGGTGATCAAAAATTTCACCATGCTCTTTTCCATTACGCACTTGTCTTCCACCGAATCCTTGCGCCTTCACTGGATATCCTTCCTTAAACCAGTTAATCACATCTAAATTATGTATATGTTGTTCATTGATATGATCACCACATAACCAATTAAAATAATACCAGTTACGCATTTGATATTCCATTTCAGTTTGCCCTGCTTTTCTTGGTCTTACCCATACGCCATCATTATCCCACCATGCTTGCATGGAAGTAATGTCACCAATTAAATCTTTGCGTTTAAATAATTCACGATAGGAATTTTGATAATGTCTTTGAAGACCTACCACTACATTCAATTTTTTTTGTTTTGCAATCGCTGCAGTTGCTAAAACTTTTTGAACACCAGCAGGATCTGTTGCTACCGGCTTTTCCATAAACACATGCTTTCCTTGTTTAATGGCTTCCTCAAAATGAATTGGTCTAAATCCTGGAGGTGTAGTTAATATAACCACATCTGCTAATGCAATCGCTTTTTGATAAGCATCAAAGCCACTGAATCTGCGCTCTTGTGGTACATCCAATCTTTTATTAATATCCCCAATTCCATCATTAATTTCTTTTGCTAATGCATTATAACAATTATCTACATTGTCTTTAAAGGCATCTGCCATCGCAACAATTTTTACATTTTGTTTACTCGAAATGGCTTGCATAGCAGCGCCGGTACCTCTACCACCGCAACCAATGACTGCTACTTTTATAACATCATCTGATCCTGCAAAAAAATTGGCTTTTGTTAAAAATGGCATGGTCATTAAACCGCCAGCGATTAAGCTTGTGTCTTTCACAAATGTTCTTCTCGTTGGATGGTTGTTTGAATCGTTGTGCATACTGTTAATTTTAAAATGAATAGCATGAAACCCTATGCTAAGGGCATCACTTGCTGATTGTAAGTTAAAAAATTATTCGATAAAAAGGTGGGATTTAAAAAAATCATTTATCTCCTGTTCAGTTGGTGGGACCAAGGGTCTTACTAATCTAATTCCAATATTTCTGGCCTCGGTCAACCACCATTTACTTTTGGGAATCTGGGGGTCTCTTTTGTTCCAAACTGGGTCAGAATGAAAGCGTTGGGCCGACCTTAATTGCTTTGCGTTTTCGGTAAATCCACCTCCCCTTAATGATTTAGGGTACTTTTTTGAATTGGGCGCTACTATAGGATCCAAAGCCTTAAATTCAGAATAGGCCATTGGCGTGTAATGATCTAGGGTCCATTCCATCAAATTGCCTAACATATCATATAAGCCCCAGGGATTAGGGAGTTTTTGACCCACTTTATGGTATTTATCCTGACTGTTTTTGTCATACCAAGCATATTTACCTAATAAATTAGGGTCATTTCCAAAATAATAAATGCTTTGTGTACCCGCTTTACAAGCATATTCCCATTCGGCTTCAGTAGGAAGTCGATAAAATATTTTAGTTTTTTCATACAGCCATCTACAATACATGATGGCGGTTCTTTGTGACATACTATTGGCTGGATATCCTCCTTCTTTTCCCATTCCCCAGCTTAAATCCACGTATTGCGCACTTGGCCTTGTAATCGCATCAACATTGATATTTTGACTCGTGGTTTCATCTTTTAAAAAAACATCTAGTTCGTCTCTTGTTACTTCATAAGCACCCATCCAAAATGCCGAAATTTGAATTTCTTTTTGTGGGCCTTCATCTGCGTTTCTATTTTTTTCGGTGGCTTTACTTCCTATTAAAAACTTACCTGCTTGAATGGGGATCATTTTAAAAGATAAGTTGGTGCCTTCCATTTTTTGCTGATAAGCTAAAAAAGAGGGATTGTTATTTTGCGCGCCTAATTGGCAAAAAAGTAAAAATAAAAATACGATGCTTGTAATTGATTTCAATAGAGTTTGTTTTGAAAATTTAAGATAGTTCATTTTTTATTCTTTGTATGTTAATCGATTTAATTTTTATTATACCAAAAACGATTAAATCCGTTTGTGGTATAATACTTTAATTCATTATGTACCATTTCTGTAATAAGCAATTCGGCTTTTTGTGACTGTGCTAATTTTTTTGCTTCTTGAATGGGTAATATACTACATGCAGTTGCTAACCAATCAGCAATAGCGCCATCTTGAGCAATGACGGTCACATTGCGAAGTGTAGTCACACCAAGGCCTGTAGCGGGATTAAGGATATGTGAATACTTTAATCCATTGTGTTCTATAAATTGATATACATCACCAGAAGTGGCGACAGATAAATTATGCAGTTGTAATTTTTTTTGTAAAAGTTGCTCTGCTTGCTCAGGTTCATTGACACCCACTACCCACCCTAATTTTGTGGGCGGCGCATCGCCTATTGAAATATCACCGCCTGCTTCCACCAAAGCTTCATGGACGCCTTTTGTTTTTAAAAAATCAATTACTTTTTGTGCAATATATCCTTTTGCAATTCCACCAAAATCAAGTTGCATTCCTTTTTTGGGTAAATAAATACTTTGTTCATGTTCATTAAATTGGATGGTATTAAATTGACATAAAAGTAAATTAGATTGGATTTGTTGTTTACTCGGAAATTGTTTGGAATGCCTTGCATTGCGCCATAATAAAGTCAGCGGCCCCATACAAATATTAAAACTTCCATTGCTTTTAATGTAGGCTTGTTTTGAAGCTAAAAGTAACTCCCACATGAGAGGTGAAACGGCTATTGGTCTTAGCCCGGCATTCCGATTTATAATAGACAACTCGCTAGTAGCGTCGTAGTTACTAAAAATATGATTTAAGGAGTCAACCAATTTAAAACAAGCTTTCGCCTGTTGATTGGCAAAGCTACTGTCTTGAGCAAAGAGGATAATATTAAAGGGAGACCCCATTTTTTGATCCGTATAACTAAATCGGACTTTTTGCGCATTCGTAGTTATGGAAACCAAGGCTAATAAAATGAAAAGGGAGCGACGAATAAAATAAACTAATGAGTACAAACTTGTTGATATTGATTCTTATACCTAAATTTAAGTCATAAAAAAATACGATACTATGGAAAGGAGAAATTTTTTAAAACAAAATATGTTAGCAACAGGGGCCTTATTAGGATCTACTAGTTTATTGGCTTCTAAAGCAAGTAAAACCAATATTGAAAATGATGCTCCTTTTAAATGTAACTATGCAATACATGATGGCATGTTTAGAAATATAGCAGGTCCTGATTTTATAGAACAAATCAAATATGCGCATAGTATTGGCTTTAGGTCCATTGAGGACAATGGTATGATGGGTAGAAAACCTGAAATGCAGCAAAAAATTGGAGATACCTTAGCTTCCTTAGGGATGAATATGGGTGTTTTTGTAATTGCTTTTTCAAGTAATGATCAAATTAACTTAACGACTGGATCACAAACCTGGAAGGATAAATTTATTCAATCTTGTAAAGAATCGGTAGAAGTAGCTAAAAGATGTAATGCAAAGTGGATGACAGTGGTGCCTGGGAATTTTGAACGAAGATTGCCCATTGATATTCAAACTGCTAATGTTATTGAAGGCTTGCGACCTGGCGTAGACATTTTAGAAAAAAATAATTTAGTAACGGTTTTAGAACCCTTAAGTGATACCCCAGATTTATTTTTACGCCGCACAGATCAAACATACGCTATTTGTAAAGCGATTAATAGTCCTTCTTGCAAAATTTTATTTGATATGTACCACATGCAAAAAAACGAAGGAAATATTATTAATAATATCAATCATTGCTGGTCAGAAATTGGGTATTTTCAAATTGGTGACAATCCAGGACGTAATGAACCAGGAACAGGTGAGATGAATTATAGAAATATCTTTAAGCATATTCATAATAAAGGTTATAAAGGAATTTTGGGTATGGAACATGGAAATGCGCTTCCTGGAAAAGAAGGAGAAATGGCACTTGTCAAAGCCTATAGAGATTCAGATAATTTTTAGAAATTTAATTAAACCAATAGCATGAAACCCACTTTATTGGTTTTAACTTTTTCTTTATTCTTTATTGGTGCAACTGCACAAAATAGTGCACATAATTTACAATCTACAACACTCGCAAAGCAATGGGATGAGGCTATCCCATTGGGTAATGGTATGTTGGGTGCTTTAGTTTGGGAGAAAAATAATCAGTTACGCTTTTCTTTAGACAGAGCAGACTTGTGGGACAGCAGACCCATGAAAGGACTGCATCGGGAAGAATTTAGTTATCAGTGGATTTATAATCAAGTGCAAAAAAAAGAGTATCAGCCTGTTCAAAAATATTTTGATTATCCTTATGACAATGAGCCCGCTCCCACCAAAATTCCTGGTGCCGCATTAGAATTTAATTCATCAAGTTGGGGAAAGTCATCGCAAGTAGTATTAGACATTGCAACTGCAACTTGCAATGTAACTTGGGAAAATGGAACAAAACTCACGACCATCGTGGATGCGAATCATCCATATGGTTGGTTTAAATTTTCTAATTTACAAAAGCCATTAGTAATTGAATTGATTGCACCCAATTATCAAGGTACTGTCAAAAATATTGCTGATCCAGTAGGCGGCGATGATTTAGGTAGATTAGGATATCAACAAGGAACCGTTATTAAAAAAGAAAATAAAATTGTATATCATCAAAAAGGGTGGGGCAATTTTGAATATGAAGTTACTGTCAGTTGGAAAATCATATCAAAAAATGAAGTAGAGGGCGTATGGACCATTACGAGAACCCCTGTCGTATATGCATCTACTTCAAGTAATATTACTACTACATTAGCAAAAGGCTTTAATGCATTTTATGAACAACATGTAAAGTGGTGGACCCATTTCTGGGATCAATCTTCATTGCAAGTTCCAGATCCCATCATTGAAAAGCAATGGTATTTGGAGCAATATAAATTTGGATCGGCTGCGCGTAAAAATGCACCCCCCATTTCACTGCAAGCCATCTGGACCGCAGACAATGGTCGCATTCCACCATGGAAAGGAGATTTTCATCACGACTTAAATACACAATTAAGTTATTGGCCTGCTTATAGTGGCAATCATTTAGATGCTTCAATGGCTTACTTAGATCATTTTGAAGCTAATAAACAAAATTATAAACGATACACGAAGCAGTTTTTTGGTAAGGAGGGAATTGCGGTCCCTGGCGTAACGGCGCTTGATGGAACTGAAATGGGAGGCTGGATTCAATATTCCTTATCTCCAACAGTGTCTGCATGGATTGCACAACATTATTATTTACAATGGCGCTATAGTATGGATACCCTGTTTTTAAAAAACAAAGCATACCCATGGATTAAGGAAACGGCCCGCTTTTTGGAGAATATTACCGTTCTTGATAGCAACGGGCATCGTAAATTATTAATAAGTTCGAGTCCTGAAATCAATGATAATGATTTAAGCGCTTGGTTTAAACAAAATACCAATTATGATCTTGCATTAATGAAATATAATTTTCAAATAGCAAGTGAGCTTGCCCAAACTTTACATTTAAATCAGCAGTCCCTTCATTGGAAAAAGATACTTTCTCAGTTTGATGATCTTGCGTTATCTGAACGCGATGAATTATTAGTAGCAAAAAATTATCCCTATAAGGAATCCCATCGACATTTTTCAAATTCAATGGCGATACATCCATTAGGATTAATACAATGGGATCGATCTGAAAAAGACCAACGCATTATAAAGAACACGATACATGTATTAGACAGCATAGGCCCCAAATATTGGTGCGGGTATTCTTACGCATGGCTGGCTAATTTAAAGGCCAGAGCCAAGGATGGTGCTGGCGCTGCTAAGGCACTCACTATTTTTTCAACTGCATTTTGTTCTACTAATAGTTTTCATTTGAATGGGGATCAAACAAAATCAGGCCTTTCCAATTATACTTATCGACCTTTTACTTTAGAAGGTAATTTTGCATTTGCAGCAGGGCTTCAGGAAATGCTTATTCAGTCTTATCAAAATTTTATTGAAATTATGCCAGCTGTACCAGAACTATGGCATAATGTTTCTTTTCAAAAATTAAGAACCGAAGGCGCATTTATTGTAAGTGCTGAACGAAAAAACGGGATTTTGCAGCAAGTAGTCATTAAATCAGAAAAAGGAGGAACCCTTAAATTAAAAAATCCTTTTGAAAATTATATTTATAAAAAAATAGGGAATGTTTTATTAAAGCATTCTTCAAAACAATTAATTCAATTAGAATTTAAGCCAGGCGCTAGTATCATCTTGAATGCCC
>CAIJXU010000075.1 GCA_903824725.1 uncultured Bacteroidota bacterium | reverse complement strand
TTCAGCAGAAGCCTTAAGATCCTTTACTTTCGCGTTTTTCGATGCTGCTTTTGCCATGATTATTTAATTTCTTTGTGAACTGTTACTTTTTTCAAAATTGAATTATACTTTTTGAACTCCAAACGATCTGGTGTGTTCTTTTTGTTCTTTGTAGTAATATAACGACTAGTTCCAGGTAAACCTGTAGTCTTGTGCTCTGTGCACTCTAATATAACTTGAACTCTGTTTCCTTTCCTTGCCATGATGGTATATTATAAATTATACTTAATTAATTGGTTGATTAGATCTTTTCGCCATCAGCTCTAAGACCCTTAACCACTGCTGCTAAACCATTTTTATTGATGGTTCTTAAAGCATCAGTAGATACTTTAAGCGTGATCCAACGATCTTCTTCTATAAAATAGAAGCGCTTCTTCTGCAAATTTGGAAGGAAACGACGCTTTGTCTTAATATTTGAATGCGAAACACTGTTTCCAGTGATTGGTTTCTTTCCAGTTACCTGACATACTCTAGCCATGAGAAATTATTTTTTACGGACGGCAAAGGTAAGTAAATATCAATTACCCTCCCATTTATTTTAGTGTTTTTTTATAGATTTGGTGCATTTAGGGGTAAAAAAGCCTAAAATATTGGTTTTCATACCAATAGAATGCTTTTATACAAGGCTTAAGCGTAATATTCCGCCCTTAATTCCTGTACCCTTTTATCCTCCATATACTCGTCAAAAGTCATTAATCGATCAATGATTCCTTTAGGGGTTAATTCAATAACTCGATTGGCCACCGTTTGCATAAAAGTATGGTCATGTGAAGTCATTAATACCACGCCTGGGAAGTTTTGACAGCCTTCGTTAAAACTTTGGATACTCTCCAAATCCAAGTGATTGGTTGGCTGATCCAACACCACCACATTTGGGTTTTGTAACATCATCTTACTTACCATACAACGTACTTTTTCACCTCCACTTAATACATTGGACTTTTTCATTACATCATCCCCACTAAACAACATTTTTCCTAAAAAGCCTCTAATAAATGGCTCGTCCGCATCTGTTACATTAGCGGGTACAAATTGTCTTAACCAATCCATCAAACTTAAGGGTTGTAAAAATTCCTCATTATGCTCCATAGGTAAATATGCTTTGGTAATGGTTGTACCCCATTCAAAACTGCCACTATCTGCTGCTCCTTTACCATTAATAATTTCAAAGAAATAAGTAATTGCCAAAGCATCTTTACTTAAAAAAGCAATCTTATCATTTTTACTTACCGAAAAAGAAACGTCTTTAAATAAGACACGGCCATCCACTTCCTTTTTTAATTTTTCTACATTTAATATTTGATTACCCACTTCGCGAAGGGGCTGAAATATAATTCCTGGATACTTACGATTTGAGGGTTCAATTTCCTCGATGGTTAATTTCTCTAATGCCTTTTTTCTTGAAGTAGCTTGCTTACTCTTACTGGCATTAGCGGAGAAGCGTGCGATAAAGTCCAATAAGGCAGCTCGTTTGTCCTCGTTCTTTTTGTTTTTATCACTCATTTGTCTTGCCATCAATTGTGATGACTCATACCAGAATGTATAGTTACCAGAAAAAGTTTTAATTTTTGATCTGTCCACATCGGCAACATGAGTACATACGGTATCTAAAAAGTGACGATCGTGACTCACGACCAAAACAATGTTTTGATAATCAGCTAAAAAGTTTTCCAACCAACCAATTGTTTCAATATCTAATCCATTGGTAGGCTCATCCAATAATAAAATATCTGGATTCCCAAATAAAGACTGCGCCAACAAAACACGCAACTTAAAATTACTGGGGATGTCTTTCATTAAACTCTGATGCATATCTTCCTTCACCCCTAAATCACTTAACAAACTACCCGCGTTACTTTCCGCTTCATATCCACCCATTTCTCCAAACTCCGCTTCTAATTCACCTGCTTTTAATCCATCTTCTTCGGTAAAATCTTCCTTTGCATATAATGCATCCTTAGCATGCATGACATCCCACATGCGCTTATGACCTTGCATTACGGTATTCAACACTGTTTGCTCGTCAAACTCAAATTGATTTTGTTTCAATACCGCCATTCTTTCCCCTGGGGTAATTTCGACCATCCCTTTATTAGGTTCAATCTCCCCACTTAATATTTTAATAAAGGTAGATTTCCCCGCACCATTGGCCCCTATGATTCCATAGCAATTGCCTTTAGTGAAGCTGACATTTACTTCATCAAATAAAACTCGCTTACCATAAGCTAAAGTCACATTTCTAGCACTAATCATTTTTTGATTTGTTTTGAGGGTGCAAAGTTAATTTGAATTTTTTAAAACTGCTTCATTAAGTTTAAGCCCAGTTTGACCTAGCTGATGCGGTGGTGGTCATCGGCTCAAAACTGCCCTCGATGTATTTGAAATGCGCTGCCATCGCAATCATCGCAGCATTATCGGTACAGTATTGAAATTGGGGTAAAAAAATGGCTGTTTTGGTTTGTTCTCCAAGCTGCTCAAGGCCCTTTCTTAATCCACTATTTGCACTTACGCCACCAGCAATACACACTTGTTTAATTTGTGTTTCCTGCATTGCTTTTTTTAATTTTTTTAAGAGTATTTCTATAATTGTATATTGAACCGAAGCACACAAATCATTTAAATTCTCTTTTATAAAATCGGGCGATTGCTTAGCTAAAAAATATAATACACTAGTTTTTAAACCACTGAATGAAAAGTTTAAATCGGGCACTTGTGGTTTCGCAAATTCAAATGCTTTTGGATTTCCAAGTTGTGCTAGTTTATCTAAAACAGGCCCACCAGGATAAGGAAGTCCCAATAATTTAGAAATTTTATCAAAGGCTTCACCTGCAGCATCATCAATGGTTTCGCCCAATATAATCATCTCTGATGCACTATTACATTGTACAATTTGAGTATGCCCGCCACTTACTGTTAAACATAAAAAAGGAAAGCTTGGCTTGGGATCATCAATTAAATTGGCCAATACGTGCGCTTGCATATGATGTACCGCAATTAATGGAATGTCTAAAGACAATGCCAAGGATTTTGCAAATTGTGCGCCCACTAATAAACTTCCAATTAATCCAGGTGCTTGTGTAAAAGCAATGGCATTAAGTTGTGCTAAACGATCGGTTTGAATAAGATCAGGAAATGCTTTTTTTAATGCCTCGTCTACTACTGGGACAATGTTTTCCATATGTGCTCGACTGGCTAATTCAGGAACCACTCCCCCATATTTTTCATGTACTGTTTGATTGGCTATAAAATTGGAAACAATTTTGCCATCAACAATAACCGATGCAGCCGTTTCGTCACAAGACGATTCTATGGCTAATATGATGATTGATGTAGAAGTCACCCTGCGAAGATAAAGCTTAAAAAAATACGAGAATTACTTTGTTCTAATCGCATCCACCGGATTCATTTTTGACGCTATGGAAGCTGGAATAATACCAGCAATAACGCCTAAAACAATACATAAGGACAATGCTAAAAAAATAATTTTAGGCGCAATGGTGATGGCAAATGGGAGCACGGCACTTAAAGCCAAAGCCAGTATCCATACTAAAAATAGCCCCACCAAACCTCCTATGATACATAAAAAAGCGCTTTCCAATAAAAACTCATATAGTATGGTAGAACTTTTAGCGCCAATGGCTTTCTTAAGCCCAATTTGACTAGTTCTTTCCCTAACGGTTACAAACATAATATTGGCAACCCCAAAGGCCCCCACAATGAGTGATAATCCAGCAATGGCCCATCCCCCCATATTAATGGATCCAAACACTTTTTCGATATTATCCTTAAATTGAGCCACATCATTACAGGTAAAATTATCCTCC
The DNA here is from genome assembly GCA_903824725.1 of uncultured Bacteroidota bacterium. Lineage (GTDB taxonomy): Bacteria > Bacteroidota > Bacteroidia > Chitinophagales > Chitinophagaceae > Sediminibacterium. The sequence continues at coordinate 4,550 of CAIJXU010000075.1, read as the reverse complement.
TGTGTGGGGCTTAATTTTCGAAGTTGTCGCATCACCCCATTTAATTCATCTTGCAAAGCCCTAGAGGGTACCCCGGGTTTCGCTTGCACCATAATATATGGACTAGAATTATCAGGATTAAAGATGGAAGCAAAATAATTATAAGTTACAAGACAAGCCTTATCATAATCAAACCCACCTAACATAGAGCTCCCTTGCTTTTCAATGATTCCAACCACCATTAATCTGCGTCCTTCATATGAAATTGTTTTTCCTAAAGCCTTTTCTGCTTTACGAAATAATTCAACAGCCACATCATGACCAATCACTGCAAAAGGAACCCCCCTATCAAAATCAGTATCATTAAAATACCTCCCTATCCCAATATTAAAGGATTGAATTTTATTAAAATCATTGGTGATCCCATACATGCTCACTCCCTTTAATACATTTTCTTCATAAGAAAAGGATCTGGTCGATGAAACAAAAAAAGCAATGTTAGAAGCCAAAGCGCTCTTTTTTTGTATCATTTCCATCTCACTTACTTTCATGCTAGGACGCTTCATGTATTTCCACCAAGGGTAATCCCCTTCACCACCCCCACCGCCATAACTCCATTTGTCGATATAAATGGTATTATTTCCAAAACTAGATAGGTCAGTTTTAATCTTATTCTGCAAACTATCAATCGTAGCTAACACGCCAATAATGCAAAAAATACCAATGGTAATGCCAAACAAGGACAAGAAAGTACGAAGTTTATTCACTTTCAACTCTTGCAAGGCCATTTTGAAACTATTCCAAAGTATGGTAAGGACTTTAATCATGATATAAAATTAAGGCTTAAAATGGTTTTGGCTTGTTTTTTATGCAAGCGGTTAATAACCTATCTAAAGAGGTCTTTTTTTAATATTTGCAGCAATAATAAAATGGGGAACTTGCCAAATGCACAGCTTGTTAAGGTTTTTGACAATAATCTTAAAAATCCTATAACGATTTATAACAAGCTCGCAATTCGTTCTTACTTTTGCATCGATTTTAAAATACATCCTAATATGACTTTTAAGCAAATGTTTACTTCCTCTGTGGGGAAAAAATTAGTAATGGCTTTTACTGGAATTTTCTTGATCCTATTTTTAGTGGTACATGCTGGATTAAATGCATGTATTTGGGCAATGGATGGCGGCTTGATGTTTAATAAAGCAGGTCATTTTATGGGAAGTTTTGTAGTTCCTCGTGTTTTAGAAATTGGTTTATTCGTAGGTATCTTTTTACACATCATTCAAGGTTATATGTTAACCTTAGAAAACAGAAGTAAAAGAAAAATAGGATACGAAGTAAATTACAGTAAAGGAAGTAAATGGTACAGCCGAAGCATGGCTTTATTAGGTACTTTACTTTTAATGTTTTTAATCATGCATATTTATCATTTTTGGACACCCAGCCGTTTGGGTGGAATTGGAAATATAAAATCTCTAAACACTTTTAATTTAAATGGTGTTGAATATCATAATTTATATGCTGAAATGCAATTGGTGTTTACGAATCCGTACATCGTTATTTTATATGTGTTGGCTTGTGGTTCACTCGCCTATCATTTAGCACACGGATTTCAAAGTGCTTTTAAAACCATTGGTGTTCATAATAAAAGATACCATACAATGATTAGCTGTATTGGTTATGGTTTTGCCATCATTATCCCTTTGGCATTTGCAATGATGCCCCTTAGTTTTTATTTTCATTGGGTAAATTAATAAAGACGAAAAAATAATATTCTAAACGATAGATAAAAGATTCAATATGTTAGACTCAAAAATACCTTCCGGAAAACTAGATGACAAATGGGTGGATTACAAAGGCCATTGTAAACTAGTGAACCCTGCCAACAAAAGAAAAATGGAAATCATTATTGTTGGAACAGGATTAGCTGGCGCATCCGCTGCAGCTGCCATGGGTGAATTAGGATATAAAGTAAAAGCGTTTTGTTTTCAGGATTCGCCTCGTCGTGCTCATAGTATTGCAGCACAAGGCGGAATCAATGCAGCAAAAAATTATCAAAATGATGGGGATAGCGTTTTCCGTTTATTTTACGATACTATAAAAGGTGGCGACTATCGTGCGCGTGAAGCCAATGTGCACCGTTTAGCTGAAGTAAGTGCAAATATTATTGATCAGTGTGTAGCTCAAGGAGTTCCTTTTGCAAGAGAGTATGGTGGATTATTAAGTAACCGTAGTTTTGGTGGCACACAAGTACAAAGAACTTTTTATGCTGCTGGTCAAACAGGGCAACAACTATTAATAGGTGCATATCAAGCATTGGAACGCCAAGTAGCTTTAGGTAATGTTACTATGCATGCAAGACATGAGATGTTAGATATTGTAAAAATTGACGGAAAAGCAAGTGGTATCATTGCACGTAATTTAATTACTGGCGAACTCGAAAAACATTTTGGACATGCTGTTTTAATATGCTCTGGTGGATATGGTAATGTTTATTATTTATCAACCAATGCCATGGGATCAAATGTAACTGCTGCATGGAAAGCCCATAAGCAAGGTGCTTATTTTGCAAATCCTTGCTTTACACAAATTCACCCTACTTGTATTCCAGTAAGTGGTGATCATCAATCCAAATTAACATTGATGTCTGAATCATTAAGAAATGACGGAAGAATTTGGGTACCAAAAAACTTAGGCGAAACAAGAAAATCAATAGACATTCCTGAAGAAGAAAGAGATTATTTTTTAGAGCGACGCTACCCTGCTTTTGGAAACTTAGTACCGCGTGATGTTGCATCTCGTGCTGCAAAAGAAAGATGTGATGCCAACTATGGAGTAGGAACATCCAAGCAAGCGGTTTACTTAGATTTTGCTGCTGCAATACAACGTTATGGTAAAATAGAAGTGAGCAAGCAAGGTTTAACCAATGTGAGTGCTGATGAAATCACGGCTATGGGTAAAGAAGTAGTGAAAGAGAAATACGGCAATTTATTTGACATGTATGCAAAAATCACTGGCGAAAATCCATACGAAGTACCTATGCGTATTTATCCAGCAGTGCATTATACCATGGGTGGCCTTTGGGTGGATTACGAATTACAAACTACTGTTCCAGGATTATATGCATTAGGTGAAGCCAACTTTAGCGACCATGGTGCCAACCGCTTAGGTGCAAGTGCCTTAATGCAAGGTTTAGCTGATGGTTATTTTGTTGCACCTTATACTGTTGGAAATAATTTAGCAGATGAAATTTACAATGCTGCTATCCCTACTACACATCCTGCATTTGAGGAAGCTGCTAAAAAAGTAGCTGACCGAATAGCATCTTTAAAAAATATAAATGGAAAACAATCAGTTGAAAGTTTCCATAAAAGATTAGGAAAAATTATTTGGGACAAATGTGGCATGGCCCGTAATAAGGAAGGATTGACTCAAGCGATTAAAGAAGTACAAGCATTGAAAAAAGAATTCTGGAGCGATGTTCGTATCCCAGGTGATATCAATGAATACAACCCTGAATTAGACAAAGCCAATCGCGTTGCCGACTTTATTGAACTTGGTGAATTAATGTGTATTGATGCATTAACCAGAGAAGAAAGTTGCGGCGGTCACTTTAGAGAAGAATACCAAACACCCGAAGGAGAAGCATTAAGAGACGACGAAAACTTTATGTTTGTTTCTGCATGGGAAAATAAAGGCGAACATGATTGGACACTTCATAAAGAGGAATTAAAATATGAAATGATTAAACCTAGTCAAAGAAACTACAAATAAGATTAAATAAATACAGCATAATTTATACGATATGTCACATACTACAATGAATTTAAAAGTTAAAGTTTGGCGTCAAAAAAACGCAACAGCACCGGGTGCATTTGTCACTTATGATGTTGCGGGAATTTCAGATGAAATGTCTTTTTTAGAAATGTTAGATGTTTTAAATGAAAGATTAATTACTGAAGGTGGCGAACCCATTGCTTTTGATCATGATTGTCGTGAAGGAATTTGCGGAATGTGTTCCTTATATATTAATGGAAAGCCACACGGTCCTTGGCAAGCAAACACCACATGTCAATTGCACATGCGTGCGTTTAAAGATGGCGAAACCATTGTGATTGAACCATGGAGAGCAAACTCATTCCCTATTGTTAAGGATTTAACAGTGGATCGTTCTGCATTTGACAGAATCATTCAAGCAGGTGGATATATTAGTGTAAATACAGGAAATGCAGTGGATGGCAATAGCCTACCAATTGAAAAAGCCAAAGCAGATGATGCTTTTGCTGCTGCAATGTGTATTGGATGTGGCGCTTGTGTTGCAGCATGTAAGAATAGTTCTGCGATGTTATTTTTAAGTGCAAAGGTGTCTCATCTTTCCTTATTACCACAAGGAGAACCAGAAAGAAAAACAAGGGTATTAAGCATGGTGGCACAAATGGACAAAGAAGGTTTTGGATCTTGTACCAATACTGGTGCTTGTGAAGCTACTTGCCCTAAAGAAATATCCATTGCAAACATTGCCAGATTAAATAAAGAATATTTAGGCGCAAGCTTAACTGCTGAATAGTGGC
>CAIJXU010000074.1 GCA_903824725.1 uncultured Bacteroidota bacterium | reverse complement strand
TAAATTTACCGCTCAATTCTGAACGATTACAGAAACTTACTGAGAGCTACATAGTTAGTAATGCTAAGATTAAGGAAGCTTTAGGTAAGCAATTGCCAGTTTCATCTAAGGAGGGATTAATGCGAACATTTAAATCTTTTGCTGATAATGTTTAACCGTTTATTCGCCATTATTGTTCTATTAATTCTGTCGCCAATTTTTCTAGCTGTGGCTTTGGCCATATTTATAGAAGACGGATCGCCCATATTATTCAAACAAAAACGAGTAGGTATTAATTATACTTTCTTCAACATCTACAAGTTCAGAAGTATGAAGAAGAATACGCCGAATGTCGCGACGCATTTATTAGAAAACCCTGCGTCCTATTTGTTGCGAATAGGAGGAGTGTTGCGTAAATTGAGTTTGGACGAATTACCTAACCTCATCAACATCATCAAAGGAGAAATGGTATTCGTGGGCCCTAGACCTGCACTATATAATCAAGACGATTTAATGACATTAAGAGTAGCAACAGGCGTAGATAAGTTAAAACCTGGAATTACGGGTTGGGCACAAATCAATGGTAGAGATGATATCACTATAGAAAAGAAGGTTCAATTAGAGCAAGAATACCTATATAAAAGATCCACACTTTTTGATATTGAGATTATTATCAAGACCTTCACTAACGTATTATTTAGTAAAGGAGTAAGTCACTAGTGTCATTGTATAAGTTTGTTTGATAAACCATGAATCGAAGAAACAATTATTTTGGGTAATTATAAAAGCTTGCACTGCGCAAGCTTTTTTGTTTTATGGAGATACCTACTAAACACCAGAAATCTATAGACAATTCTGTGTAGGTAGCCCTCAATTAGTAACAGACTTTTAATATGAAAATTGACCTTGCTCAAAAATCTAAAGAACTTAAGGACTTCGTTAGTCAATTTGAAACTTCAATGTTTCTTGGTGACATTTCAAGTTTAATTCAGTTTATACGCTTTGACAGTCCGACTAATTCATTAAATGGTTTGTCATCACCACAAAGACAGCTATTTTATATAGCTGCCCTAAATATTACTTCAGCAATTGACGATACAAAAGTCATGAAATCACAATATTCTGACGAGGATTTTGAGCACATAAAAGTATTGCTAAACGAGATAGAAAAAGGTTATGAGCAATTCTTTTATCCTAAGCCAGATGATTTAATAGATGAGGATTGGAAGATGAAAAGAATGGTCGCAATGCCGACGTTTCTAGGCTATTTTAATCAGGGCTTATTAAATTATGAAGAACAAATCATTGAGAGAATAGAAGAATATTTCAAACCGTTTGAGAAAGAAATAAATAATCATTTCAATTTATCAATAGCAGATTTTATTGACATCTACAATTTTATTGACCAAGTTCCTAACAATTTTCTGAATGAAAAAATAAATAAGAAAGAAGGACAACAGTCTTGGGAGGAATTTGGAAATGAAATGCAATCCAAAAGCATTCCGCCTTGGGAATGGCAACGGCATTTGCCAGAGCATTTCCAAAATTTATTTGAATGGATGTATGATAAAGGAAAAATGCAACGATACTCAAAACAATCTTTGATTGATAAATTTGGCGAGCAAAAAGCTAAGGCATTTTTAGATACATTTACTTGTAAAAGACAGGAAACGGACTTTCTGTACTATACCGAAAAAAACATTCTATATTCAAAACCAATATTCAATATTGACGATGAACAGTTTCAGCTAATTGAAACACACCAAATCATTCAAGCTGTTAATAATGTACTATTTCAGTTTTGTATTTCTCAACCATCATTAAGAGAAAGGTTTTATGCTGTAAGAGGTAAGAAACTTGAGGATAAAATTGAAAAGATTTTCCAGAGATTTTTTAAGAAAAAAGCTTTCGTTTATAGGAGTTATTTTACCCAAGATAAGCACGAACAGGATTTATTGTTTTTGTACGAAGGACTTGCTCTAATTGTTGAGGCAAAAGCTTCCAAGCGTGATGAACCGAGAAGGGAGCCTGACATGGCATTTCCTTTAATTGCATCAAATTTTGAAGAAACAATTCAAAAGGGATATGACCAAGCATATAGAGTAAAATCAAAGTTCATTAATCATGAAACTCTTAAAATTTTCAAAGACGAAACGATGAAAAATCATGTTATTGACATACGAACCAAGAACTATCACAAGGCGGTTTCAATAGTTGTTACGCTTGAACGGTTTGGACAGATACAGACTGACCTAAGTTATATGCTTGAGGTCTATGATGACGATGATTATCCTTGGAGCATTTGCATTGATGATTTGGAAATATTTTTACTTCAAATGGAAAAATTAGGCAGAAAGAAATCAGATTTGACAGACTTTCTTAGATTGAGAGAGCAATTGCACGGCAGACTAATCACCAGCGACGAATTGGAGGTTTGTGGTGCTTTTATAAACGATAAGTTAGACAGAAAGCAAATTGCATCTGATAATAACGTATTTGCATTGACACCCGACATAGCTGATATTTTTGATAAGACATATCAAAGCAAAGGTTTAGGATTTACGAACGAGAAAAACTTAGAAATAAAAACGAGTGGTAAGTATATGCCAATAGGAGGCTTTTAGTTGCCGAGTAAACAGCACGAACCGCCAACAAGTTATTGCCAAAAGCGGGGCCGAACACCTTCGATAGGGTATTTGTGCAAGGTTCAATATTTGTTCTTCGATTGAATTTTTGTGCAAAAAATCCCTGCCTTAGGCAATACCCAAACTGTAACGATTAATTTTATAAAAACATACAATGGATACATCAAGCGAATACACATTTCCAATATTCATAAGTTCGACAGACTATAACTTAAAGGACTTAAGAGCAGAATTAGCACGTTTCTTATCTGAACTTGGATATAGACCAATTCTTAGTTCAGCAGAGGGTTTTCCTGACAGTTCACCAATTTTAGAACCTTGGGAATCATGCTTGCGTGTTCTTGACAAATGTTTTGTAATGGTTTTAATAATTGATGGTCAATATGGAACTGCATTGAAATGGCCAAACTATTTAGACTATTTTGAAGAAGAAAAATTTTCACCTACACATGGAGAATATATTTTTGCTCATAAGACAAGGAAAAGAATGTTGGTATTCATTAGAAAATCTTTGATGCCTCACTACCAATCCTATCGCGTGACAATGGACAACTGCAAAGACGATAAGGTAGAAGCTAAAAAAAGTTTATCTCCAACGTTACCTTCATATGTTACATTCGAGACATTGGATTTTATTAATAAAGTAAAGACAACAAAACCAATTCCTTGGATAAATGAGTTTGACGACATCACTTCAGTAAAAAAGGAAATTCAGAAAAAGATGATGAATGAATTAGCTGAATTATTTCTTATTAAGAATAAACATTTTGAAACCGTAATTGATTCATTCAATAAAGTAATGGACTCATTGTCATTAGAAGAACAGAGGAAAGCACTTGGAAAAATTAACGCAACAAAAGAAATTACTGATGCGGTTGAAAAACTTGAAGGATTCAAGAACGAACTTGAAGAAACAAAATCAGAACTAGAGGAAGCAAAAACAAATAATTCAAAAGATAAAGACAAGTTTGAGAAAAAAATCAGTTCTTTATTAAAAAAAATTACTGAATTGGAAAATGAGACATTAAGCTCTTCTAGTAGTCAGTTTTTCATAAAAGATGGACAAGTTAAAATCGGTAATCCCAATTATTTGGACAGCAATTTTATAAATTTAGGTAGTGGTGTAACTTATAACACTGGCAGTTTAGGCTCGACAGTTTTCGGATTTAATAGTAAAAAATGTGATAGTTGTGGAAAATTAGAAAACGATCCATTAAGAATTAACGCATCGATAGTATCAGTTTTCGGTAGTCAATTTAATACTTGCCCAAGTTGTAAACGACTTTTATGCGGCGACTGCTGGCCTAAATACAATCCATTAACCACAGCAAATGTAGTATTGACCATTGGACAAAATAATAAATGCCCCAAATGTATGAAAGAAGGTAAATAAAAACTACCGGTAACATATAAGGACTAAACCGCAGCGTAAAGCAACTGAGTTTCGGCTTTGGTTTGACGTTTACAAAAGCATAGCATGCCTTCGTTTGGTTTATTATGGATTTTCAAAAAAATATTTGCTTCCGTAACTGTATTCATTCAAAATCAGAGTGACTTTTTAGTTTTTTTAGTGTTCATTTTGTCTTTGTGGGCACTAGTGAACATAAATACGACAAACTTGTACGTAAATAACAATAGAAACTAAAAATGATATGGTTACAGTATAAAGAGGGGGTAATGTTTCTTGGCTTCAAGGTAAATATTTGAAAGTGCGTACTTTGCTGTGGATTAACTGGTGTTCTTTGCATCGGAATATATATCTACTTTTATTGTTTCAGAGCGTTTTGTTCAGAAAAGTGACTTTATTTAATGCCTTTTTCATATTCTTTGATTTTGGCACCTAAAATACCTAATTCTTTTTTATTAGTAACTCTGTTAAATGTGTAAGGATTAAATTTGTAGACTAACCACTCTTTGATGTTTTCAAATTCTTCATGAGCCGGATCTGCTAAAATCTCAATAATTTCTCTGTAGCGATAAACGCCTCCGCAGTCCTCTGGTGGACATGCATTTTGGCCTGAAACAAAAGACGGCAACAATTCATTTTGCGGAGCATTGCTTATTTCAATTAGTTCGAGTTGATGCTTCCACCCATCTCCAAAATCATAAAGGTAAATAGCGGTCTCCCCAGTTTTTGGAAAAACATCCTTTAATAGGACCGTTTTAACATCTGTTATATCTCCAAAATCCTCATCTACAAGTCTACTATCTGCAAAACGTAAGTTCTTGATGGAGAACTCATACAAATGGCGATTTTCCCAGCCCATAACCGTTTGAATGATATGATGCATCAGATATAGACTAGTCTCTGACGATACCTTAATGGTTCTCGACACCAATGGTTCCGTGTTGATCAGATCTATTTTGAATGTATATGTTGGCATGCGGTTGGAATTGTACCGTAAATTAGCATTAAATGATTATTTACACAATTTAGAGCTGTAAGGTGTTGATTACATCGAAGTGGCACACCACCGCCGGAATGGCAGGTTAGAACCGATAAAGGGGGGCTCAGTTTGCGTGGAATTAAAATGTTAGTAGATATTGTGCCAGTTAAATTAAGCCTGACTAGGCGCATGATCATTAACCAAAGTATAGTGGCATCGTACTATTTGACAACTTCACTTATTTAGAAGCCTTAATACGTTTAACTAAATAAGTATTCACAATTTTTTTTTGCTCCTGAAGGTGGAGTACATTTTGCGCCAATTTTTTAAATTG
>CAIJXU010000073.1 GCA_903824725.1 uncultured Bacteroidota bacterium | reverse complement strand
TTGGTAATCAAAAAATTAATAATAAATGGTTATTGCAGTCTGATGTTCAATATAGACTTAATCAAACTCCTGAGCAAAAAAGTCAACTTTTATTAAGAGCAGGATTAGGGTATAATTTAACTGAAGCTAACAATAACATATTATTAGGCATTGCTTATATAGAATCTAATTTATTAGAAGGGGATGTGACTATGCCCAGCACTAATGAAAAAAGGATTTATCAACAATATCTATACAAACAAAAAAGAAATAATCTATTTATTACGCATAGAGTAAGAATGGAAGAGCGGTTTCTTGCTGATGACTTTGGATTAAGGTCAAGATATTTTTTATCATTACAAAAGCCTTTAAATGGGAAGTTGCTGAACAGGAGGTCGATATACGCTTCTTGTTTTAATGAATTGTTTCTTGACATTAAAAACCAAAAATTTGATCGAAATAGGTTCTATGCTGGTATAGGTTTTGGGGTAAGTAATGATATTAGACTAGAGACAGGTTATCTGATACAAGCTCAAAAAAATAATACCAGAGGACAATTTCAATTAATTGTATATAACAATTTATCATTCTAGTTTATTAAGTATTAAAAATCATTAAAAATATTATATGAAAACATTAACGAAAGAAATGCAGAACGCTATTACACCAAATATGGCTTTAGATTTATTAAAAGAGGGGAATAGGCGTTTTGTAAATAATTTAAAAATTAATCGAAACTTACTGCAGCAAGCCAATGACACATCGGATGGTCAGCATCCTTTTGCTGTTATTTTGAGTTGTATTGATAGTAGAACTTCTGCGGAATTAATTTTTGACCAAGGGTTAGGTGATGTATTTAGTGTCAGAATTGCTGGCAATATTGTAAATGATGATATTTTAGGAAGTATGGAGTTTGGATGTAAGGTTGCAGGAGCAAAAATTATTGTGGTTTTAGGACATACAAAATGTGGCGCAGTTAAAGGAGCATGTGATAATGTTAGTTTAGGTAATTTAACTGGACTTATAGCTAAAATAAAACCTGCTGTAGATCAAGAAGTGGAAACTAAAGAAAAGAGAAATTCAAGTAATTCCACTTTTGTTGAAAATGTTGCTGAATTAAATGTGAGTTTATCGGTAAAAAATATTTTACTCAAAAGTGCTATTATATCTGAAATGGTAAAAAATGAAGAAATTACTATTGTAGGAGGTGTGCATGATATAAGCACTGGAGAGGTTAAATTTTTTGAGTAGCATTTAATTTAAAAAATTAAATTCTTGGTGAAAAGCAAAGGACTTACGTTAAATCGTGGGTCCTTTGTTTTTTTTTGAATCTCTTTTGTTGAATTAAAAAAGGCCTCTATTTCTAGAGGCCTTAGTCGTATTTTCCAAACCTAATATCTAATTATTTTTTTGGAGCCGTCGCAGCTTTAATAACGCCAGTAATATCCATATATTCGTCTACATCAACCACTTTATGGTCTTTATTGAATTGATATACTCCATAAAATTTATGTTCAATTTTTACTCCATTTGCAATTGCATCATCTGTCCATCTTACATAAGCTCTCACGCCGCCATCTGGTTTAAAAGTAACTTCATCAACACTAGGTAAAAGTTTAATGTCATTGGCTTTTATATTAGTAAGTAATTGATGTAAACCCTGAAGTCTTTGTAATAGTACTTTTTTACTAACTATTCCTTCTTCCCCATATGCAGGCCCATGTATTTTACCTGTATCAGAAAAATTATTATTGAAAGTAATTGAATCGTTATTTATAAATGCTTCAAAACCATCTAAAACTAATTTTGAATTCACTTTAAAATCAGCCATAGCGGCCTCGTCTGTATTAGATGCGGTTTCGTTTTGTTTTGGATTACAAGCAAATAATATAACAGTTGCTAATGCAATTGAAATTGTTTTTTTCATACATGTAGATTTAGAAATAGGGTATAGCCTATCCCAATGATTAAATAAGATGCTAAGAAATGATAGTGATTACAAGAATTGTAAATAGAACTATTGCGTTAGAATTGCAAAAGATTGGGTGATTTACTTCCTTAAAGTAAGTAATATATTTGATATATAATTTAATTTACTTCTTAGTTCTTACAATAATTCTAAATAAGTGCTCATTATGAAGAAACAAACCCCTAAAATTGCATCAAATGGGTTGATTTTCGTTTTTATATTCTTTTCTTCTTCTGAAGTGTCAAATAATCGATGTAGTAAATAAGTCGCATATTAAATTCATTTCCATGAGGCTGTTGGAATACCTGTGCTAAATTTTTAGTATAATTGTTATACCGCAAGCCATCAATCGGGAATTCAGATCCTAAGGCATTCTTCCATCCTATAATCAATTTACTACCGTATTTGAAATCCCAGGTATAAAACATATCTAAATTAAAGGCATTAAAATTCTGATCCATGCCATTCACAAAAGTATGCGGCAGAAAATCACCGTTTATATCTGTATAATAGAAGTTGCTATAATAAACCTGGCTCCAATAATGACGCGCGCGCATGGTTAAATTCATCTTTGATGTAAAATTGTATATACCACTTAATACACTTGTAAAGCTTGTGTTTTTACGTCGTCCTGCTATAGGTTCTCCATTGGCTTCTCTATAGGCATAGCCATATTGTCCATTATCAACTACACGATTTAAATCAAGGTCTAAACTGAAATGTTCATTAAAACGATAACGAGGACCGATTTCAATTGTATTGTAAGAGTCTAAAGGATAACCAGGTGCTTCTGCAATTCCCAATGTGTAACGAATAAAAAAGCTTTTTCTACTATCGCTACTACCATTTATTCCAGTATACCAATAGGGCATACGTTTCATGGATTTACCAGTCGTTCGCATTTCAAAAAAATCTTGCTGCCAAACAGGTTGATAGTAAGCAGATATGGTTAAATCCCAAAAATTCTTAAATACTAAAAAGCCAGTTCCTTTCAGTGTTAAATTTGAAAATTTAAATGGCACATATAAATAAACGGGTAAAATACTTAATGAATAATTTTGATTAATAAAATTTTTGGTTGGAGTATACACATAATAACCAAATTTTCCAACTGCAGAAAATTCATTAGGGGATTTAAGATAACCTAAATCGTTTGGATCGTATTTTTCTGATTCGATTGTATTTAACACACTGTATTGCCAGTTCCCACTTATTTTTCCAAACTGTAAATAACTCGCATACCCTCCATATTTATTAGCACCTGTTATGGAGCTATACCTTGTACCCCAAGAAAAATTAAATTTATTATTTTGGTCAAATAAATTTATGTCAACACCTGTAACATTCGAATTCCTAGCTCCGCCATTGCGAATTACATTTGTATTTGTAAAAGTTAGAGATGACCTTCCTTTTAGCGCTTGATCTAAAACTAAAATATTGTAATTAGTGAGTGGTTCTGTTTCGACTGATGTTCTTGCACCTGTCGTTTTATTTTCAAATATTGCATTCATAGGTGCTGTGATTGCATTGAATACGCCAATTCCTAATTTAGATTTATTTCTTCCAGAAAATTTTGAGGCATTGTATAGCTGAGTTATACCAGGATTGGATATCATCCTCAAGTTAGCATCACTATTTACCTGATTATTTAGGGCTTGGTAATTAGTCGGAGTACTTCCAACCCTTCTTGAATAAAACAATCCAGCTTTATTAAATAATTCTAATCCTTCTGTAAAAAAGGGCCTATTTTCTTGAAACTGTACTTCATAGGGTGTAAGATTTAGCACCACATTATCAGAAACCACTTGCCCAAAATCTGGGATTAATGTAGCGTCTAAAGTAAAACTTTCATTTACACCATATTTCACATCCATTCCACCATTTCTTAGTATAGTAGTATTGGTTGTACCATTAGCTAGTGGAGTAGTTCTAACGCCAGTAGTAATATAAGGCAATACGGATAACCTTAGAGGGGGTGTAATATTAACAACATCAGTTAAGTTTCCAAATTGATTTACAAAACCATTTTGCTGCGGATCCACTTTATTCCAAAAAGATCCTTCATTATTTCGTCGAATATACCGTTGAAAATTAACGCCCCAGTCTTGAATTTCTTTTTTAGAAAAACGCAAAGCAGAATAAGGAATTTTCATTTCAACAATCCAACCATCTTTTTGCATAGTTACTTTACTTTCCCAAACTGCATCCCAAGTATAATCAGTTGGTAATCCAAACTGTGAAACTTTATTAGCCACTAAACGGCCATCCGACTGAACGTTTCTTGCAGTTACTAAAAATTGATATCCATTTTGATTGTCGTTATAGGTGTCAAAAAACACACTGAAATAATCAATATCCTGCCTAGACTCCCCATCTCGTGACGTTAATTGCTTTCGAATCAATTTGGGATCATCATAAAGATAGGCACCTATATATACCGCTTGGTCACTATATAAAACGCGCACTTGGGTATTTTGCTTTGCAGGGACACCAAAAGTTGGAAAATTTACAATAAAGCTATCTGCGATTGCAGCTTTTTGCCAAGCTGCCTCATCTAAAATTCCGTCTATTTTAATAGGTGTATTAATTTTTAATGCAGGCAGATTTCTTTCCTGCGCAAAAGCATTAGTAACTAATACAACCCCAAAAATCAATCCAAAAATTTTATTCATATGAAGTGAGCAAAACTAAAGAAATAACTATTGCCAAAGTCTAAATAAGCTAAATATCACCAATCTTGCAAAAATCGGAGTCTTATTGGGTGTTATCTCTGACTCCTTTTTGAGAGGTTCGCTAAGGCTAATATATTTAGAAATAGGCTCCTTTTGCTTTGCCCTCATTGGTAGGGTTATAAATAGCTAAGCCACCATTTATCTTTATTCAATTGTTTATACTTGTCGTATCTTAAACATAAAGGGTAAGCTAATAAAATAGTACCCATCCACACAGCATAAACAACCCAAAGACTATAACCATAACCTTTTATATAAGAGGAGGCATAGGCTGGGCTCCCGGCAGGAAAAATATTTTTCCATTCAAGACCAGTCAATCTGTAAATAATGATTGCTGAAATATGGATAAGATAAACATGGAGTATGTAATAAAAAAATGGTACTCTTCCGAAAGTACTAAAGAAACTTACAATTTTCCCTTTCAGATTTTCAATATTGGCTAATAAAAAAAATGCAACTCCTAATGTCATTAATAAATAAAGTAGAGAGGGCGGATATTTACTTGGATTAAAAAAAGAGATGATATTTTTAGATATAGAACCATAATCTTTATATAATATTAAGTCGCCATATAAATTGCAATATCTTAAAATCAGAAATAAGGTAATAGCAAATAAACCAATAAGGTTGAATATTCTTTTTCGTTTTTTAACATCATAGGATTTGTCGTAAAATGCTCCGAAATAATATCCAAGAGACATCACAAATATCCATGGTATAATCTGGTAGCCTAAATCTAATTTTAAATGACTTGTAATTATAAAAATGTTAGGATCATGTATCATGCCCCAAATAATATTTCCTGGGAAATGGACGTTATCTAATAAATTATGCCCCCCAATTATTAATAAGCTTATTACTAGAATATAGGAGCTTGGCAAGTGAATCAATCCTGCTAAAAACAGCATACTTATACCTAATGACCAAATAACCCAGGCATTTATGACTCCAAAATGTATATCAAAGTACCAACCAAAACTCATAATAATAATTTCAATAAATACCAACCAGATGCCACGTTTTAGTAAATAAACCGATAACTCATTTTTCGTTTTTCTTTTCCCCACCATAAATGCCGAAATTCCAGCTAAAAAGCTAAAAGTGGGTGCGCAGAAATGAGTGATAAATCTTGTAAAAAAAATGGGCAATGTGCTTTGTGTTGGATCAGTAGGATCAAATATATATGAGGAATAATGAAAGTAGTCTCTTACGTGATCTAATGCCATTATTACCATTGTTAAGCCTTTTAATAAGTCAATAGATTCTATTCTGTTTTTTGTTATCGATGTCATTTAATTAAGATATTTTTTACCAAATGGTTAAACTGAAATAAGGCGTGGCCTATTTCAGTGATGAAATAATAGTTGTTGGAATGATAGTGATTACAAGAATTGTAAATAGAACTGTTGCGTTAGAATTGCAATAGATTGGGTAATTTACTTTTAAAAGGTAAGTAATATATTCCGATAATTAATGTATCGATTCTATTTATATTTAGGAATATATAGCATATGAATGTCCTAGGATAATAACCCTCTATATTTGGATATATTAGATCAATCCTGATAGATTTGATCATAACTGATTCTAAATCAAAGTTTTATTTTTTGAAATAAAGTATAATTAATATACCATATATATATTTATACAGTATATTTATACTTTAATCAGATGACCAGAAAATTAATTTTATTTATCATATTGGTTGTTAGTATTTTAAGTGCTAATTCACAGGTTGCTAATGTGATTTCTGGCAAGGTAATTAATGGATTTACAAAAGACCCCATCCCATTTTCAACTGTTAGGTGGAAAATTCAAAAATCCGGAACAACATGCGATAGCCTTGGAGTTTTTCAGATAGCTAAGTCTAGTTTCCCAACGGATTCTCTTATTCTAGATTATGTCGGATTTGATTCAAGAAAATATGGAATAAAGGAACTGAATACTTTAAATTTAGTCCTAACACTTGAAACATTAAGCCTTAAACAAGAGGCTATTGTAAAAACAAAGTTTAATAAGGGCTTAAGATGGTGGAAAGCGGTTGTTAATAATAAGCCTATAAACAATCCTTATGTTTATACGAAATATGGTTGTGAACTTTATAATAAGTTAGAGCTAGATTTAAATAACGTGAGCCGAAATAGCTTTGCTAATATTGGTTTTCTAAAACCATTCTCCTTTATACTAGATAATATCGATAGTGTATCTGAAGCAAAATCCTTTTTGCCAGTTTTTTTATCAGAGTCATTGTCTGATTTTTATTTTTCAAATAATCCAAATGACACTCGAGAAATAATTAAAGCGTCGCAAACACATGGCATAAAAAATGAAACTGTTATGCAGTTTGTTAATGGAGTTAACCAGAAATTAAACATATATGATAACTATATGAAAATTTTTGGGAAAGAGTTTATAAGCCCAATTAGTGAATTTGGAGATAAGTTTTATAATTTTAAAGGTGCAGATACGCAATATATCAAGGGCGTGAAAGTATTACATTTGTTATTTTCTCCTTTAAGAGATGGTGAGAATACTTTTAATGGGGATGCTTGGATAGATGCAAGTACATGGGCAATTCATAAAATAAATTTAAATATATCGGCTACTGCAGATATCAATTTTGTGAATAGGTTAAGTATTAATCAGGAGTTTATAAAAATGAATAACGGCAAACTCATTTTTTCTAAAGACAGAATAACGGCCGATTTATCTCCTTTGCCAAAAAATAAGCTAACTTTTATTGTTCGAAAATCCATCTCATATCAGAACTTCACATTTGATGCAGATTCTGTGACAAAATCCTTGACATTAAATAAGAAAAAGAATGAAGTCGTTCTTAATGAAGACGTCTATAAAACAGATCTGGGATATTGGGTTGACAAAAGACATGAGACCTTAAATAAAAACGAGAAACTTGTCTTTAAAATGATTGACACACTTAAATCAATCCCACTATTCCAACAATATTCTAGAAATTTAGAGTTTTTGATTGATGGTCGCCGAAAGTTTGGAAATATTGAAATTGGCCCTTGGTATAAATGGGTTAGCGGGAATCAATTAGAGAATATTAGGCTTCGTTTTGATATAGGTACAACACCAGCATTTAGCAAAAATCTACGGCTCTCTGCCTATTTAGCTTATGGAACAAGAGATAGGCAATTCAAAGAAAGATTAGGAATTCAGTATCGTTTTCCAAAATTAAAAGGATTTAGTACCGAATTTTCTTATTTAAAAGATTTAGAAAACGGACGTGTAAGATTTGATGAGGAGGATATGTCCATTGATAATATTTTTTCGCAATTATTTAGAAGACCTAACATCCCACAGAAATTCTTAGGGTTACAAGAATTCAAAGGATCTGTATTAAAAGAGTGGGAATCTGGTTTAAGCAATAGCCTTACTTTTTCAAGAGTTGATTATGATCCCTATACTCCATTGCCAGATAAATATTCTTTTATAAACGGGAAGAATTTAGAGCTTTCTAATACCGATATCATGTATCGTATTAGATATGCACCAGGAGAAAAGAAAATTTTAACCAATCGCAGAGCAATAAGATTTAAAGGGGATAAGCCAATTTATGAATTAAGAGTGAGTCAAGGATTAGATGGGCTAGCTGGAGGCAAGTTTAATTATACTAAGTTGCATACTGCAATTAGTCAAAGAGTTAGAATTCCAGATTTTGGAGTAATTACTTACAATGCCTATGCTGGGAAAGTCTATGGCGATAGTTTACCATTTATGTTACTTGAATTACATCCTGGTAATGAAGTTTATATGTATAACAAAAATGGATTTAATTTAATGAATCGATTTGAGTACTACAGTGATACTTATGCAGGTTTCCAGATTGAACACAATATTGAAAAAAAATTAATCAATCTAATTCCAATATTACGTAAAACAAAAATTAGACAATTTTGGACATTAAAAGGTGTATGGGGTATGATGAATTCCTCAAATAGAACATTTAATCATATTGAATTAGGGCCCTATCAATTAAGAACATTAAGAGAGCAGTTCTATTTAGAATATGGTACAGGCTTTGATAATATCTTTAGATTTTTTAGAATTGATTTTGTTTGGAGACAGGCTCCTCCCAATCCCAATGGCCATTTATCATCAAGAATGCAACCTGTTCAGAATTTTGGAGTATTTGGTAGCTTAAGATTGCAGTTTTAATAAAATCTTAATATGACAGCAAGCTCTAAATCGGATCAATTGTGATTCTTTTGATTGAAAAAATCTAACTTTGACGAGACGTAAACAAATTTCCTAAGTAGTGTGTATCCTAATAACTAATATGCCTAAACTTAAAGCTGCTTTTTTTTATTTTTTTGGATTGCTTGTTGTAATGATTGTCGCCACAATTTTTTTATTCATAGAAGGTCATGCCAATTCTTTTTTATTGTTAAATACCTATCACAATAAGTTTGCAGACTATATTTTTTTTTATATTACTTATATTGGGGATGGTTGGTTTGCCGTATTTGTTACGGTCTTATTGTCGATATTCCCCAAAACAAGAAAATTAGCTATCATTGTTTTTGCCTCTTATGCAGTATCAGGATTGCTTGCACAATTGGTAAAACATCTTGCAGAAACCCCTAGGCCAAGTACTTATTTTACACTTGTTCAATATCATAAGTTTGTGGAAGGAGTTGATTTGGCTGGCTCGAATAGTTTTCCATCAGGTCATACCACAACGGCATTTTCTCTTGCATCAGTGTTGGCTTGTTACACTCGAAATAAAAAAGTACAATTTTTATATTTAATACTTGCTGTCGCTGCGGGTTATTCTAGAATATACCTAGGGCAACACTTTTTAACGGATGTGGTTGTGGGTGCATTTTTTGGCACTATGACATCAATCATTGCCGTAATAATTGCCGAAAAAATAAAACCATAAGTGGTTTAGTTACATTGTATTTTTATAAAGCGGCTATTGATAGTTGCACCAAAAATACTTTCAAAACTAATGCCGAATAGATATTCCCCCTTTTCAAGTTGCGGCACTATAAAACGTATCTTGTTTTTCTGAACACTATGCGAGCCAAGGCTGTCAATATGAAAGTCGGTACTAATATTTTGCAACATTGTTTTTTTATCTTTTATAAAAACAACTTTCATAGTAGCAGGGAATTCGGAATGTTGCATGTTGAAACCATACCCTGCGTTATTTAATATGGAAATAGGTATCGAAATGCTATCTCCTGAACTTATTTTTATTTCGGAAAGCGAATAAAGTACTTCAAGTGAGTTGGTGGCTTGCAGGTCATTAGTGAAAAAGCCATCAAACTCCTGATTATTAATTTTATATTTTTTTGATATTCCCTTGGCTTCTACTGCAACAAAAACGCGACCTCCTTTCATTTTTAAATCCTTTCTCCATAAATCAAACTGAGTTTGTCTTGATTGCAAAGAACTTATTACAGTGGATTGTTTTCCTGTGATGAAGCTGTATTTAGATGGGTTTTGAAAGGAGCCAGTAAAAACAACAGGAGATGCTCCTGCAACTGATTCAATGGCTTTGATTTTATCCGTTCCACTAAAATCGGTATTGTCTGGCAGAAGTGGGCTTACTAATAAAATTCTGGCTGCCAATAATAGCAATAGTGAATAGGCTACCCACTTTTTTATATATTTTGAAATAATTTCGTTGCTGAAAGAAAACTCAGTAATTAAAATAATCATTGGAATGGAGGCTGCTACGGTCCAATGTGCTTCTGCGTGTCCACGAAATGTGGTGATTGCAAAAAATGAAATAAATCCAATGATAATAAAATAGAGTGTTCGCTCGAAACTTGTTATTTGATTCTTTTTTATAAAAACATAGACCAATGCTCCAAAAGTAAATGGATTAAAAATGGCAATTTGAGTTGGAATGAATTCGAAAAAATTGGCCCATACAAATCCGCTTGATCTACCTATTAAATGATATCGAAAACTTGGAAATTGATTACTGTACTGCCACCAAAAATGGGGAGTAACTAATACGAGCGCAAGCAATCCCGCAAGCCAAAACCAACCGCTTTTTAATAATTTAAAATTTGACAACACAACAAGTACAATTAAAATCCCGCCCTGGTATTTACTATATACCAACCCCGCCATGCATATGGAAATAAATAAGCTGTTGCTTAAGTTTTGTTTTCCAATAAAGTTTTTAAAAGCGTATAAAAAAAGTGCTGTAAAAAATAAAAGTGGCACATCGGGTGTGGTGATAAATCCATAAGCCGAAAACATAACGAAGGAGGCGGATACTTTAAAAAAGAGAAGTACCTTGCTTTTGTCTGCTTCTTTTAAAGCAATGATCTTCCAAACAATCCAAAGGGTGATGGGTTGTAACAACACAGTAAAGAAACGGGCAGCTAAATTTCCAGTAAATAATTTTGAACCCAAAAATGTTAATAGGCCCACTAATGGGGGGTGATCAAAATACCCCCATGCTAAATTTTGCCCATACAGCACATAGTAAGCTTCGTCCGCATTAATTTCGGTAAATAAGGCCTGTATTAAATTTATAATAAACCAAATACAAAGCAGCAACCAAAATAAGGGTTGGTCCTTTTTTTCATCTGCTGTTGAATGGGCACTTGATTTCAATATTCTAATCTTAAGGTTCTATAATATTAATACTTACACAAATATATTGTTTACTTAGTCCAAAGTGTAATAAAAAAGGCCATCAATACTGATGGCCTTTGAAGAATAAATTCTTTTATAATACTATTTGCCTCCAAAATGAATTTGGAAACCAACTTTCAAATCAAATTGTCCATCGTTAATATCGGCAAACTTTGCATAGTTTGCACTTACTTCTAAAGCAACACTTTTATTTAAGAAGGTTGCATTACCAAAGCCAACTTGATAAGCAAATTTACTTTCAGTGCCCCATGCCAAGCTTCCAAGCATACCTTTTGCGAACCATTTGTTAGTTTCACTACCGCCAAAATATGGTTTAACCCAAGCGCCAATTGAAGTTTGAGTAGTACTAGAAAAGCCTTGTATATCTAGCTCTGCTCCTATTGCAAGATTGTCTTTAACAAAACCTCCAACACTTGGGCTGAGAGACCAAGAACTTGAATTACCATAACTAGAGTAACCAGCAGAACCACCTAATAACCATGTTCCTTTGCTTGTTTGAGCGTTAGTAACAGTAGAAAGACCTACTAAAATAACCACCGCTAATAATACTTTTTTCATAAAATTTGTTTTTGTTTAAAAATGATAGATTAATCTTAATAATAACGCTA
>CAIJXU010000072.1 GCA_903824725.1 uncultured Bacteroidota bacterium | reverse complement strand
TTACTTTTGTGCTTATTTTTTTACTGCTAAATATTTTTGCAGAAGCGCAAAAAATTGAAACGGGCAATTTTTTTGTAACAAATTATAGTAGATCGTTTTTAAATACAGTATCGGGTAATTGGTCCCTATTACAGGACCCAGAGGGCGTCATATATATTGGTAATAATAATGGGATTTTATTATATGATGGCCAAAAAATTAGAAGAGTATATAATAGTGAAGGCTTGCCTAAAATGGGTTTAACCCGATCTATATTAATGGATTCTAAAAATACTATTTATACTATTATTGGTGGTGAATTTGGTTACATAGAAAAAAATGAATTTGGCGAGAGTATTTTTAACTCCTTATCTGAAAATTTATCAAAAAAAGATCAGGTAAATTCAGCACTATGGTCGGCGGGTGTTATCAATGACACAGTTGTATTTCAATCTGAAAAATCAGTTTACTTATATAAGCACAAAAAGTTGATTAAAGTCCAGCACTTTAGTTCAATACTGCACACTGCAAAATTTAATAAAACAGGTGCATTTTTGCGTATATGGGGGGAAGGACTTTTTAAATTAACAGGTGGAGAATTTAAATTAATACCTTCTACCAAGGAAGTTTTTGCGCAAAATAGAATTGATGAACAATACGAACTAGACAATGGCGATAATTTATTGGTATCAAGGAATAATGGAGTATGGTATTTAAAAAAAGATGGCTCATTGCTAAAAGCAAAATCGGATCAGCTTGATAAATTTATAAAAGAAAATGAATCATATACTGGAGGTAAAAGATTAAGAAATAATATTATCCCTATTGTTACCATTAAGGGCGGTTTACTTTTTATTGATGATCAATTACAAATAAGGTCGATACTAAATACCTCCAATGGTCTTGACTTTGATTATACTTCTTCTACTATGCAGGATCGAGCAGATGATGTTTGGGCAACAAGTGATAATATTTTTAAAGTAACTTTTGATACTAGTATAACTTATTTTTCAACAATCAATAAATTACAAGGATCTGTTAATGCAATTAATAGAATAGATGGTAAATTGTATGTTAGAACAGGTAAGGATTTATTTGACTTTGTTCCAAAGAAAAATGTAAAGGAACAATCTGTTTTTGAAAAAAATGGTGTTAATGAGTCAGGTGATAATATATTTAAATTTGACGATCAAATAATTACGACCAACAATTATACGATTAAAACCACTAAAAATCGTGTCACAAAAATTATTAGTCCTATTTACAGATCAGGCAATACCATCCGATCAAAATTAAATCCAAGTATCATATTCTCTTCAAATTTTGCTGTTGGCTTATTAGCACATCAATATAAAAATGGTCAATGGAAGCAGGTTGCATCATCCAATAAGAATACAATACCATGTTTTAATTTGGTGGAAGAGTCGCCTGGTAAAATTGTGTTACAAGGATGGGATGGCTTGTATAAATATGAGTACAATTTTGATGGGCAAGGAGAATATACAAAACTAGAACTTGATACCACTTTTACTACATTAAAAAGGTTAGGAATATTAACAGTTAATGGAAATACTAATTTATTTATTGATTCTTTAAATCATTTTTATAAAGCTGACTTGATTAATAACAAGTTACTTTATACTGGTTTCACGCTTGATAGCTTTGTCAACAAAGCAAACTGGTTTTACACTTATAATAAAGATTCGAAGAATGGATGGATGGTTACTGAAAATGGTTTATACAAAACGGCTTTTAATTTTAAAGATGGTTTTACATTTAAGCAGTATCCATTTTATAAAGTGGATTTAAGTGAATTAAGCCCAGGACTATATGCAGAAGGATCGGGTGACAATGAGGTATTGTGGATTGGATCTCAGGATGAAAAGTTATACCGTTATTTTCCTGAGTT
>CAIJXU010000071.1 GCA_903824725.1 uncultured Bacteroidota bacterium | reverse complement strand
ATTACATACAATAAATAAGCCCACCAGGTTCTCCAAGGGGGTGGTAAAATATGAATCACCATACTGGCGCCCTCCTCATTCCAAATACCATCATTGTTGGCGGCTTTTACCCTAAAGGTATAAGTGCCTTCACGTAAATTATTATAACTCGCAAAGCGTCTTGACCCTACATAAATCCAATCCTCATCATAGCCATCCATTTTATAAGCATATTTATTATGAAGGGCGTCTCTATAATTAAAAGCGACATAGTCAAAGGATAAATTATTCTCATTGTACTTGATGGTATATTCAAGTGGAGAATGAGTAGATTCTATATGTAAAACACTATCCTTTTTAGTTAATCTTTGAATAATCACGACTGGCGGTTTGGAATTATCTTTTATAGAATCAGGAAAAAAATAATTTAAGCCCTTAATTCCTCCGAAAAATAATTCTCCAGAGGGAGCCTGAAAAGAGGTGGTGGCATTAAATTCAAAATCCTGAACCCCTTCTGCGGGTCCAAAGCTTCGAAACTTATTCGTGTAAGGATTATATCTAATAAGACTATAATTGGAAGATATCCATAAATTTTTATCCTTGCCTAGGTACATATCATATAAATCTAAATTAGGGATACCGTCTATTTTAGTTAAAAATGTTTTAGTATTTTTTTCTAAATCAAGTTTCATTATTCCATTCCCATAAGTGGCGATAAAAATTAATTTATTATCTATGACAGCAAATGAAACAGTCCTTCCATCTTCTCGCTCATAAAAATTTTTAATATTTTTAGTTAGGCAGTTAACAGTATTTGTTTTTTCATTCCATTCAAAAATGCCATCATCATTTTGAATATATAGTTCAAATGATGATTTTCGATACGCACTATAAATACCTTTTTTAAAGTCTTTAGGCAATACTAAAAATCCAAAGGATTGTTTGCCATTTGAATCCGATAAAATCAAAGGCTTTTCCCCCGATAGTACAAGTTGATGATTAGCCGTTGAAAAAGTATGCCATTTATTATAGCCTAATGTAATAGCAGATAATTTTTTAAGGAGCCCTATTGACTCAAATGTATTTTTTCCTGCTTTCTTAATATGTAATTCAGATCCCTCTGGCGTATTATTAAAAGCAAATAAATTACCAAAAGCATCTTCAGCAAAATTCCATCTTCTTAGATAATTAATTTTATCATCCTTAAAATAAGATTTTTTTGTTTTATTCACCCTGTCTAATTCGTAAATGCCGCCATTAGGTTCATATACTCCCAACCAAAGATGGTTTTGATGATCTAAAAATGCACCCCAAGTCATTGAAAAGCCTAAATTAAAATCACTTGGAAAATCTTTTTTATATACTCCAAATTTGCGCTTTCCTGGGTCATATTTTGTAACCCCATCCGCATGGCTTCCACTCAGCCAGATATTATTATCCTTGTCTTCGATAATGTTCGTGTAATTGGTTTGGGCTATACCATATTCCTTAGAAACAGTATTATTGATATGTATTATTTTAGAAGTAGTTAAATTAATTACATCAATACCTGCATCTAAAAAAGTGAGCCATAAATAATTACTGGATTTACTATAGTGAATACTATTGATTGTATTAGCAGCAATAGTTTGATCATCGCCTTTTTTATTAGAAAAAATTATTTTTTCATTGGTTTTAAGATCATATATAAATGCGCCATACCTAGTTGCTGCATATAATTTATCGCCTACAATTTGAAAATCATTGGGCATGGTAATAAAGATGGAATCAGTAAAATTAAAAATTTTAGATAATTTTTTTGAATCCAGATCAAAGTATTGTAAGCCAATATCTGTTCCCAGTATCAATTTGTTATTGTATCTTTTTAGCTGTGAGATTACCTCCTGTTTTCCATAGGTAATGCTATCATTAGGATGTATTAAATAGGGTGTGTATTTTTGGGAGGCAATTTCATATTTTAATAACCCCATACCCCAGGTAGCCATCCATATTTCTTGTTTAGCATCATCCACATACATCTTATTAATCGCGCCAAAATAAAATGGTAATTTTGGATTTTTATTTAAAAGCGACTCCCTCATAGGAATGCTATAATTTTTCCAAACATCTTTTGATCTATCTAAAAAACAGAGGTGACCAAAAACATCTGATGTCCATAAATTACCTTGTGTATCTTCTCTAATTTCTTGAATCCATCCATTGGCACGTGATTGGGAATTTTTAATGTCGTGATTGTACTGTTTAAATTCATAACCATCAAAACGATTGATGCCCGACTCGGTGCCTACCCATATATAGCCTAATTTATCTTGATAAATGACCCTTGCAGAACTTTGGGATAACCCTTCTTTTACCGAATATGTTTCAAATATAAAATCAGATAAGTTTTGTGTATGTCCAATAAATGGCATAGACAAGATCATTATAAATAATAATGAGGCAAGGGCTACTTTTTTAGAACCGTAATTTAGTAAAGGCATTAATAAGACTTTAGATTTTTTTTAAATTTAGATTTCGAATGTTTCGACTTTAACTATTTATATTTTATAACTATTAATGCATTATGATCTTCATCTTGGAGAATGGGCCAATCCCCCGAAACAGAAATAAAAATTATTTAATCATTGCTCTAATATAGTGATTACTTTCCTTTTAAAACTTAAAAAATAATAAAAGAATTATTAATTAGTTTTTGCCTACTTAGCTTAACTAATAAGTAGTAGCTTGCAAAATATTGCTAACAAAATTGATTGAATGAAAATAGGGCTGTCAACTTCAATTTGTTATATTGCAATACACATTTGCACGCATGAAAAAGAGGTACCAAGTTCTAACCGTTTTGTCTGTCTTATCTATGATTACCTTTTTAGATAGGATTGCCTTGTCATCGGCTAGTACCAATATTATGAGTGACTTGCATTTAAGTACGGTGCAATGGGGTTGGATTTTGGGCATTTTTACTATTGCTTATGCTGCTTTTGAAGTACCCACAGGCTGGTTAGGTGATAAAATTGGAGGAAAAAAAGTACTCATTCGAGTGGTCATTTGGTGGTCATTTTTCACGATTTTGACTGGTTTTGCCAACGAATTTATCATGCTCTTATTAGTGCGTTTCCTATTTGGAATAGGTGAAGCTGGGGCTTATCCCAATACCTCAATTGTCTTAGCCAAATACTTTCCTGTTTTAGAACGTGGGCGCGCCCAGGCGACCATTTGGGGTGCTTCGCGTTTAGGCGCTGCTTTAACCCCTTTTATCGTGCTTCCCATTCAACAAAAATACAGTTGGCATTTGTCCTTTTTTTTACTCGGCGGCTTAGGATTCATATGGACCCTTTTTTGGATTTTTTGGCATAAGGAAGACCCTAGTGAATGTAAGGATATTTCAAGCACAGAATTAAATGAAATCATTGCTAATCGTGATTTACCTCAGGATTTAAAAAGCCCTAAGACATCTTACTGGAGCGGGTTTCGATCAAAAAATTTATTGTATTTATTAGCCATGTATTTTTGTTATGCTATTGGTGCTTACTTTTTTCAAAGTTGGTTTCATACCTATTTAGAGAAGGGAAGACATATCCCAAAAGAAGCCCTCATTTGGGCCTCTTCGGTACCTTATTTATTAGCCGCAATTGGGTGTTTTACGGGTGGGTGGATTAGTGATAAAGCTTGTATCAAATGGGGTAAAAAATGGGGCCGCCGAATCGTTCCCATGGTAGGTTTATTGGTGGCTGGAATCGCCATCATTACAGCAGCCCTAGTTTCAGATAACTTATTGTCTATCATTGCTTTAGGAGTTGGAATGGCCTTTATGGATGTAACGGCACCTGTTGCCTGGGCCGTTGCAATGGATATGGGCGGTACTAAAAGTGGGGCCATTTCGGGCTCTATGAATACGGCAGGTTTAACGGGGGCTTATATAAGCACCGTCTTTTTCGGATACGCCGCATCGGCCTATGGGTACTACCTGCCAGTCGTATATATTGGTATCATTTTGATCATTGGCTCCTTTATATGGCTCAAAATAGATGCCACTCAAAAAATTCAGTTTAAGGCAATTACGAATTAGTTCGGCTTTCTTTTTTTAGGCAAAAGCCCTATCTTTAAAACACGATATTGCTATTTATAAATTAAAATGAGGTTTTGCTTTAAAACATAAAGCAGGCTTGTTCTTTAAGAAACGCCAATGAATCTTATAATAAAAAAAATGACACCCTATGAAAAGAAGATCTTTTGTAAAAAATTCTGTGATCACCACTGCCGGTTTTTTCATCACTAAGGATATTATGAATACCAATAAAGGACCTATTTATGGTCACAATGAAATGACCTTTCGCTTAGATACGAAATGGGGCACTTTGAATCCAGATAAAACACCAGTGAACGATTGTCATGAAATGATTCAAGAT
>CAIJXU010000070.1 GCA_903824725.1 uncultured Bacteroidota bacterium | reverse complement strand
TTTGTATTCATATAAAAAAAGCCTTGAAGTGATTCAAGGCTTTTTAGAAAGAAAGCTAAAATTTTTATTTTAAATTCTGAATTAGAAAATTTCTTAAATCCTCACCTCTTAAATCCTTCCCAATTATTTTTCCAGTTGGATCTATAATGAAACTAGCAGGAATACTCTGAATGCCAAACTGTTGGGCAACAGCATTGTTCCAATATTTCAGATCACTCACATGCGTCCATGTTAAACCATCTTTTTGTATGGCATCCAGCCACTTAGCTTTATCCTGATCTAAGCTGACACTTAAAATGGTAAAGTTTTTATTTTTAAACTCATTATAAGCTTTTACTACATTCGGATTTTCGGCGCGACAAGGACCACACCAACTTGCCCAAAAATCAACTAATACATATTTTCCTTTAAAAGAAGATAAACTTACAGGATTCCCATTCACATCATTTTGCTTGAATTCTGGCATATTTGATCCGATAGCGCCAAAACCAATTGATTGCAATGTTTTTCCTAAAATTTCAGCAAAAGGGCCCTTTTTAGCTTCCCCTTTTAATTGATCAAAGTAAGTAGCTAGCTTTTCCTTCACGGTTGGGAAAATGTTCGCAAATTGAAATAAGAAAAAAGCAGTAACTGGGGACTGAGCATACTTTTTACTCATTTCTTCATATGTTAACACTAAATCTTTTGATTGACCTTCCGCAAGTAGCGTAAGTGAATCTTTTGTTTTAGTATTTTTTTCAGATTGTATACCAGCCAAAGTTTTAAAATATCCTTCCATTTTAGGATTTAATACTTTCATATAGGACATATAAATAGCATGGCTTGCAGAACCTTCATAAACAATATTGTTAGGCAACGTAATATCACCTGTAATCTTAAGTGCATCGTTGCTTATAAATAAAGGAAGCTTAGCAGTCATTTTACTAAACCCAATGATAAAAAAAGTAGTAATGGGTGTTGTTCCTTTTAAAGTAAACTTCCCTTTAATCACTTTATCAGTAGACACTTCCTTGTTCGCCATACCATCTAATAATGTTACTATCGTACTATCAGGTACATTTTTTAAATCTCCTTTGATTAAGATACTTTTTTGTGCCATTAAGTGGTTGCATGAAAACAGAACAATTACAACGAAAATTAATTTTTTCATATTTTTTAAATTTCAGGGAATAAAGATAGGTGATTTAGCTTTTATGCCTTTGTTTTAAAATTTCACTAACATCACTAAGTTGGTAACCTTTTGCTTGAAGTAGTATAAGGTAATGAAATAATAAATCTGCTGACTCATTTAAAAACAAATCATGATTACTATCCTTTGCTTCTATGACTAATTCAACCGCTTCCTCCCCTACTTTTTGTGCAATTTTATTGATACCCTTTTCAAACAAACTTGCCACATAGGAAGAAGCTGGATCTGTATTTTTTCGTTCCGCAATAATGGATTCAAGTTGGGGTAAAAAGGAACTAGCATCCTCATCGCCCCAACAAGTAGCTGTTCCATTATGGCAAACAGGACCAGATGGCTTCGCTTGTATTAGCAAAGTATCTTGATCACAATCTACTTCCATACTTATATAATGAAGGTAATGGCCGCTCTCTTCTCCCTTGGTCCATAATCTATTTTTGGTTCTACTAAAAAAGGTTATTTTTTTTTCGGACACAGTAATATCTATGGCCGCTTGATTCATAAAACCTAACATTAAAACTGTTTTGGTTTGTGCATCTTGAATGATTGCAGGCACGAGTCCATCTGCATATTTTGTAAAATTGATATTCATAATTTAAATTAAATAAAGTTTATAATCTAATGGGTATTCCTTTTTCGTGTAGATAATTTTTTAAAGTAGGTATCGCTAATTCCTTATAGTGAAATATACTAGCCGCTAATGCGGCATCTGCCTTGCCATTGGTGAATACATCATAAAAATGGGCTTCATTTCCACCCCCTCCTGATGCAATAATGGGCACCGACAAACTTTCTGATAAGGTAGCTGTAATATCTAAAGCAAACCCTTTTTTGGTACCATCATGATTCATAGAAGTTAATAAAATTTCACCCACGCCTAAATCTACTGCCTTCTTTGCCCATTCTGTCGTTAAGGTATCAGTTTTTTGACGACCTCCATTTAAATATACATACCATTGACCATCTGACTCGCATTTGGTATCAATAGCTAATACCACACATTGACTACCAAAATTTTTAGCAAAACTTTGTATGATGTTAGGGTTTAAAAAAGCTGCAGTGTTAATTGAAATTTTATCTGCTCCATTTTGTAATAAGATACTTACATCCTCTTCTGTTTTTATACCCCCGCCTACTGTAAATGGAATATTGATATGATGCGCAATTTTATTGACCAATTCACTTAGGGTTTTTCGCTTTTCAATAGTGGCCGTAATATCTAAAAAAACCAATTCGTCCGCACCCTGACTTGCATACAATGCCCCTAACTCAATGGGATCGCCCGCATCGCGCAATTGCTCAAAGTTGACCCCCTTCACCGTTCGGCCGTCTTTAATATCTAAACAAGGTATTATTCTTTTGGTTAACATATTTTATTGTTTCGCTAATTAAAATTAGCTAATTCCGAAATGGTTATTTTATTTTCATAAATAGCTTTACCAACAATTGCTGCAGTACAGCCTATCTCTTCAAGCTCAATTAAATCATCTAAGCAGCTCACCCCACCACTTGCTATTAAATGTAATGAAGGGAATTGTTCTAATATCTTTTGATAAAGCGCTATAGAAGGACCTTGTAGTTTGCCATCCTTTTGTATATCGGTACAAAATATTTGTGTTACTCCCTTATTCATATATAATTTAACAAAATCAAATACAGTGATGTTTGTTTTTTCTAGCCAGCCGCCAATGGCAATTTTCTCCTCATATACATCAGCGCCCAACATAAAAACGGGTGCGCCAAATCGTGCAATCCATTCTTGAAATAAATCAGGACTTTTGACAGCTAAACTTCCAATTGTTGCAAAAGTAGCCCCTGCATCCATCACTGTTTTTAAAGTTGCTTCGGTTTTAATCCCTCCTCCGAAATCAATTTTTAACTTTGTTCCGTTCGCGATTTTTTCTAACACTTTCCAATTGACTACCTGTCCAGCTTTCGCTCCATCTAAATCCACTAAATGCAAGCGCATTAATCCAATTCCCTCAAAAGCCTTTGCCACTTCCAAAGGATCTTCATTGTAAATTTTTTTTTGCGTATAGTCTCCTTCTGTTAATCGGACACATTTACCATCAATAATATCTATGGCTGGAATAATTTGCATTGTTGGGTTGTAATATTAAATTGTGATAAAGTTTTTTAAAATTTGTTCGCCGATGTTAGCCGATTTTTCAGGATGAAATTGTACTCCATAAAAATTATCCTTTTGTAATGCAGCACTATAGGGCTGGATATAATCAGTAGTTGCAATGGTATGAGTACCCATTGTTGCATAATAACCATGTACAAAATAGGTATAACTATCTTCTGGCACTCCATTGAATAAACTCGTTTTTAAATGATGTATATTATTCCATCCCATTTGGGGTACTTTTATTTTTGGATCCAAACTTGAAAATAGTTGCACTTGTTCATCAAAAATGCCCATACAGGGGGTATTATTTTCACAGGAATGCTTGCACATTAATTGCATCCCCAAGCATATACCTAAAACGGGTTGATTTAATTGACTAATGAGTGTATCTAGTTTTCGCTCCTTTAAATATTGCATTGCCGTACTGGCTTCCCCTACTCCTGGGAATATCACTTTATCGGCAGTTTGAATCAAATCGGCACGATCTGTAACAATAGCCGACACTCCTATTCGCTCCAATGCATATAGTACAGATTGAATATTGCCCGCGTTGTATTGTATGATAACTATTTTCATTCTATTTTAATTACCTAATACTTCATTTAAAAATTGCTTTGTGCATTGCTCGATGTCCCCCCCTTTTGATAATACACTAATATAAGCCGATCCAATAATGGCACCATTGGTATATAAATTAACAGCGTCAAAGCTTTCTTTGTCTTTAATTCCAAATCCTACTAAAATGGGGTTCTTTAAACCCATCGTGGTGATGCGTTGTAAATATTGTGCTACTTTAGAAAAATCTTTGTCCTTACCAGTAGTAGCAGAAGAACTTACTGCATATAAAAATCCAGTGCTTAAACTATCAAGTTTTCTAAGTCTTGTTTCGGGCGTTTCGGGTGTTACTAAAAAGATAAAATCCAACCCATTCTCCGAAATAATTTTTCCATACACATTTTCAAATTCATACAAAGGCAAATCAGGTAAAATGAGTCCATCAATACCTACTTGTTTTGCTTTTTGACAAAATGCTTCAAACCCATATTGTAAAATCGGATTCATATAACCCATCAACACCACAGGTAAATCAATGGTATTGCGCATGCTACTTAGTTGTTCAAATAAAACTTCTATCGTCATCCCATTATTTAATGCGATTTGGCTGCTAGTCTGAATGACTTCGCCATCGGCCAAAGGATCACTATAAGGCATGCCTAATTCAATAATATTGGCCCCATTGCTTTGTAAACTTTCCATAATAGGCAGTGTGCTATTTAAATTTGGATAGCCCGCCGTGCAATACACATTTAAAACCCGTTTTGATTGCTTTTGGAATAATATTTCTAACCTTGACATAATTGTAATGCTTTAATCTTTAATGTATTTCATATAGGTATCTAAATCCTTATCGCCTCTTCCACTTAAACATACCACCACGACATCCGTTGGTTTTAAATTCAACTTTGGCAAAACCGAAAAAGCGTGTGCGGTTTCTAATGCAGGAATAATCCCTTCCGTTTTTGAAATATGAAAAGCAGAAGCCAAGGCCTCCTCATCGGTTGCACTTAAAAAAGTACCTCTTTTGCTTTCATATAAATAAGCATGTAAGGGTCCAATTCCAGGATAATCCAAACCAGCCGAAATGCTATGTGGTTCTACCACTTGACCATCCTTTGTTTGCATCACTATACTTTTACTACCATGCAAAATGCCATGCGTACCTAATTGTGTTGTTGCCGCACTTAATCCTGAATGCACACCATGCCCTGCTGCTTCAACTGCAATTAATGCAACAGTAGCCTCATTTAAAAAATGATAAAAAGCGCCTGCTGCATTACTACCTCCACCCACACAAGCCACTACATGTGTTGGAAGCTCATTACCTGTTTTTTGTTTTAATTGAGTTCTAATTTCTTCACTAATCACACTTTGAAAACGCGCCACCATATCGGGATAAGGATGCGGTCCAACTACACTACCAATAATATAATGTGTTTCATTAGGCTCGTTGATCCATGCGCGAATGGCTTCGTTCGTGGCATCTTTTAAAGTTTTGCTTCCGCTTTTTGCAGGAACTACTTTCGCACCTAACATTTTCATTCTAGCTACATTAGGAGCTTGTCTTTCAATATCTTTTTCACCCATGTAAACAACACATTCCATCCCTTTTAAAGCACAGACCGTTGCCGTTGCAACACCGTGTTGTCCTGCCCCGGTTTCTGCAATAATTTTAGTTTTTCCTAATCTTTGTGCTAATATAATTTGACCAATGGTATTATTAATTTTATGCGCGCCTGTATGACACAAATCTTCTCGCTTTAAATAAATCGTAGCTCCTATTTCTTTACTCAACCTTTCAGCTAAAAAAAGCGGGGTTGGTCGACCTACATAATCTTTTAATAAAGCAGCAACTTCTGCCTTGAAAGATGGATCCTGCAT
The DNA here is from genome assembly GCA_903824725.1 of uncultured Bacteroidota bacterium. Lineage (GTDB taxonomy): Bacteria > Bacteroidota > Bacteroidia > Chitinophagales > Chitinophagaceae > Sediminibacterium. The sequence continues at coordinate 53,654 of CAIJXU010000070.1, read as the reverse complement.
AATTTTTAAATACTGAGATTGTAAAGTTGCTACATTCTCATAAAGCATCTCAGGAATAAAAGCGCCGCCAAATTCACCATAGTACCCTTCAGCACTTGGTGTTTGGTAATCATTTTGTGTGTTAAATATGGACATCTATAAATGTTTTAATCATTTCTAAATTTTTAATCCCAGGTGTCGTTTCAAATTGGCTATTAATATCTATCGCCATCAGATCCTTTCCTGCTTTTGTTTTTTGCATTACTTCAATTCCTTGAACATCATGGGGGCCAATTCCTCCACTTAAAAAATAAGGCTTTTGAATTGCAGTATTTTTTATTATCTCCCAATTAAAATGTTGTCCAGTGCCCCCATACAAAGCACTATCTGTATCAAACAAATAATAGGAAGCCGCTTGCTCAAATACAGTAAAATCAGGTACTACATTTCCTACTCTGAAAACCTTTATCACAGGAACTACTTTTTCAATGCTTTTGCAATACTCAACATCTTCTTCCCCATGCAACTGGACCAAATCCAATTTTGCCTTTTCTACTATCCCCAACACTTTTACTGCTGTTTCATTAACAAATACGCCCACTTTTTTGGCATGAGTGGGCTTCAACTTCGCAAGATCATCTATGCTTAATGAATTCAATACATACCTTTTTGATAAAGGGTAAAATATAAATCCAATATAGTCAACACCCATACTGTCTAATGTAATAGCTTGTTCTGCTTGGGTGATGCCACATACTTTATACTGCATTGCTATTCCTTTTAATTTGTGATACAAATAATTCAAAAGCTGCTGCAGGATTATCCTGTTTCATAAAATATTCACCCATTAAAAAACCGTCAAACCCTTCTTTTTTTAATAATTCAAAAGTGGCTAGATCATAAATGCCGCTTTCAGCAATACTTAATTTATTTTTTGGCAATTGACTCCTTAATTGTAATGAATGTTCAATATTTACTTCGAAAGATTTTAAACTTCGATTGTTAATACCCACAAAATCAATCTCATCACAGATATATTCTAGTTCAGATGCATCATGTAATTCTAATAACACTTCCATACCTAATTCCTTAGCTGTGCCGGCTAATAATTCTGTTTCAGCAGGCGTTAAACATGAGGCTATTAATAATATGACTGATGCGCCATAAGCTTTGGCTTCAATCACTTGAAATTCATCAATAATAAATTCCTTTCTTAATACGGGTGTAGTATGTTGAACTGCGATTGCCAAATCGTCTAATGTGCCTCCAAAAAAAGACTGATCAGTTAAAACCGAAATTCCTGATGCGCCAAAATCGGAATACGCTTTAGTGACTTCATGCACTTGTGCTGTATTATTAATAATGCCTTTGGAAGGAGATTGTCGTTTAAATTCGGCAATGATGCCTGTTTTATTTTTATCTAGAATATTCGATTTTAAAGAATAGGCTTTTTTACCAAACAATGGCATAGCCTCAAGTTGCGCAATACTTACTTCTTGTTTGCGAAGGGCTACCTCCCCTAATTTTTGTGCTACTATTTTTGCTAAAATATTTTGGCTCATTGTAGACTTATTAATTTTTGTAAACATTGATTCGCCGCGCCCGTTTCCAAACTAGTCACCGCTGCCTGAAATGCAGCATCATAATTTTGATATTTTCCTGTCACATGTAATGCCATTGCGGCATTGGCTAATACCACCGCATTTTGAGACCAGCTGCCTTTGCCTTCTATTATAGTTTTAAAAATAGCAGCAGCTTCTTGCACTGTAGCACCTCCATGCAATTCAGAAGCAAACACTTTTTTCTTTCCAAGTTCATAAGGTGTTTTAATGGACTCCCCTTTATTCGTTATTATTTTGGTATCCGTTGTCAATGAAATTTCATCATATCCATCCAAACTATGAATTAAAGTAAATTCCTTATCTAATAATTGTAACACATAATTATAAATTCTTGCCATTTCTAAATTATAAACGCCAATTAATTGAAATTTAGGTTGTGCTGGATTCACAATCGGGCCTAACATATTAAAGAATGTGCGCACTCCTATATTTCTTCTCATGGGACCTACTGCTTTCAAAGCTGGGTGAAACAAGGGTGCATGTAAAAAACAAATTCCTGCCTCATTTACTTCCTTCGACAAAGCTGCTTCTTTGTTTTTAAATGTATATCCTAGTTGTTCCATTACATTGGAAGCCCCACTTACACTCGAAGCACCATAATTTCCATGTTTCACTACAGGCTGTCCTGCACCAGCTACTATAAAACAAGCTAATGTTGAAATATTAAAAGTATCCTTACCATCTCCTCCTGTTCCTACAATGTCTATCGCATTATCAACACCTAAGTTCACTTTTACAGCTAAGGACAACAGTGCATCTCTAAATCCCAATAATTCATCAATAGTAATACTGCGCATTAAATACACCGTAATAAAAGAGGTGATCTCATGCTCATTGTATTTTTCATTTGAAATATTAAGCAATACTTCCATCGCCTGAGTCCTTGTTAAGGTTTTGTGTTCAAATAAATATTGTAATACTTTTTTCATCTTGGTTTGATATTCGATTTTAAATCATTTTTTGTAATCTCGAGTACATTATAGTTTTAACCAATTGCTGATTATGTTTCCGCCTTCTGGAGTGAGAACACTTTCGGGATGATACTGAACTCCCTTTACATCATATTGCTTATGCTCTAAAGACATGATGTATCCATTTTCATCTATTGAAGTAATCGTTAAATCGGAAGGAAAATTAATTTCATCCACAACCCAGCTATGATAACGCCCTACATTAAACGTAGATGGCAATCCTTCAAACAAAGAAGATGGATTTGTTAAGGTGACTGGCGTTGCGATACCATGATACACTTTTGCTAAATTTGTCAATTTGCCGCCAAAAGATTCTCCAATAGCTTGCTGCCCTAAACACACACCCAAAATGGATTTGCTAGCCGCATATTCTTTAATTAAGTCTAATAACAAACCCGACTCCGATGGCAAACCTGGGCCAGGAGAAAGTAATATTTTATCATACCCCTTCACTTGCTCTAAAGCAATTTCATCATTACGATACACTTCCACCATAGAACTTGGTGATATCTCCTTAATCAACTGAACTAAGTTATAAGTAAAGGAATCGTAATTATCAAAAACTAATATTTTCATTTTTTATTTTTTGTATTAATGCAACATTTTTATGCATGAATTTTTTGAGCCATCAATATGGCTGTTTTTAATGCATTTAATTTATTATTTACTTCCTGTAATTCATTTTCAGGAACACTCGCTGCAACCACTCCAGCACCTGCTTGATAAGTGAGGGTATTTTGTTGACTTAAAAAAGTACGAATCATAATGGCCTGATTACAGCTACCATCAAACCCAACAAATCCAATACAACCTCCATAATAAGAGCGTTTAGTAGGTTCCATTGCATCAATCAATTGCATGGCTTTAAATTTAGGAGCACCGCTTAAGGTTCCTGCTGGAAAAGTTTTTGAAACCAACTGAAAAGGATTGGCATTTTCTGCAACGTTACCTTCCACTTCACTCACCCAGTGAATCACATGACTATAATAATGTACTTGGCGATATTGTTTAACACGCACTTCGCTACAAACCCTACTTAAATCATTTCGAGCTAAATCAACCAACATCACATGTTCGGCGTTTTCTTTAGGATCATCCAGTAATTTTTGTGTCATTATTGCATCAACTGCCTCATCCCCACTTCTTTTAAATGTACCCGCTATTGGGTGCACTACTGCTTTACCCTTTTTAATAATAATTTGTGCCTCAGGAGATGACCCCATTAATTTATAATCACCATAATCAAAAAAGAATAAATAAGGAGAAGGATTAATATTTCTTAAAGTGCGATATACATTGAATTCATCGCCTTGAAAAGATTGCTGAAAACGCCTGCTCAATACAATTTGAAACACGTCTCCTCTCATACAATGCTTGATACCTTGTTCTACTACTTTTTTAAACTCCTCGTCGGTCTGATTCACCGTTTCGGTACCTTTTATAAAAAAGGGATATTGGGGTACATCTTTGCTTTTGATATAAGATAATAGTGCCTCATATTCCGAATCCACTCCAGCTAATTTATTTTCACAAATAAATATTTCATCTTTAAAGTGATTAAATGCAATAACATATTGATATAATCTATATCGCATTAAGGGAATAATATTTTCTTCTTTTTTAAATTCAATGGTATCAAAAAAAGGAATGGCGTCATAAGTCGTATATCCATATAAACCTTGTCCAAAGGAAGCCTCTTTTATATTGGTACTTTGCATTTCATATTGTTGCATATAGGACCAAATACGATCAGGTGCATCGTGTACATTTTTGATGGTCTCTTTTTCTGGCTCCTGATTGGGATACTTAAATTCTATTTGATTCAAGGATGAAATTTCGATACCTCCAATCGCATTCACTCCAATAAAGGAATAGCTATTTTCGGCAGCATGCGAATCGGTGCTTTCTAGTAATATAGTGTCACGAAAACGATCTCTTAAACGTAAGTAAATACCTACAGGTGTAAAAGTATCGGCCAACATTTTAGTGACCTCCGTTTGTATCATAACCTTTTTCATATTCCCCCTTTCATTTATTAAAAAAAATAAACCCCAACATTGCTGTTAGGGTTCATGTATCATTTGACAATATAGATATGTCACTACAGTACCCCAACGGAGTTTGTATGCCACCACCAAATATTGTTTGTTTTTATCATCGTATCGCAAATTTAAGACAATGAAATTATAAATCCAAATAAAGGCCAGATAACCTATCAGTTGTTAGTCCAAAACCTATAAAACCCCCTTGGTACTTGGCAATTGGTCATTATTAGGATTGCGGTGCACTGCCATTTTGATGGCCTTCGCGAAAGCTTTAAAAATGGCCTCTATTTTATGGTGTTCATTTTCTCCCTTACAACTAATATTAAGATTGGCTTTGGCAGCATCGCTGAAAGATTTGAAAAAATGGAAGAACATTTCAGTAGGCATTTCCCCTACCTTCTCTCTTGTAAAGCTCGCATCCCAAACCAACCAATTACGACCCCCAAAATCAATCAATACTTTGGCCTCGGCCTCATCCATTGGTAAAGCATAACCATATCTTTCCATTCCTCTTTTATCTGACAACCCTTTTGCAAAAGCCTCACCTAACGCGATACCCACATCTTCAATGGTGTGGTGTTCGTCAATATGCAAATCACCTTCGCACTGAATGTCTAAATCAATTGATCCATGTCTCGCAATTTGTTCTAGCATATGATCAAAAAAACCAAGACCAGTATGAATATGGGCATGACCCCTTCCGTCCATATTGAGGGCGATTTTAATTTTTGTTTCTTTGGTAATGCGTTCGTGTTTTACCAGTCGCAATCCTAATTTTAGAAATGAATAAATACCAGACCAACTATTGGTTTCAAATACAATGGTACTTCTAAGTTCCTTTTCTTGATCCTCTGTTAATGAATGAAGATCTGATTTTAAATAAATGGCTTTGCAACCCATATTTTTAGCAAGTGCAATATCACTCCACCTGTCTCCAATGACAAAAGAGTTGGCGATATCAAATGACTCGTTGTTTAATAAATGTTGGACAAGTCCAGTGCCCGGCTTCCTAGTGGGTGCATTGTCTTTAGCAAAACTGGTATCGATTTTTATTTCATCAAATACAAACCCTTCTGCAGCTAATGTTCTCAACATTAATTGTTGTAAGGGCTCAAATTGTTCTGTTGGATAAGATGGGGTGCCTAAACCGTCTTGATTGGTGACCATTACTTTATAGTAACCTAATTCAGTTGCAATTTTGTGCAAATTAGTGATGACCCCAGGTACAAAACTCGTTTTTTCAATATGATCAATTTGAAAATCTGTTTTAGGTTCTTCTAAAATAACGCCATCTCGATCAATGAATAAAATAGGTCGCATGATAATTGTGTTTATTTCGAATTCTTTTTTTGATTGCCTTTATTGGCATTGTTTACTTGTGCTAATGTCACTAAGGAAGCTTTATTACTCCAACTAGTTCTGATAAAACTTAAAACATCAGCTATTGCCGCATTCGATAAATCAGGATTGGGTGTCATATCATTGCTATAATAATAACCATCTAGTTCCACCTTATCTTTAAACCCATTTTTTACAATCTTAACTAGCCTACCAATATCATTTCCAACCACATTGGTGGATCCATCCAATGGTGCATTCATATTGGGCACCCCACCCCCATCTGCTTGGTGACAAACCAAGCATCTAGTTTCATAAATCTTTTTTCCATTGATGACATTTTGTGCTTGAATGCTTTGTGTTAAACCAAATAACAAAATGCATATCAAAAAAATGCCCTTCCCTTTATATTGCGCCATTTTAAAATACTTATTTATTATAACTAATTTTAAAAATAGTGCCTTTCGTATCATCACTTACATAGATTGATCCATCAGGACCTTGGGCCAAACCACATGGTCTAGCTTTTGCCTTATTGGTGCTCGTTACTTTTGCACCATCAATGGTTCCAGCAAAACCATTTGCAAAAATTTCCCATTCGCCTGTTGCTTTTCCATTTTTAAAAGGAACAAATGCGACAAAAAATCCTTCCTGAGGCAGAGGAGCTCTATTCCATGAGCCATGAAAAGTAATAAATGCTCCATTTTTATATTTTGCAGGAAATTGATCTCCTGTATAAAATAATACAGCCATGGGTGCCATATGGGCTGGGAAGGCAACTGCAGGATTTATAAAATTACTAGCTCCTTCTTTTTGTCCATCTCCACCATATTCTGGTGATACTATTTTTTTATGTTGGCTTGGATCATAATATATATAAGGCCAGCCTGCATTGTCTCCTTCATTGATTTCATAAAATGTTTCTGCAGGTAATTCTGCATTTTGAGCATCGGTATACAAACTTGGGAAAAAAGTATTTAACTGATCGCGACCATGTTGTGAAACATATAATTTATTCGTTTGCGTATTCCAATCTAACCCTACTACATTTCTTAATCCAGTTGCATATCGCATACCATCTCCATAAGTCTGATTCTCCTTATTGCCATCAAATTTCCAAATACCCCCTGCAGAATCTAAAATTGGACATGGCATTTTACCTTTTGAACCAGGTGTTCTGTCTTGTTCTTGACATGCATTAGAATAAGCCCCGATGTTTACATATATATGATTCGCTTTATCAAAAGTAATTGACTTTGATTCATGTTGACGACGATTGATAAGACCAGTCACTACTGTCACTGGACTAAGTGGATTCAATACCTCATCATTATTATTTAATTCATATTTAAAAATGGCTTCGTTAGAACTGGCATACAAATTATTTCCATTTAAGTAAATACCAGTACCTCCATAATTAGCTAAGCCAGTTATTTTATCTGCTACACCATCCTTATTCGTATCTTCTAATCGAACAATAGATTGACCTTGTTTATTAGCACGATTTAATTTTGCAAAAATAACCCCGTTTTTTGTAATAGCGATATGCCTTGCACCACCGATATTTTCAGCAAATAAATTGGCTTTAAACCCGGCAGGTAAAGTTAATCCAGCATTGTCTTGTGCATTTGCAAATATTCCAATGCAAAACAAAAATAGAAATAAGAAATAAATTATTTTCTTCATGTGTTATTGTTTGTTATAATTAAAATTGATTGAATATGTAATTTAATAAATTAATAGAATATCTAGTCATTTGCGAATGTCAATTCGATCCATTTCGCCATGGCATCCACTAATTGTGTATTTTCTTGTTCTGTTCCCACCGTTATTCTTAAACTATCTGAACAATTTTCAAGACTGGACCTATCTCGAACCACAATACCTTGTGTCAATAAATATTGATACAATTGGCTGGCTTTGGGAACTTTAACCAATAAAAAATTGGTGTCAGATGGGTATACTTTTTCAACATAGGGCATCCCTTGTATCACTTCAGCTAACGCAATGCGCATATCCACTAAATGTTGGATCATATCGTTCACTTGCCCTACTTCATCAAGTGCAACCAATGCCAATTCCTGCGTTACTATATTTATATTATAAGGCGCTTTTACCTTATTCATATAAGCCACAATCGATTCACTAGCAAAACACATACCCAAACGCAAACCGGCTAATCCCCATGCTTTACTCAAAGTTTGTAAAACAATTAAATTGGGATAGTCAATTAATGAGGAGGTAAAAGATTTTTGTTTTGAAAAATTAATGTAGGCTTCATCCACTACCACCAATCCATTGAAATGATTCAAAATAGTTTCAATATCAATTCGATCTAATGAGTTCCCCGTAGGATTATTAGGAGAACAAATCCAAATGATTTTTGTATGATCATCAACCAATTGCTCAATATGTGCCACATTTAACTGGTAATCGGGAAGTAAGGGTGCTGATTTAATTTCAATATTATTAATATTCGCATTTACTTCATACATGGGATAAGTGGGAGGGCAGATGATAATATTATCCTGACCTGGCACACAAAATGTCCTAAACAATATATCGATACATTCATCACTCCCATTTCCTAAAAATATCTTAGATGCCGGAATTTGTTTTATGTAAGCAATTTTTTCTTTTACTTCTTTTTGATAAGGATCAGGATAACGATTATACCATTTTGTCAATGGAGATCCTAAGCTGTTCTCATTTGCATCCAATAAAACACTGGCTTCACCTGTATATTCATCCTTAGCAGATGAATACGCTTTTAAAGTTTCAATATTGGGACGAACAATTTTTTTTATATCAAACTGCATGGTCTAGATTTTAGATTTTATCCAATTTAATCGAACGGAAACAGCATTGCTATGCGCCTGCAACCCTTCCGCATCTGCCATTTCGATAACGGTAGGTGCAATATTCATCAATCCCCTTTCTGTTAATTGCTGAAAGGTAATTTTTTTTACAAAACTATCCATACTTACCCCACTATATGCTTTGGCAAAACCATTGGTAGGTAAAGTATGATTGGTGCCACTTGCATAATCACCCACCGATTCAGGCGAATAATTACCAATAAATACCGAACCTGCATTCACAATTTTTTCAGCCACCTGCGTTGCATTATCAACAGCTAAAATTAAATGCTCAGGCGCATATTCATTAATCAATGCAATGGCATCTTCTTGTTTTGATAATATGATGGCTTTTGAATGATTAAGTGCTTGTATCGCTAAATCTTTTCTTGGTAAACCAATTAATTGCGTATCCAATTCTTTTTGAATCTCAGTCACCATTGCTAAAGAATTAGCAACTAATAATACTTGACTATCTGCGCCATGTTCTGCTTGTGATAATAAATCAGCTGCGACAAAGGAAGGCACTGCATTTTCATCTGCCAAAACGCAAACCTCACTTGGACCTGCTGGCATGTCGATGGCAACTCCCATTTGTTGTACCATTTGTTTTGCGGCCGTGACATATTGATTACCTGGACCAAATATTTTATTGACTTTAGGAACCGATGCTGTACCCAAAGCCATAGCAGCAATAGCTTGGACACCCCCAATGGAATAAATAGCTGTAACACCCACCAAGGAAGCGGCATACAAAATAGCTGGATGAATTTCGCCTTGCTCATTAGGAGGCGTGCACAATATGATTTCCTTACACCCCGCCATTTTTGCTGGAATACCCAACATTAAAACAGTCGAAAATAAAGGAGCAGTGCCGCCAGGAATATAGATGCCTACTTTTTCAATTCCAATAGATTTTCTCCAACACCAAACACCAGGCATTGTTTCGATGCGTTCAACTTTTTGAATTTGATTTTCATGAAATACCTCAATGTTCACTTTAGCCAATTGAATGGCGGTTTTTAAACTCGCAGTTAATTCCTTTTCAGCAGCCGCAATTCTTTTGGCACTTACTTTAGTTTGACTGATGGCTACTTTGTCGAATTCTAAAGTATACGACTTAATCGCTTCATCGCCTTTTAACGCCACTTGCTCCATAATCGCTTTCACCTTTTGTTGCAAATGCGATGCGTCAATAACGGGCCGCTCTAATAGTACGGGCCATTCTTTTCGAACAGGCTCCTTAATTACTTTCATCATTATAAAATCATTTTTTCGATAGGTACAACTAATATGCCTTCCGCTCCTGCTTGTTTTAATTTTTCGATGATGTCCCAAAAATCAGATTCCGCAATAACACTATGAACGCTGCTCCATCCTGGTGTTGCTAGTGCAACTACTGTCGGACTTTTCATGCCTGGCAATAAAGAAACAATTTTTTCTAAATTTTCATTAGGGGCATTTAATAAAACATATTTATTTTTCTTGGCTTTTTTAACCGACTCCACCCTAAACAACAATTTATTTAAAATGGCCGCAGCTTCCTCATTTAAACCTAATCGTTTTATTAAAACAGCTTGAGAATTTAAGATGGTATCCGCTTCCTTAAGTCCATTCATAAATAAAGTAGAACCGCTACTAACTAAATCACAAATAACATCTGCCAAGCCAATACCAGGTGCAATTTCCACGCTTCCACTAATTTCATGAATCTCTGCTTGAATTTTGTGTTCATTTAAATATTGTTGGACCAAAACAGGATAACTTGTCGCAATTTTTTTTCCAGACAAATAACTAGGCCCTGTGAATGTTTCGTTTTTGTTCACAGCAAAACTTAATCTGCATTTGCCGAAACCTAATTTATAGGATACTTCTACCTTTTTTGCTTTTTCATACACTACATTTTCACCCACAAATCCAATATCGGCTACGCCATCTTCTACATATTGAGGAATATCATCATCCCTTAAAAAAAACAACTCCAAAGGGAAATTGGTCGCTTCTGCTTTTAATTTATTTACTCCATTTTCAATGTCAATCCCACATTCCTTTAACATTCTAATGGAATCCTCATGTAATCGTCCCGATTTTTGAATCGCTAATTTTAATCGCATCATAAATTTGAATTATAGTCATTAAAAAAGGGCCTACTCGTAAGTAAGCCCTTTGTATAAATATTAAAACATACCTACACCCTTAGCTTACCTATTGGTTAGAAAATGATGATGTGTATGGTTATTTAAGTTCATAGGGCGAAATTACAACCCTTTTGTATAATACCCAACAAAAAAGTAAATTAAAATGCTTAATTGTTGGTAAATTAGCTGTTCATCATTACAAATAACCACCTAATATAGATACAGAATGCGCTTTAGCCCTACTACTTTGATCCTGATTGTAATTGCTCCTTTCATTTTTTCACAAAATGCAAAAGGCCACTCTATTTTATCTATTTCTAACCCTTTACTTATCGATACTGTCAAAAAATTAGTTTGGTCAGATGAATTTGATATACCCGGGTTACCCAATAAATCAAAATGGGCTTATGATATTGGAACTGGAAATAATGGCTGGGGAAATAATGAACTTGAATATTATACGAATGATTCTTTGTCCAATGCCAAAGTAAGTGGTGGTTATTTAATACTAACAGCGCTACAACAAAAATTAGGTGGCCGTGAATACACTTCGGCAAGATTAGTGACTCGAGGCAAAGCAAGTTGGACTCATGGCCGTATAATAGTGCGTGCAAAAATTCCAAAAGGAGTAGGCATATGGCCTGCTATTTGGATGCTTGGAAATAATATTGACAACAAAGACATTGGTTGGCCCCTCTGTGGTGAGATAGATTTAATGGAACATACCGGAACTAAGCCTGGGAATATTCAAGCATCTATTCATACGAAAAGTAATAATTGGATTTTAGGAACTCAAAAAACTGATTCCATCTATATCGCTGACTATGGAGATGCTTTTCATGACTACCAACTAGATTGGGATAAAAATAAAATGACTATTTCCATTGATGAAAAAAAATTGTTAACCTACCATAATGATGGCAAAGGAAAAAATAGTTGGCCCTTTGATGATCCCATCTATTTACTTTTAAATATTGCTGTCGGAGGAAATTACTCAGGATTTACCATTGACAAAAAAGCGCTTCCGGCAAAAATGCTTGTTGATTATGTGCGCGTATATCAATAATTAATGATGTTCAAACCAAACGGGGGAAGCCTCCTCAGTTTCTGCATTATAATTGATAAATAGTTCATCCCCTATTTCGATATCTTTTAAAGTAATAATTGAAATGGTTTGATCCTCCTCATTCATGTCATACATACAATTTGGATGCACTGCATGATTATAGATGGATACATATCCTAATGCGACTGCTGCTAATTTTTGGTCCTCACCCCATTCAAATATGTAATCATACAAAAGGGTCTGTTCCACAATATGCCGCTCCTCTTTACTTAACACAATGACGGGTGCTATTTCAATAGTCGTATTCATTAAAATACGTTCAGTTGCAAATACACCTCGCCCTCGTTTAGGAGAGGGTGCTATGGTTAGAATAGGTAGAATCATAACATAAATATAATATATCCTTTATAATTTTTCGTAACTTGCACGCATGTTGGATGAATTAAAAGAAGAAATCAATTTATCGGATCTTTTCTTGGAAATAATTTCCAAAGAGGACACACATCTATTAAAAGAATTTTTAGATGAGCAAAACATCAGTGATGTTGTTGAATTGGTGAATGAATTTCCCCAACAGGAGGCTACTATTATCGATAATATGACCGTGCATCGTGCGGTAAGTGTTTTTAAGATTCTCGATATCAATCAACAAAAAGACATCATTAAGGAATTACCGGCTCGTAAAACAGCTAAAATTTTAAATGAACTTCCTCCAGATGACCGTACCGATTTTTTGGAAGAATTACCTAAAGCGGCCATTCGTGATTTAATTAAATTACTAGACCCAGAAGAAAGAAAAATCACTTTATCCTTATTAGGTTATCCTGAGGACAGTGTGGGTCGTTTGATGACGCCAGATTATGTTTACATCTACCCTCATTATACTGTAGCGCAAGTCATTGAAACTATTCGTAAGTATGGTAAAAATTCGGAAACTATTGATGTCATATATATTATAGATGAAAAAGGGGGGCTTATTGATGATATTAGAATTAGAGATTTATTATTAGCCAAACCTGAAGATATTGTGTCTGATATTATTGATGGCCGTTTTGTAGCCCTCAATGTTTATGATGATCAGGAACACGCTAATCAGGTTTTTAAAATGAATAATCGCACAGCGATTCCTGTTGTGGATGATAATGATGTATTATTAGGCATTGTAACCATCGATGATATATTATGGGTAACCAATGAGGAGTTCAGTGAGGATATGCAAAAAATGGGAGGTACGGAAGCATTAAACGAACCTTATTTAGATATTTCTATTTTTAAATTATTTAAAAAAAGAATTACCTGGTTGGTAGTTTTATTTATTGGTGAATTATTTACAGCAACCGCCATGGGTTATTTTGAAGATGAGTTAGCTAAAGTATTGGTATTAGCTAGTTTTATTCCATTAATATTATCTACTGGTGGTAATTCTGGCTCCCAATCATCCACTTTGATCATACAAGCCATGTCCGTGGGTGAAATTACCATTGCAGATTGGTGGAAAATATTAAGAAGAGAAATTATAAGCGGAACTTTATTAGGCGCATTACTTGGCGTACTTGGATTTTTCAGAGTAACAGCATGGCATATGATTGTTCCTGGATTTTATGGGGCGCATTGGCTATTGATCGCTACTACTATCGGTTTCACTATTTTAGGAGTTGTTATTTGGGGAACCATTACAGGTTCTATGTTACCCATTGTATTAAAAAGATTAGGTGCTGACCCTGCTGTTTCTTCAGCGCCATTTGTTGCTACTTTAGTGGATGTAACCGCAATACTTATTTATTTTAGTTTAGCTTATTTATTCTTACAAGGAACTTTACTTTAATTGCGCCTCTAATTTTTGCTTCAGTTCAACTTCCCATTCTTCTTTTAAAATACTCAGAACAATACTATCCCGCCTTGTTCCATTGGGCATGGGTAAATGATTTCTTAATACCCCTTCAACAGTGCATCCTATTTTTTTCATAGCAGCAATACTTCTTTTATTATTATTGTCTGCCCTCAACTCTACCCTCTTTAGTCCAATTTGATCAAAAGCAAATTGCAAAAGCAAAAATTTACAATGTTGATTTAATCCAGATCCCCATACTTTTTGACTATACCAAGTATAGCCCAACTGTGTTGTTCCATTTGCCAATTGTATGTCATAAAATCGGGTAGACCCCACATAGCTTTGTGTTAATTTATCAAATACAATAAATGGATAGGCTGTTTGCTGACTTCTAGCATGGAGGGCATCCTGAATGTATTTTTCTAGATCTATTTTGTTTTGAATCGCCACCAATGAGAATTTCCATAACGCTGGTTCCTCTAGCACATATTTTTCTAAAAAGGTTATATCTGCAAGCGCTAAAGGCCTCAACAATACACGTTCATTTTCTAAAATGGTGTCCTTCGTAAGTTCAAAATTTTTTAATGCACTCATTCACTTGATTATAAATGCTAAATTCGTTTAAAATATTGTTTAAATAATAAAAGGTTATGGAAATTGATGAAATACTAGACTACGCATTACAACTTCCTGATTCAGAAGAAAGTACTCCCTTTGGGCCAGATACGATTGTAGTAAAAACGAATGGAAAAATATTTATTGTCCTTAATTTAAGGTCCGAACCCATTTCAGTCAACTATAAAGCAGACCCAGAGCAAATCATTATACAAAAAGAAGACTACCCCCAATTTATTTTACCGGGATACCATATGAATAAAATACATTGGAATACCCTGATCATTAATAGGCAGATTCCTGCCAAAATAGTTAAAGACTTTATTAAAACATCCCATTTTTTAGTAAGTAAGAAAACAAAGAAAAAAACGCCTAAATCAACCAAAAAGTCCAACTAAGTCGGCATTTTATCAAAAGCGGTCCCTATTTATGGATAGAGAACATTTTTCTTTATCTTTAAATCAGCATCGCTTATGAAACAGACCCATAAAAATAAGTTCCCTAGAAAAAAATTAGTCCTTGTAATAAGTTCAATGATATTGATTTGTTTATTACAAATTTCATTGAATGGATATGCAGCGTCCAACGAACCCAGCACAGCGAATGGTTTATTTTGGCTTTGGCGTTTTTTGGGCCGACTACACCCTGTTGCAGTTCATTTTCCAGTTGCTTTACTTTTGTTTGCCGCGATACTCGAAATTTTCACTTTCAAAAATTTTAATTCCAACCTAAGACCTGGTATTAAAATCATTTTAGCAGCGGGTGCCATCGCTGCGCTCCTTTCCACCATCATGGGTTTACTACTTTCAAAAGAAGGGGGATACGAAAAAGAATTAGCCAATTTACATCAATGGACAGGCATCGCTACTGCTGCCATTGGAAGCATTGCATTTATTTTATTACACTATATATTGATGCAGGATAAAAAAAATCTGATTTCATTTTATCGCAGCTTATTATTTATTAGTGCCATTGGTGTAGCTGCTGCAGGACATTTTGGAGCTTCGCTTACCCATGGGAAAGATTATCTTTCTGCTACACTTCCTTGGAGTAAAGATTATGATGCAAGTACAAAAGGAAATTTCGACATCAGTGCTTTCAAAAATGAT
The DNA here is from genome assembly GCA_903824725.1 of uncultured Bacteroidota bacterium. GTDB lineage: Bacteria > Bacteroidota > Bacteroidia > Chitinophagales > Chitinophagaceae > Sediminibacterium. The sequence continues at coordinate 38,082 of CAIJXU010000070.1, read as the reverse complement.
ACTACAAAATTAACAAAGCAACAAGCATTAGAATTAAATGTACAAGTAAGAGCCATCTTAGCACATAATTGTTATAAATGTCATGGTCCCGAAAAAATTAAAGGAGACCTTCGCTTGGATCGACGTGATATGATTTTTAAAGGTGGCGAAAACGGAGTTGTTGTCATTGCTGGCAATCCAACTGGTAGTGATTTATTTCGCCGTATCAGTCTTCCTTCTTCTCATAAGGATGCCATGCCTTCTAAAGGAAAAAAATTATCAGACGGTGATATAGCAATCATCCAATTTTGGATACAAAAAGGTGCCCCTTGGCCCGATAGTTCTGAAAAAAGTATTTTTAGACTTGCTCCATTAGCACCAAGAGATCCTGCACTACCTATAGCTACAGAAAAATTATCCCATCCCATTGACTTATGGACCAATCAATATTTTATAAAAAATAAAATAAATTGGCCAGCTGTCATTGATGATAAAACTTTTTTAAGAAGGGTGAGCTTGGACCTTATTGGACTCCTTCCTAGTCCTGAAGAACTTGAAAAATTCACCTCAGATAAGCGCGCCAATAAAAGAGCTATCTGGATTCGTCAACTTTTAAATCGACAAGACGATTACAGTAGTCATTGGCTTAGCTTTTGGAATGATGCATTGAGAAATGATTATACTGGCACTGGCTATATTACGGGAGGTCGCTTTAATATTACAGATTGGCTATATAAATCTTTACGATCCAATAAACATTACGATCAATTTGTAAAAGAATTAATCAGCCCTACAGATGCTTCCAAAGGATTTATAGAAGGCATCAAATGGCGTGGTGTTGTGAATGCCAGTCAACGAACCGAAATGCAGGCCGCTCAAAATGTTTCTCAAATATTTTTAGGATTAAATTTAAAATGTACTTCCTGTCATAATAGTTTTATTAGTGACTGGAAATTGACAGACGCTTATGCCTTTGCTAATATTTTTTCAGATACTTCACTTGAAATAAATCGTTGTGACAAGCCCACAGGTAAATTCACAGGGGCAAGAATGCTTTGGAAGGAATTAGGCGCCATTGATAGTAGTGCTAAACGAAATGTGAAGCTAGCACAACTAGCTACAAATTTGGTACAACCCAATAATGGAAGATTTTATCGTACTATCGTAAACCGCATCTGGGCACAATTAATGGGTCGTGGATTAATTGAACCTGTTGATGTTATGGACAATGAACCTTGGAGTCAGGATCTTTTGGACTGGACCGCTTCTAATTTTCAAAAAAAGAATGCAGATATCAAGGAGCTACTTTATTTAATCGCCAGTTCTAATACATATCAACTCCCTTCGGTTGGATTAAAAGATGCCAGCAAAATTGTTTCACAGCAATTTCAATTCAGCGGTATGTTACGCAAAAGAATGTCTGCTGAACAATTTTCTGATGTAGCCAGCACGATCATCGCTCCTATTTTTGTTGATTCCATGTTAATGTATCGACCAGCGTATACGAAAGGGCCCCTTCGTCCAATTTGGTCACGCGCTTCTTTGGTTGCAAATAATCCATTTTTGATTTCATTAGGCAGACCCACTCGTGAAACTGTTTCCACAAGCAGAGAATCCCAATCTAATCTTTTACAAGCACTAGAATTGACCAACGGCGATCGTTTTAACGCCATGATAAAAAAAGGAGCCATCGCTTGGAAAAAACAATATGTGAGCAGCGATAAAATAATTAAAGAAATTTATTCAAGAGCATTAGGCAGAGAGGCACAAGCATCCGAATATACCATCGCTAAAAAAATATTAGGAGCACAGCCTACAACCGACGCAATTGAAGATTTGTTTTGGATTATATTATTGTTACCCGAATTTCAAATCATTTATTAATTCATTTGATCATAAATATATAAATATGAATCATCATTGGAATCGCAGAGAATTTTTAAAAGGCAGCAGCACTGCAGCCATCGCAGCACTTGCAGCGGGGGCGCCCTTAGCAGGCTTTTTGGCTTCATGTAACACATCTAAAATTAAAGCCACTGCCGATACGGTCATTTTACTTTGGATGGGAGGCGGCATGGCGCATACCGACACTTTTGATCCTAAAAAATACACGCCCTTTACAAAAGGCATGATGGCCAATGACGTATTAAGTACATTTAAATCTGCTCCCACTATTTTAGATGATGTCTATTTTTCTGAGGGACTAGAATCTATTGGAAAGGTCATGGATAAAGGAACTGTCATCAGATCCTATGTAGCGGGAGACATGGGTCATATTTTGCATTCACGTCATCAGTACCATTGGCATACTTGTTATAAACCACCACAATCAGTTGCTGCGCCACATATTGGTTCTTGGATTTCCAATCAATTAGGTCCAGTGAACTCTGTGATTCCTGCCTTTATAGATATTGGTCAAAGATTTTCATTAGGCGAGGGAGAAGAATTAAAAGCATTTCATACCGCTGGATTTTTAGGAAATGAATTTGGGCCTTTTTTAATTCCTGATCCAAGTGCTGGACTCGAAAGTGTAAAGCCTCCAGTTGGCATGAACATTAATAGATTCGAAAAAAGGAATCAATTGTACAATGAATTAATGAGCAAGAGTCCCATGGGTGAAATGGGAAGTGATTATCAAAAAGAATCCATGAGAAGATCCATGGAACAAGCTTATATATTATTAAAGTCGCCCGAAGCAGCTGCATTTGATTTAACTAAAGAACCAAAAGAAAGCTATGACATTTATAATACTGGCAAATTTGGACTCGGCTGTTTAATGGCACGCCGATTAACTGAAAAAGGAGCTAGATTCATTAGTGTGACTACCGAATACGAACCATTTAAAAATTGGGACACCCACGACAACGGACATACCAGATTAGTGGATATGAAAAAACAAATTGATGGTCCTATTGCACAATTAATTAAAGACCTGGATCGTACAGGCCATTTAGATCGAACCCTTGTGATATTAGCAAGTGAGTTTAGTAGAGACATGATGGTGGAAGGCCGTCCAGAACTTAAAGTGCAAGAGCAAGTTGATCAACCCGATATTATTCAGGAATTAAAAAACTATGGAATGCATCGCCATTTCACAGATGGTTGTTCTATGTTGATGTTTGGTGGTGGAATAAAAAAAGGAAATGTATATGGAAAAACAGCGGATGAACGCCCTTGCAAAACGGTAGACAAGCCCATCCGAATTGAACAGATTCATCAAACCATTTACCATGCCTTAGGCATACCACAGGATACCCATTATGTGATTGAAAAAAGACCTTTTTATACCACACCCGATGGACTTGGTAAAGCAGAGATGGATTTATTTTCATAGTCACTTTAAAGCACTAGGAAGGGCTTCAAAATTAAATAGTGTACCTTGCAGCCCATGACGAGTACAAATTTTAAGTCCTTACATCTTATTGAGCCTCTATTATTAGCATTATATGAGGAAGGATACACGACCCCTACACCTATTCAAGCCCAATCTATTCCCATCGTTTTAGAAGGAAAGGATTTATTAGGCTGTGCCCAAACGGGTACTGGAAAAACAGCCGCTTTTACTTTACCTATTTTACAATTACTACTTCAAAATGCAGGCAACGAGAAACGAAAAAAAATAAGGTCATTAATTGTAACACCTACTCGTGAACTAGCCATCCAAATAGCTGAAAGTTTTAATGCCTATGGAAGACACACGCCATTAAGTTGCACCGTCATTTTTGGAGGTGTTGCACAAGGGCCTCAGGTTACTGCACTTCGCAACGGTGTGGATGTCGTTATTGCGACACCAGGTAGATTATTAGATTTAATGAATCAAGGGCATATTAGTTTAAGAGATGTAGAAATTTTTGTACTAGATGAAGCCGATCGAATGTTGGATATGGGATTCGTCAATGATGTAAAAAAATTATTAGCAGTACTGCCTAAAAAAAGACAGTCTTTGTTTTTTTCAGCAACCATGCCACCCGAAATTGTCACTTTAGCGAGCACTATTTTATTTCATCCACAAAAAGTGACGGTCACTCCTGTTTCTTCTACTGTGGAAATTATTGAGCAATCGGTTTATTTTGTTGATAAGAATAATAAAAATGCTTTGTTAATTGATGTACTTAAAAATCCAGCAATTAAAACCGCATTGGTTTTTACTCGAACCAAACATGGCGCAGACAAAGTGGTCAACCTTCTTTTAAAAAATAATATTAAAGCCGAAGCCATCCATGGCAATAAATCTCAAAATGCAAGACAAAGAGCTTTAAGTAATTTTAAAGAACAAAGTACTAGAATATTAGTTGCCACTGATATTGCGGCTAGAGGAATCGATGTGGACAATTTAGCATTTGTTATTAATTTTGAAATTCCAAATATTGCAGAAACCTATGTGCACCGAATTGGTCGAACAGGCCGTGCTGGCGCTAATGGAACTGCCATTTCATTTTGCGATGCGGAAGAAAAAGCATTCTTGAAAGACATTGAAAAGTTAATCGCTAAGCCTATTCCGGTGATAGAGAATCATCCCTACCCTTTGATGAACCATAATCCAGTTAAGACGGTGCAACAACAAGGACGAGGCAACTCGGGTCATGCCCGTTCTAATGCACGCGGCAATGCACCTCAAAAAAACCGATTCAGCAGATCAAAGCCAAGGTATTAGACTTCCCTACTTTGTAAATATGTTTATTCGATAATTGACTTATATTTAATCTTAAAATTAAATTATGAAAGTCATTTTCGCACTGCTATTTGTTATCATAACTCCCCGCTTGATAGCACAGGATATGTCGATTCAAAAAACGGATTTAATTAGCACTTCAAAAATTTTCGATCTTCAGTTTTCGCCAAAGGAAATAGACACTTTATATAGTGATGTAAAAGATAATTTAATGAACTATAAGGCCATGCACCAATTATCCTTAAATAATAATGTTCCTTTGAGTATGTGGCAAACAGCTATTTTACCTAACATGATATTGAATAAAAAACAAAATCCTATTCAATGGAAAACCACCATTACCGAATTACCCACCAACAACAATGACTTAGCTTTTTATAGTATTGAACAATTAGCTTACCTGATTCAACATAAAAAAATAAGCTCCTTAAAACTGACTCAATTTTTTATTGAAAGAATAAAAAAATGGGGGGACACTTTGCAATGTGTGATCAGTTTGCAAGAAGACATCGCTTATGAACAAGCAAAAAAAGCAGATGAAGAAATGGCAGCAGGAAAATATCGTGGACTACTACATGGTATTCCCTATGGATTAAAAGATTTATTTGCCATCAAAGGCACCAAAACAACTTGGGGTGCTGCTCCTTATAAAAATCAAGTAATTGACGAAGACGCTTTTGTTTATTTGCAATTAAAAAAAGCAGGTGCTGTATTGGTGGCTAAATTTACGCTAGGTGCTTTAGCGATGGGTGACTATTGGTATGGAGGACGCACCAAAAATCCTTGGAATTTGAACTATGGATCCTCTGGATCCTCTGCTGGTTCAGCATCTGCAACCGTGGCAGGATTGGTCCCTTTTGCAATTGGTACAGAAACCTGGGGAAGTATTGTATCTCCATCTACTACTTGTGGCGCAACTGGATTAAGACCTACATTTGGAAGTGTTAGCCGAAGTGGCGCAATGGCTTTAAGTTATAGTTTAGATAAAGTAGGACCTATTTGCAGATCTGTCGCTGATGCCGCTATTGTTTTTAGTTATATACATGGGACCGATGGCAAGGATTTATCTGCAGTGAATTTGCCATTTAATTACACGCCTCAAAAATCAATTAAGCAACTAAAAATTGCATATGCAAAAAATTACTTTGATAAAATAAAAGATACATCAAGAAATGAATGGAAGGCTTTGGAGGCTTTTAAAAAAATGGGTATTCAATTGATCCCCGTTAATTTCCCAGACAGCGGTGTGTATCAATTCAATATCATGGATATCGTTATTGGTGTTGAATGTGCAGCACAATTTGATGATATGACAAGAAACAATATAGATGATGAATTAACTAGACAAACTAAAAACGATTGGCCCAACCAATTTAGAACAGCTCGATTTATACCTGCTGTCGAATATGTGAATGCACAACGCCACCGATACTTACTTATGCAAAAAGTGAATGAAGTGATTCAACAATTCGATGCCATCATTTGTCCATCAAGAGGAGACGGAAATCAATCCGCCATCACCAACCTAACAGGACATCCTGTGGTATGTGTGCCTACTGGATTTGATAAAAAATTAAATTTGCCTACCGGGATTAGTTTTGTAGGAAAGCTGTTTGACGAAGCCACCCTTTTAAATATTGCAGATGCTTTTCAAAAGGCCACTCCTTGGGATGAAGCACACCCTAATAAATTTAAGTGAGGAAATAATAAAACGACTAAAAATTAAATATCTTCAAGCCTACACCTAATTGCCATTGCCTTGTCTTCCAGGTATCTTGATTTTTTAATTCATCAAGTAGTTGTTGCGAAGACCCAATATTATTAAGGCCTATAGCATACCTGCCATATATGAAAAATCCACCTAAATCTAACTTAGCACCACCCACCATTGAAAAATCACCAGAAGAAAAAGCAACCCTGGCGTTTTCGATACCATCTTTTTTTTGATCTAACAATATAGAATATTGCGGGCCAGCTTGTATTGTAAAATTTTTAACAGGATGAAATTGCAGAAGCAATGGAATACTTAAATAATTTAAGTGATAAGTTTCAGGCTTAAAACTGGGATGAGCTATCAAATCAGTTAATGATGGACTTGATTCCAATTTGGTTTGCGATAGCATCGCATCTACTGCAATACTAAACTTACTATTGATACCAATAGAAGTAGTGACCCCTGCATGATAGGAAGCCGAATTATGGTCTACTAATACATTATCTACCTTCGAAAAATTTTGCCCCACTTTAATACCTATTCCAAATTTTTGCTGTCCAATAACATGAACACTCATAAGGATAAATAAAATGAATAGAATTTTTTTCATAAGAGATGTAATTAAAATACTGCGTTGGTTAGATATGATATAGAATTCAAAATTACACCAATTCTATCAAAGTAATTTCGGGCATGATGCCTACCCTGCCAGGATAGCCTAAAAAGCCAAAACCTCGATTAACATATAATTGTTGTTCTGCGTTTTGGTAGATGCCTGCCCACTGTTTATATACCCATTGCACAGGACTCCATTTAAAATAAGGATTTTCAAGACCAAATTGCATACCATGGGTATGCCCGGACAAAGTTAAATTGATATGTGGGTATTTGACTTGTACTTCTGCCTCCCAATGGCTTGGATCATGACTCATCAAAATAATGACCTCCTCTTCCTTAACTCCAATCATAGCTTTATCTAATTTGCCATATTTAGGAAATCTTGCTTTGGCGCCCCAGTTTTCAATACCCACTAATTGTATATATGAACCCTGTTTTTCAATTTTTGCATTTTCATTCATCATCAATTTCCATCCTAAATTGGCATGAACCTGCTTCAGATCCTGAAGGTTTTGTTTTTTGGCTTCAGGAGTAGGCCATTGAACATAATCTCCATAATCGTGATTGCCTAAAGTGCTAAATACACCATGAGGTGCGGTAATTTGTCCAAATACATCCATCCAGTCAGTCATTTCAGTTGCTTTATCGTTCACTAAATCTCCAGTGAATAAAACAAGATCCGCCTTTTGCGCTTGAATCATTTTTACACCATTCAGTACCGCTTCTTTATCTTTTAGACTTCCACTATGTATATCACTAATGTGAATAATTTTAAACCCCTTAAAAACAGGAGGCAGCCCTGACAAAGCAATTTTTTTTCTAATTAATTTATAATTGTATTTATTACCAAATCCATAAAGTAGGGATAAAAATAATGTTGAGGATAAGCCTACTCCCAACCAACTTAAAAAAGTAGAACGAGGAATCCCTTTTTCAGTTTTCAAAAATTGAGCCCCTGTCGCTGAAACAATTTGGCCCACCGTCCAAAAAGTACCTCGACGTAGATCGTCTACTAAGAAAAAAATTGCCATTGTGATGAGGGTTAAAACCCAACCAATGCCTACTGAAAAAATATATTGTCTAAAATAAGGATTAGAAACATAAGGAAATAATAAAAAACCTCCTAAGCTAATGATACACAAAGCCCAATAAAGGATTCCAAATACATTTTTTGTGGTCCCTGAAAAGCCCTGCGTCAGGCTGCGAAGTACATGGTAAATGTAAAAATCGACAAGAAGTAATACCGATAGAAGGACGAAAATAAATATAGGGTTCCTCATAGTGTTAATTAGTGGGTAAAATTAGGGCCAAACCATTCATTTATAACATATTTAATCCCAAATTGTTACCATTTATCCCTTATTTTTGAATGAAAATAAGGATACCTATTTTATGGCTCGAATCATTGGAATTGCGAATCAAAAAGGAGGGGTGGGTAAAACGACCTCGGCCATTAATATTGCAGCTAGTTTAGCCGTTTTAGAATATAAAACGTTGCTGATTGATGCTGACCCACAGGCAAATAGTACTACTGGGGTAGGCTTTGATTTGCATAATATCACTACTAGTTTATACGATAGCATGATTAACAATGTGCCATTAAAAGACGTAGTGTTAAAAACTGAAATTCCACACCTTGATTTGATCCCTTCCCATATTGATTTAGTGGGCGCTGAAATTGAATTAGTGAATTTGCCCAATCGAGAAAATGTATTAAAAGGACTGATCAATGAAATTCGTGACCAATATGACTTTATCATTATTGATTGCTTGCCCTCTTTAGGATTAATTACTGTTAATGCTCTAGTAGCTGCTGATAGTGTCATTGTCCCAGTTCAATGTGAATTTTTTGCATTGGAGGGCTTAGGTAAATTATTAAACACCATCAAAATTGTACAAAGCAGATTAAATCCTGAATTACAAATCGAAGGTATCTTAATGACGATGTATGATGGCCGTTTAAGATTAAGCAATCAAGTGGTGAGTGAAGTTCGAAAACATTTTGACGAAATGGTATTCTCCACCATCATTCATCGTAACACGCGTTTAAGTGAAGCACCTAGTGTTGGAAAGCCTGTTATTTTATATGACGCAGAGAGTAAAGGGACCGTAAATTATTTAAACTTAGCCAAGGAAATATTACAAAAGAACGGCATGACCAATATGAGTAATGCCGAGCGTATAATTGATTAATTATGAGCAAAAGTATCAACAATAAAGATTTAATTGGAAAAGGGCTTCGCTCTTTATTGCAAAACATGGATGCAGATTATAAAAATCCTGCTGGCCAAGTTCCTGCCGCCGCCATTGAAAAAGCAGTAGCAAGTAATCGCATTTTACTTACAAATATCCAAGTCAACCCAAAAAATCCTAGGAAGGATTTTGACATTAATACTTTACAAGAATTAGCAAAGTCCATTCAAATACATGATCTTATTCAACCCATAACGGTTGCGCAACTAGCGAATGGAAAATACCAATTGATCGCAGGTGAGCGTCGTTTTCGCGCTGCTAAGATGGCTGGTATTTTAGATTTACCTGCATATATCAGACACGGCAATGACAAGGAATTATTAGAACTTGCCTTGCTTGAAAATTTACAAAGGGTCGATTTAAATGAAATTGAAATTGCATTAAGCTACCAACGCATGATGCATGAATTAAATTACACACAGGAGCAAGTGGCTGAGAGAATGGGAAAAGACAGATCTACTGTGTCCAATTATATTCGCTTATTAGAATTACCCCCCAATATTCAAGCCGCTCTTCGTAATGGAAGTTTAAGTATCAGTTTGGCTAAACTTTTAATTGGCAAAGAAGTGGATCAACAACTTTTTTTATTAAAAGAAATAATAGAAAAGGGTTTAACCGTTCGTCAAACCGAGGAGCTGATTAAAAAGATGAATCAAGCGGGGAAATTGACAACTGTTCAAAGTACAGGATCTAAGAGCACACTCTCTCCTGTATATAAAAAATTAGAAGACAAATTAAGTAGTCATTTATCCAGCAAAGTACAATTACAACATCAAAAAAATGGCAGCGGTAAAATCACAGTAGAATATGCTGATTTGAATGGCTTAAACAAAATATTAGAAGCAATGCAATTAAGCATTAGCTAGACTCACTTTTTTTTAACAAGGAATTTATTTAGGATGCGGCTACTCTTATTTTTCACACTGCTTTTAATCCTACCGCAAAGCGCTTGGTGTCAGGACAGTACTCGTATGGTGAAAAAAGACAGCTTATTTTCCATACGTAAGCATATACCCAGCACTGCTACCAAAAGATCAGCGCTCATACCAGGTTGGGGGCAAGCTTACAATAAGCAATATTGGAAAATTCCTTTAGTTTATGGAATAATCGCGATACCAACTGCAACTTATATTTACAATAATAGTATGTATAACAAAACCAAATTTGCCTATGAAGCTAAATTCAAGGAAGCTTTGGGTGACCCATCGGATGTTGAAAAAATTGATCCAGAGTTGAAAAACTTAAGTGCTTCTTCGCTTCAAAGTTATCGGAATTTGTTTCGTAAGGATAGAGATTACTCCATCATGTGGTTTATTTTAACTTGGGGCATTAATGTAATTGATGCCACTGTTTCGGGTCACTTAAAGGAATTTGATATTACAAATGATTTGAGTTTTAAAATTCAACCCACCTATCTACCTCAATTTAACCAAGCAGGTTTATCCTTACAATTTCATCTTAAAAATTCGCAGTCAAGATAAAAAATATTTTATGAAAATCGCATTAATTGGATACGGGAAAATGGGCAAAGCCATTGAAGCCATTGCATTAAGCAAAGGGCATGAAATAGTTTTAAAAATAGATATTCAAAATAACCATGAATTTACTCATCAGGCATTAAAACTGGCTGATGTTGCTATTGAATTTACAGGACCCCATAGCGCTTTTGATAATGTAAAAAAATGTATAGATTGGGGTATACCTATTGTTAGTGGATCCACTGGCTGGCTTGATAAGTGGGATGAAATAAAAAAATTATGTGATTCAAATAACGGCACCCTTATTTACTCAAGTAATTATAGCATTGGTGTTAATTTGTTTTTTGAATTGAATAAACAACTTGCAAAATTAATGGACCCCTATCATGATTACGATGTTACCATGACTGAGATTCACCATACTGAAAAAAAGGACGCCCCCAGCGGAACCGCCATCTCCTTAGCCGAACAAATACTTTCGAACATGGGAAGGAAAAATAAATGGGTAAATGCGGCCTCAAGCAGCGTTTCCGATTTAGTGATTCAATCAAAAAGAATAGATCCAGCCCCTGGAACACATAGTGTTAGATACAGCTCCCCCATTGATGATATTGAAATTATCCATACGGCACATACCCGAATTGGTTTTGCAAGTGGCGCAGTTTTAGCTGCTGAATTTGCGTATCAAAAAAAGGGTACCTTTACGATGAAGGATGTTTTAGGTCTTTAGCCCTTGAATTATTAAATTCAATGTAAACATAAACCGTATTCAATATAATGTTATCTAAAAAAACACAATACGCATTACAGGCGCTTTCCTATATGGTGGAAAAAAAATCCGAAAGCCCTATTCTTATTGCAGAGATAGCAGTTCAAAAAAATATTCCACTTAAATTTCTAGAACGTATTTTACTAGACCTTCGTAAAGCAGGATTTTTAGAAAGTAAGAAAGGGAAAAATGGAGGTTATTTTTTCGCCATTCCTCCTTCAAAAATAAAACTCTCAAGTGTTTTTAGAATCATTGAAGGTCCTATTGCCTTGTTACCCTGCGTGAGTTTGAATTTTTATGAAAAATGTACGGATTGTAATGAAAAAAAATGCGGACTCAATAAAGTGATGATCGAAGTTCGAGATAATACCTTAGCCATACTCGACAAAAGAACAGTGGCTAATTTGGATTATAAAAAGGGTAAATAAAAAACATGAAAAAAATACTTTTCATTATTCTGATTGGCACAAGCTCCATCATTCATGCGCAAAGCTTGATTGGAGGAAAAAATATTATCAAAACCAACTTATCCAGCGACGCATTAAATAATTATAATATTACTTACGAACGCAGCCTTAACCATTTCATGTCCGTCTCATTAAGTTATCGAAAAATGGAAAAACAACAAGTTCCATTAAAATCATTAGTGAAAAAATTTATTGATAATCCTGCCATTGATTTTGATAAAGCGCAAGTGGGCAATTCTGCCATTACAGCAGAAGCAAGATTTTATTTAGGCTTTTCAAAAATGTCTGGTTTTTACTTATCCCCTTATATAAGGTCCGCAACTTTCGACTTAACCATTCCAATCGATTATAATTACACCCCTGCTTCACCCCTGCCTAATATCATCATGCCTTCCATCCCTATGCATGCTCAATTAGACGGATCCATTAGATCCACTAGTTATGGTGTATACACAGGTATGCAATTTCAATTGTTAACAAAACTTGTCTTAGATCTTTGGATCATTGGTGGTCATTATGGAAGCTCCAATGGTAAATTAATTTTTGGTGCTCCCAATGGGACCCCTTCCCAAGCCATTGATGCTTTAAAAAAGACAATTGACCAAACCAATGCCAACCCTTTTAAATTAACCACTACTGCAACTGCAAATGGTATTATTGTAGATACAGAAGGCCCTTGGGCAGGAATTCGAGGCTTAGGAGTCACTGTTGGCCTACGTTTTTAAAAGCAGCGATTAGCGATTACTAGATTGTGTAAATCACTTACCTTTGGTCCTTTAAATAGCACTCCTATGATGCCAAAATTTTTACAAGATTTATTTAAAGCGCAAAGTTACGACCCCAATAATTTTTTCTTAATTGCAGGCCCTTGCGTAGTTGAAAATGAAGAAATTGTTATGGAGATTGGCGAAAAGCTTTCTACCCTTTGCAAAAATTTAGGTATCCCTTATGTATTTAAAGCAAGCTATCGAAAAGCAAATAGAACAAGTGCCAATTCTTTTACTGGTATTGGAGACGATACAGGAATGGAACTCATTCAAAAAGTGGGTGTGACTTTTAAGGTACCTACTACTTCTGATATTCACGCACATGAAGAAGCAGCCATTGCTGCAAAGTATATTGACATATTGCAAATTCCTGCTTTTCTTTGTCGCCAAACCGATTTATTAATTGCGGCTGCTCAAACAGGTAAAATTGTTAATGTGAAAAAAGGACAATTTTTAAGCGGTGCCTCTATGAAATTTGCAGTTGATAAAATTAAATTGGCAGGCAATGATAAAATCATGTTGACCGAAAGAGGTAATACTTTTGGATATCAAGATTTAGTAGTGGATTATCGAAATATTCCAGCGATGGCAGAAAATGGATTTCCTGTCATTATGGATTGTACCCATTCTTTACAACAACCTAATCAAACCACTGGCATTACAGGAGGGAATCCACTTTTAATTGAAACAATTGCAAAAGCAGCTATTGCTACTGGCGCTGATGGTTTATTTATTGAAACACATCCCAACCCATCTCAAGCAAAAAGTGATGGCGCCAACATGTTACCATTAGATAAAATAGCACCCTTACTTGAAAAATTAGTGAAGCTAAGAAAAGCAGTTATCTAGTCCTTTAGATTAATAATATTTCATTGGGTTTCTTTTCCCAAGATGAATGTATTTTTTGATACTTCTCCAAAAAGCCAATATCATATATAGGATGACAGGCGACCCAAAAGTGAGAAAGGAAATATAAATAAACCACATTCTTATTTTAGAGGAAGCAATGCCTAATCGCTCTCCTATTGCGGTACAAACTCCAAAAGCTTGCAATTCTAAAAAATCTCTCATTTTATGGATCATGTCGGTGGATAATTCTACCTGCAATCTAGATAAAAAACTGGATTTTGGCTTACCTTTGCCACAAATTTTAACTCCAAAAACAAGTACTATGGCTTTTGATATTGAAATGATTAAAAAACTGTATGCTGAAATGCCTGCAAAAGTGGATGCGGCTCGAAAATTATTAGCTCGTCCCTTAACCTTATCAGAGAAGATTTTGTTTTCTCATTTGCATAGCGATCAAAAAATAGCCAACTTTGAAAGAGGAGGATCTTATGTCGATTTTGGACCAGATAGAGTAGCCATGCAAGATGCTACTGCTCAAATGGCATTGTTACAATTTATGCAAGCAGGTCGTCCCAAAGTGGCCGTTCCAAGTACTGTTCATTGCGACCATTTGATTTCTGCAAAAGTAGAAGCCAAACAAGATTTACAAGTAGCCACTGCAGACAGCAAGGAAGTATATGATTTCTTAGCTTCCGTTTCCAATAAATACGGGTTGGGTTTTTGGAAGCCTGGGGCTGGTATTATTCACCAAGTAGTATTGGAAAATTACGCTTTCCCAGGTGGGCTTATGATTGGAACCGATTCTCATACCGTGAATGCAGGTGGATTAGGTATGATAGCAATTGGAGTGGGTGGTGCAGATGCTTGTGATGTGATGGCAGGTTTGCCATGGGAATTAAAATGGCCTAAATTGATTGGTATTAAATTAACTGGAAAGTTAAATGGCTGGACTGCTCCTAAAGATGTGATTTTAAAAGTGGCTGGTATCCTAACTGTAAAAGGAGGGACCGGTGCTATTGTTGAATATTTTGGAGAAGGCGCTACCAATATGAGTTGCACAGGTAAAGGAACCATTTGTAATATGGGTGCCGAAATTGGTGCTACTACATCTACTTTTGGTTATGATGCAAGTATGAGTCGCTATTTACAATCTACTGGTCGTGCAGATGTGGCTAGTTTAGCTGATACAGTGGCGTCCTATTTAACAGCTGACCCAGAAGTGTACGCAACACCCGAAAAATATTTTGATGAAGTCATTCATATCGATCTGAATACATTAGAGCCGCATTTAAACGGTCCATTCACGCCCGATTTAGCGACACCAATTTCAAAAATGAAAGAAGTGGCTGCTGCGAATGGCTGGCCAACCAAAATTGAAGTAGGCTTGATTGGAAGTTGTACCAATTCTTCTTATGAAGATATAAGTCGTGCTGTTAGTTTAGCAAAACAAGTTTCTGAAAAAGGATTAACCATGCAATCAGAATACTTAATCACCCCAGGTTCTGAACAAGTAAGATACACTATTGAAAGAGATGGTTTCCTAGAAGTGTTTAGTCAAATTGGCGCGAAAGTATTTGCAAATGCTTGTGGACCTTGTATTGGAATGTGGGAAAGAGTGGGCGCAGAGAAAAAAGAAAAAAATACAATTGTACATTCATTTAATAGAAACTTTGCAAAACGTGCCGATGGCAATCCCAATACTTTTGCGTTTGTAGGTTCTCCAGAATTAATAACGGCATTAGCGATTGCGGGTGATTTAAATTTTAATCCATTAACGGATACCCTTACGAATAACAAAGGAGAACAAGTTAAATTAGATGCGCCCACTGGTCATGAATTACCTCCACTAGGATTTAGCGTGGAAGATGCTGGATACCAAGCGCCTGCTGAAGATGGATCTCATGTGAGTGTTGTTGTGGATCCGGTTTCAAAAAGATTACAACTACTAGATCCATTTACTGCATGGGAAGGAACGGATTTAAAATCATTAAGACTTTTAATTAAAGCAAAAGGCAAATGTACCACTGATCATATTTCAATGGCAGGCCCTTGGTTAAAATTCCGTGGGCATTTAGATAATATCTCCAATAATTTATTAATTGGAGCAGTGAATTTTTTCAATGAGAAAACCGATAATGTAAAAAGCCAATTGAATGGCCAATACGATACTGTTCCAAATACGCAAAGAGCTTACAAAGCTGCAGGGGTGGGTACGATTGTAGTTGGTGATGAAAATTATGGCGAAGGAAGCTCAAGAGAACATGCGGCAATGGAACCTAGACATTTAGGCGTTCGTGTTGTATTGACAAAATCATTTGCTCGAATTCATGAAACCAATCTTAAAAAACAAGGCATGTTGGCCTTAACTTTTGCAGATAAAAATGATTACGATAAAATTCAGGAAGATGACGCCATTGATGTAATAGGATTAACCCATTTTGCACCAGATCAGCCTTTAACATTGGTATTAACACATAAGGATGGCAGTACAGATACTATAAAAGCCAACCATACTTATAACCAACAACAAATTGAATGGTTTAAAGCAGGCGGAGCCCTTAACATCATTAGAAAGCAAGTAGGTAAATAATAAAAGCTTTCCAACATACTTAAAACCCTTCTCGTTCCAACGGGAAGGGTTTTTTATTTATCTTTAGAATATGATAAATACAGCATTGGTATCTTATGGCATGAGTGGCAGATTATTTCATGCACCCTTTATTGAAACTAATCCAAATTTTAATTTAGCTGGAAGCTGGGAGCGAAGTCAAAAAAATATTCAAGCAAGGTATCCACATGCAAAATCATTTAACTCTTATGAGGAAATTTTGAATGACCCCACTATTGATTTAATTGTGGTGAATAGTCCTAATGATTCTCATTATGAATATACCCGACGCGCTTTATTAGCAGGTAAACATGTTGTAACTGAAAAAGCATTTACGACAACAGTGAAAGAAGCAGAGGAGCTAGATGCATTAGCACAAAAATTAAATTTAAAATTAGCAGTTTATCAAAATCGTCGATACGATGCCGACTTTTTAACCATTCAGAAATTAATTAAGGAAGGAAGTATTGGCCATTTTTTAGATATTCAAATTTCATTTGAACGATATCGAACCACAATAAGTCCTAAAGTACATAAGGAAACCCCTACACCAGGGGCTGGACTTTTATTTGACTTAGGACCTCATTTAGTAGATCAAGCTTTGTTATTATCTGGTATGCCCACTCATCTATTTGCAGATCTAAGGGTCATAAGAAATGCATCTTTAGTAGATGATTATTTTACTTTGATTTTATACTACCCTACCCACCGCATTTTATTAACCAGCGGTATGGTGTTTATGCAACAATTGCCTGCCTATAAAATTTATGGTTCAAAAGGATGTTTTATTAAATACCGCGCCGACATTCAAGAGGAAGACTTAATTGCAGAAAAACTACCAGTTGGTCCACATTGGGGAATCGAGCCCGAAAATAAATGGGGCACACTTAGCACAGATACCGATGGTAACATTAGCACACAAATCATTCCAAGTTTAGCTGGCAATTATGGTCAATTTTACACCTTGATGGCGGATGCTATTCAGAACAATGCTCCTGTTCCTACTTCAGCAAAACATGGGGCTGATATTATTAAAGTATTAGAAGCTGCGCGTAAAAGCAACAATCAAAAGTCTATTGTTGAATTATAGTATTAGGCTCCAATAAAAAAAATAATCTTACATTTTTTTAGCGTCTTCTAAAAACTTCGCTAAGCCTATATCGGTTAAAGGATGTTTTAACAATCCTAAAATAGAATCTAAAGGACAAGTACAAACATCAGCTCCAGCTTCAGCTGCTTTTACAATATGTAAAGCATTGCGAATAGAGGCTGCTAAAATTTGTGTATTGAATCCTTGAATATCATAGATATGTCTTATTTGCGAAATCAATTCCATCCCATCCCAACTGCTGTCGTCAATTCTTCCAATGAAGGGAGAAACATAAGTTGCTCCTGCTTTAGCAGCTAGTATCGCTTGACCAGCAGAAAAAATTAAAGTACAATTAGTACGAATACCATTATCTGTAAACCATTTAATCGCTTTGATACCATCTTTAATCATTGGCACTTTCACCACAATATTTGGATGAATAGCAGCTAATTTTTTACCTTCTTCGACCATCGTAGCAAAATCGGTAGATAATACTTCGGCACTGATATCACCTTCCACTAATTCGCAAATAGCTTTATAGTGAGCAGCAATAGCGGCTTCCCCTTTTACACCCACCTGTGCCATCAAAGAAGGATTTGTAGTCACCCCATCAAGTATACCTAAATCATTGGCTTCCTTAATTTGAGCTAAATTACCTGTGTCAATAAAAAATTTCATACGCTTGTTTATTAGTGGTTTTACCCAATGTTAAAAAGTGGCAGGCTACTCACATCACACCGCTCAACCGCCTATCCTTGCTGTATTCCTACCCTGGGGAAGTTCAGCAGGAGCTGGTCGTGTAAGACCTGCCGGTGCAAATGTAGCACAATTGAATTGATTAAAAAAGTAGGCTTAGATTAGGTTAAAATTGATTAGAATGTACCGTACTAAACCCGATTAAATGATCATGTCTAGCACCGGGTGGCCTGTAGTAAACAAAAATAGAATAGGCATTTTCGGTTTCCCAATGATCTCCTTCCGTTTCATTAAAATCCTGTAATGGATCGGGGTCTAAATTATCTCTTAAAATATAAGAGTAAGAATAATAACCCTGTTTTAAAAGCAATGATTTTTGGTACACTCCTAATTTGGGATTAAAAATCATTTCAGAATAGGGGTCTAATTTATTATTAGTGAGTGTCCCATTTAAATATAAATGTTGCCCAATTAAAGGTACTTGATTGGGCGGAATATAAGTGAAGACGACGGTTGCATAATCATTTTGATCATCGCTTTCTAATGATTCAGAATTTGCAATTAAAAAATTTCCATTTAAATCTTTAAATCTAAAATAAGGTGTCGCCAACCTTGATGCATCTGGTTTTACGTGAACGATGGTACCAGTTGAAGTAGATTCAAATTTGGATACCCGATCCGATCTTAATCGTAAACTTTGCAAATCAAGCCACCTTGCCTCCTTTCCGGAGGGAAAAATTAAATTCTGCTCACTATTGTATTCTAAAATGGTTCCTCTGATAAAGCTTGGTACAGCGGCACTCAGCCCGTCATTGTACCTATAGTTTTGTACCACTTGTACTTTTAATTGATCAGGCTGAAAATAGGACAGTTTTTTAGTGTCGATACTCAATTGAACTTTTTGATGCGTTTTTGAAATATTTCCATCAAAAGGCTCTTGTATAAATGACATAATAGAAACTTGATTCTCTGTCACATAAAAGCGTTGAGTAAAAATAAGTTGATTTGGATTTGCATCCTTATAAACTTTCATGATGTAATTCCCTGATTGGGTGGGTCGACAATTACTGTTAGGAAAAGTAAATTTATAGTGATAGTAGGATTGAATTGCAATAGATGAAATGGAGAAATTGGTAATTCGATTTTGGTTAAACCCTTGCAAATAATCAAAGGGACTTAAGTTGGCAGAGTTCCAATCCTCATTCATGAGCTCTACCGAATAATAGTAGTTTTTTTGTTGGGCTTTTAAATCGTCAAAGCTTATTTCTAAAGCATTCATTTGATCCAAGGAAATCACTGGCAAACCCTGTGAATTACCTAGTGGATGAATAAGTACAGTCTTTATATTGCTATCATAAATTTTATCAGGATTTATTTTAGTTCCGGCCTTTGCCCCTATGCTTATTGTCAATCCTAATAAAACGATCCAATGCTTGTACATACCATTATATATTTTATCCAACACGAATCTAGCCCTTTATTCATTATTTTTAAGCAGAAAAAACTAGATTTGATAAAAATTACACCATTGTCAACGGCCTTTCAAATTGCAAAAAAAATTAGTTTTCAGCAAAAAAAAAGCTACACAAGTATCATTGTAAAGCTTTCTATCATTGCCACAGCTATCAGTGTGGCTGCCATTATCTTAACTTTAGCCATGGTGAATGGTTTTCAAGAACATATTTCAAATAAAGTATTTTCATTTTGGGGACATATTAAAATTGAATCCGTGAGCGGCGAGCAACTCGTTCAAAACGATACGGTCATTAATCAACTTCTACAATCGAACCAAAATCAAATTAAATCCATCACTCCTTTTATTTCTCAATCTACTGTACTTTCATTTCAACAAGAAATTGAAGGTGTTGTTGCAAAAGGACTAACCGCAAGCACCCCAATTCCTTTTTTAGTAAAAGGGCACCCATTGACCAATTCCAAAGATAGCTTGACGAAAGAAATTATTTTGTCTGATGCTATTGCAAAAAAATTAAAAATTCAACTTAATGAATATGTAAAATTGTATTTTTTAAACAGCACTAGTGTACAGCAGCGAAAATTTAAAGTGGTGGGTTTATACCATTCAGGAATACAAGATTATGATCAGCAATTCGTCATGATAGATATTAAGTCATTACAACAATTACAAAATAATTTTTCAAATATAGATGGCTATACAGTCACCCTGAATGATGCTTTACATATTGATGAGCAAAAAAATAAAATTCAAGCACAATTACCTCATAACTGGGTTTCAACCACCATTCCTAATTACTACCCGCAAATATTTGACTGGATTGGAGTTCAAACCACCAATCGAAACGTAGCCATTACCATTATGTTACTTATTGCTATTGTTAACCTAATCACTTGTTTATTTATTTTAATGCTGGAAAGAATCCCTATGATTGGCACCCTAACTGCAATAGGTGCTAGCAATGGTTTTATCAGACAAGTGTTTATTTACCAAGCAAGTATTATTTGCTGGTCTGGCGTTCTACTTGGGAGTATAATAGGTATAGGATTATGCTTACTACAACAATATTTTGGATGGATACAATTAGATGAAACTGCCTATTTTGTAAAAACACTTCCTATAAAAATGGTGCCTATGCAAATTATTAGCATTCTATTAGGAACTGTTGTAATTAGTTACATTTCCTTTTTACTACCCACTTTATGGTTAAAAAGAATTTCTCCTGCGGCTGCAATTCGATTTGATTAGGATTTCCAACTTGATAATAAAATACCCGTTGCAACTGCTGCATTTAATGATTCGGCATCACCAAAATGAGGTATGGTGATAGGATGGGTAATATAGGGCAACAATGGAGGCCTAATCCCTTTTGATTCATTTCCAATAATTAAAAAAGAAGGCGTTTGTACTTTATTAGTATTGTATAGCTTTCCATTTAACACCGCTCCATAAACCGGCAATTTAGTAGACGCCAATACGGATTCGAGATGATAGGATGCCACTTGAACTCTTAAAAAACTACCCATACTACTTTGAATCACCTTTGGATTATACAAACCAGCCGTATCATCTGAAACGATGATTTGTTGCACCCCAAACCAATCTGCCGTTCTTATGATGGTTCCTAAATTTCCTGGATCCTGAATCCCATCCAAAACTAAGGTCAACTCCTTATCAAACTGCATTGACTTTTGATATTCCTTCTTCTTCACTAATGCGAGAACTTGATTGGCTGTTTTAAATTGGCTGATTCTTGCTAATACTATTTCATCCACTTGCTCTACTGGCAACATGATGGTTTTTTGTGATTTTAACCAATCCTCGGTCGCATAAATTTTTTCAATGGTCCAGTCGCTTTCTAACACCTCCTTCATCAGCTTGGGACCTTCCACAATAAATACAGATTCTTGGTCCCAATGTTTTTTATGGGCAAAAGATTGAATATATTTGAGCTCATTATTATTCATCTGTATTATGTTTTTTCTGAGGATTAAAAATATTAGTTTCTTTTCAAGATTTTATCTTGTTCCCCTTTTATTTTTATTAAATGCCTGTACAGATGTAAAAAAAGCATTGGTACATGACTACCCCAAGCAATTGACTTTTGTTTATGACAATAAAATCATCATAAAGGGAGCCGACAACAAGGCCTTTCAACAATCTTTAAACAATGAACTTAATAACTATTGGGACGACAGCCTAAAGGTAAAACGAATTAGGCAGTTTGGCGTTTTTAATACGGTCATACAACCCATCGCCTATCAACCAGACCGACTGCCTCGAACCATCCAATACATGCAATCCTTTTTAGCCAGCAAAGGATATCATCAAACAGTATTGAGTCCTCAAGTAAAAATTGATACGGTGCGGGATGAATGGAGAGCTCGTATTACTATGCTAGTTCAATTGAATAAGAAAACCTTATTTGATACCATTACCTACCAACTCAATAATAAAAAGCTTCAAGAAATTGCAATTAAAAATGTAAGCCAATCTTACTTAAAAAAAGGGCAGCCCTTTTCCAATGACAATATCAACAACGAACTTGACAGATTAGTCGCCTTATTTAGATCGGAAGGTTTCTACTATTTTACGAAAGAAAAAATATTTGCCGAAGTGGATACGATTGATCAAAAATTAATGCAATTAAATTTAGACCCCCTTGCTCAAATTAATCAGGTAACCACCGCCACATTAACGAATGGCCAAAATCCAAGTTGGAAAGTAAGTATTCAGCTCAGAAATAGTGCAGGATCTATCACCCGACAATACCCTATTGGTCAACAAATATTTTACAGTGATTTAAAGTTATCCGACAATCCAGATAGCATTTTAGTAACCCCTCCTCCTTTTCAAGAAGACAAGGGTGAATTTGCACACTCCTTTACGAAGTCTAAATTTAAATCCACTTTATTTGAACATCATGCCTTTATTAAAAAAGGTAATTTGTTTAATGAGAATCTATATTACAAAACCTTAAATTATTACAGTAGCCTTGGCGCTTGGCAACAAGTGGATGGTCGTACTACGATTAAAAATGACAGTGTTTATTTACATTACTTTTTAGTGCCTGCATTGCGTCATAGTTTTAGTTTTGATATTGAGGGTAGTAAAAACACATCAGAATTAAGTGCTGGCAACTTGTTAGGACTTTCTACCAATTTAACTTTTAGAGATAAAAACGTAGCCAAAAAATCAATACCCTCTATTACCAATTTAAGAATGGGTATTGAATTAAACGTGGGTAATACAAATGATAATTTAGCACAAACCTTATTATGGAATGTGGGGCATACTTATAGCTTCCCTTCCTTAATTATTCCATTTTCTTCCACTAAAAGCAAGTCAACCAATAATGCGCGTACTAATTTTTCATTAAATAGCGCCTACATTGATCGACTGAACTACTATCAATTAAAATCGTTTACAACGAGCTGGGGGTATGAATGGAAAAAAGATAAAGGAAGCAGAGAAATAACTTGGTTATACAAACCATTGAATGTTGAATTTTATCAAATTAATAAATTTTCAAAACTAGATAGCCTTTTGTTATTGAATCCTTTTTTAAGATCCTCATTCAATGAAGGCAATGTCATCAGTCAATCTTTAAATTATATTAATACTGGGAGTTCCTTTAGTCGCCCTCATCAAAATACCTATTTTCGAATTGGTATCGAAGAAGCTGGTGGATTATTCGGTTTAGCTTCTTTAAAAAATAATATCTATCGTTATTTTAAAATTGAAGCAGAGTATAGGGAATTGTACAAATATGATTATACCGAATTGGCTTGGAGGATCATGGGTGGCTGGGGAAATAATTATAGTGATAACACATCATCCAAAGGAAGGCTCCCTTTTTTCAAACAATTTACAGCGGGTGGCCCTTATAGTATGCGCGCTTGGGGACTTCGCCAATTAGGATTAGGAAGTTCAAATTTTTATGATACTAGCGCTAAAAGTCAAAGCTTTGATCGATTTGGTGATCTACAATTAGAAGCGAATTTGGAATATAGATTTCCTTTATTTCAGTGGGGCAGTTACAAAGTGGGTTCTGCCCTATTTATGGATATGGGAAATATTTGGAATGCAAGAGATACCGATCAGGACCCTAACGCAGGATTCAGGCTTGATAGATTATACCAGGACTTAGCCATTGGAATGGGAACCGGATTGCGTTTTGATTTTAATTATTTTATAGTGCGTATTGACTATGCTATGAAGCTAAAAGACCCTACTCGATTATACAATCAAGGCTGGTTAGATTTTAATGATTTAAAATGGTCTGAAATAAAACAAAATGGCAGCAGAGTAAATAACTATGCATGGCAATTTGGAATTGGACTTCCTTTTTAATACTCGCTTAGTTGAGATACATTTCATTGGAATCATCACTTGCCAATAGGTTGTCAATTTCTATTTTTAAATCTTCCCACTGCTTGGCATCTTCAACTTTAAAATCGCCAATTTTAGTTCGTCGCAAATGACTCATGTATGCCCCTACCCCCAATACTTCTCCAAAATCTTTTACTAAACTTCTTATATAAGTCCCTGTAGAACAAACTACTTTAAATTCAATATGGGGTAACTGAATGCGGGTAATTTCAAAACTTTGAATGTTTACTTTTCTGGGATCTACTTTCACTTCAATTCCTTTTCGGGCGGATTCATATAAACGCATCCCTTCTTTTTTAATCGCAGAATGTTGCGGAGGCATTTGTAAAATTTCACCGACAAAGGATTGGGTCGATTCCCTTATTTGATCCTCTGTCAAATGATCAACCGATTTAAAATTTTCAGGTTCGGTTTCTAAATCATAGGAAGCGGTGGTGGCACCTAAAACTAAAGTCCCAATATATTCTTTATCCAAACCCTGATACTCATTAATTTGTTTTGTGAATTTTCCAGTACATACTATTAATAATCCTGTTGCTAAGGGATCTAAAGTGCCTGCATGCCCCACTTTCTTTACCCTTATCATGTATCGTATTTTATTCACGATATCAAATGAAGTCCATTGCAATGGCTTGTCAATTAATAATACTTTCCCATCAAGGTAAGCGGATAAAACAGCGGGGATGGGTTTTTGTCGCATAAGATGATCACTTAAACTTAGTAAGCCCTTGCGAACAAAACGCGTTGAGTGGAAGCATTACCTGTTAAAATACATTTACCATCTTCTAAAGGATTATCTAAAGGGATACAACGTATAGTGGCCTTGGTTAATTCTTTTATTTTTTCTTCTGTCTCAGGTGTTCCATCCCAATGCGCTAAAATAAATCCAGTTTTAGCATCTAATACATTCACAAATTCATCCCAAGTATCTACTTTCGTAATATGTTCATCTCTGTATTTTTTTGCACGATCCAATAAATTGGATTGGATTTCTAATAACAAGGTGCTGACTGTTTCGGTTAAACCATCCATAGACACAGCAGATTTTTCCTTGGTATCGCGACGCGCCAATTCAACTTGATTGTTTTCCAAATCCCTTGGTCCTACTGCAATACGAATGGGCACCCCTTTTAATTCATACTCTGCAAATTTCCATCCTGGTCTATTATGATCTGTATTATCATATTTCACTCGAATGCCTGCTGCTTTAAATGAAGCTACAATCCCACTTACTTTTTCATCCAAAATTGCTTTTTGTTCATCGCCTTTAAAAATAGGAACAATTACTACTTGAATAGGAGCTAAACGAGGAGGCATTACTAATCCTTCATCATCACTATGCGTCATCACCAATCCACCAATTAAGCGGGTACTCACCCCCCAACTTGTGGCCCAAACATAATCCATCGTATTATTCTTATCACTAAACTTTACTTCAAATGCTTTTGCAAAATTTTGTCCTAAAAAATGAGAAGTGCCCGCTTGCAATGCTTTTCCGTCTTGCATCAAAGCCTCAATACAATAAGTGTCTTCGGCACCAGCAAAACGCTCACTTGCTGTTTTTACTCCTTTGATCACCGGCATAGCCATCCAATTTTCAGCAAAGTCAGCATATACATCTAACATTTGAACTGTTTCTGCAATTGCTTCCTGTTTAGTGGCATGTGCCGTATGTCCTTCCTGCCATAAAAATTCAGCAGTACGTAAAAACAACCTTGTACGCATTTCCCATCTTACAACATTCGCCCATTGATTCACTAAAATTGGTAAGTCACGATAAGATTGAATCCAAGTTTTATATGTATTCCAAATAATGGCTTCGCTAGTAGGTCTTACAATTAATTCTTCTTCTAATTTTGCATCAGGATCGACCATCAATTTACCTTTGTTATTGGGATCCGTCTTTAATCGGTAATGTGTTACAATGGCGCATTCTTTTGCAAATCCTTCTGCATTTTTTTCTTCTGCTTCAAACAAGGACTTTGGAACAAATAATGGGAAATAGGCGTTTTGGTGACCTGTATCCTTAAACATTTTATCTAAAGAAGCTTGCATGTTTTCCCATAAGGCATACCCATATGGCTTGATGACCATACAACCCCTTACAGCGCTATAATCTGCTAACTCACCCTTTAAAACCAGGTCATTATACCATTGTGAATAATCCTGTGCTCTTGTGCTTAATTCCTTTGCCATTTCTTAAAAAAATATTAACAATTTAAATAAAAACAAATGAAGTACGAAAAACGCTCTATATTTCAAACTTCACTACCTTTATACTAGCAAATGTATGCTAAATCAAGGGCATATAAAAACCAAAAACGACTCAAAATGAATACAAAAAATACCCCCCCTCTATTCCGTCTACTAGCCATTGGCATGGTGATGATTAGTTTTTTTGTAACAGGTTGCACAAGTTTACAACAAACGACAGTGATCGCAAGCGATGATTTATATTATACGCCAAATAAACCTAGCGAAGAATTAGTGGCTCAAAACACTGATGATGATTATCAAGATTATCAGAATTATCAGGACGATAGATATCTAAGATTAAAAGTAGCCAATAGAAATAGATGGAGTAGTATTGATGATTGGGGTTATTGGAATGACCCACGTTACAATAATTCATTTTATCCTTCCTATATGGGATGGAATAGTTGGTATACTGGATACTATGGATCTTCTTGGTATAGCCCTTTTGGAGCTTCGTTCACCATGGGTTGGGGTGGCTATTCTCCTTATAGTTCATTTGGGTATGGCTTTGGTTTTAATGATTTTGGTTATGGAGGATTTGGTGGCTATGGCGGATTAGGTTTTGGATACGGTGGATTTGGTTACGGAGGTTTTGGCTATGGCGGATGGAATCCGTACTACACTGGTTATTGGAATCCTTATGGTAGCTATTATCAATATGGAGGTATCTACGGAGGTGGTTATGGCGGAGGAATGAGTTTTAATAATTATGATAAACGCGTTCCAGTTCAACCCAACCGAACCAACTTAAACCCTTACATGAAAAATACAGGTCAGTTTAAAAGAGTGAGCGATGTAAGAGAAAATTCAAATGCAAGTTTTAATAATTCAAATAGCAGCCCTAGTGTTCGTCCAAATTCATTATCAGGCTATCGTAATGTAAATAGCAATAATGCTAATAATAGTGTTAATAATAATGCGGGTAGCCCTTTTGCAAGAGGCAATGCGAATAGCAATACTGCTGCACCCTCAAGTAGCTTTGGTAGTTTAGTAAAAAGAGCTATTATTAGTAATACAAATGCAAGAAATAGCAACAGCAATGATTATTCAAATAGGAATAATTCAAATACTAATCAAAATAATTCCCCTTTCCGAAGTACTCCTTCCAGTAGTCCTACATATTCAGCCCCAGCAAGTTCTGGAGGCGGTTCGATTGGAGGCTCATCAGGCGGCGGTGGTTTTATTGGGGGAGGTCGAACTAAATCTGGTGGACAGTAATCATTAAAAAAGGCAAGTGGAATTAATTTATTATTATGAAAAAAATATTATTTGTTGTTTTATTAGGATCTAGCTTTAGTGCATTTGCACAAGACCCTGAAGATATATTAAGACTGTCGTGGTTTGCACCTAATGGAACCCCACGAAGCAATGCGCTAGGTGGCGCCATGGGATCATTAGGAGGCGATATGTCATCTAATCATATTAATCCAGCAGGTTTGGGATTTTATAAATCAAGTGAATTTTTATTCACTACAAAATTTTCAAGCAAATCAAACAGTATTGATTATTTCAATTCAAACAAAACTGTTTCAAGTAATAAAACTAATTTTGGAAATATAGGAATAGTGTTAACCGATGGGCAGAAAAAAAATAAATGGACCAGCACTGCCTTTTCGATTTCTTATACCCAGATTGCAGACTATAACAATCATTATAGTTTTGGTGGCAAAAATACTTACAGTAGTTATACCGAAAAATTTGCAGATCAATTATACGATAGCAGATCAAGCTTTACGGATGCACAACAAAACTTTATTTATGGTAGTTCTCTAGCCATTCACTCCAAGTTAGTTAACCCCATTTATGATGCCAATGGCAGTATCACTGATTATAGAACCACTCTCCCTATTGGGGCATTAATTCAAAACAGCGATGTAGTCACTAGTGGTAGCTATAATGAATTAGCATTTGGCTGGGCCGGAAACATGGATGACAAACTATACTTAGGAGCCAGCTTAACAATGCCGATGATTAATTTTAGTAAAAACAATTATTTTGGAGAAGAAGGTTATTTTGATTTTTATGAGAATACGAGTTCAAAAGGATTTGGATTAGGTGCAAAATTGGGTGTTATTTATAAAGCAGAACCCTATTTACGCTTTGGATTTACCTATCATACCCCTCAATTTATAAATTTCAGGGATGCAATCAATTCAGAAATGGTGAGTAATCAATTCCCGAATGGTTTAAGCTCCTATGACTTAATGGATAATTATAACAATATCAATTATCCATTGAGTTATGATTACTCAATGGCTACTCCATCTAAAGTTATTGTTAGTTCAAGTTATTTTTTCGCCAATCCTACGAAGCCAACACAACCTCTTGGTTTTGTAAGTGCCGACATAGAGTGGATTAATTATGCAGGTACCCATTTTTATTCAAATGACAATGATCAAGATGTAGTTGCTTATTACAATAACCTTAATGCGGTCGTTAAAAATATTTATAAAAATAATTTTAATTTTAAAATTGGTTCTGAAATAAAATTGAATGGCAATTGGATGGCTAGAGCAGGAACTGCCTTTTATGGCTCACCTTATCAGGATGAGAGTTTAAAAGCGTCCTATTGGGTATTAAGTGGTGGAATAGGATACCGAACCGAAAAACGCTTTATTGATTTAACCATCATGAATACCATGATGAAAGATGCTATTTTCCCTTATCGTTTATCTGAAAAAAATAGCTACTACGCAGCCTTTAAAGGGAATCAGTTAATGTTTAATATTGGGTACGGAATTCGATTTTAATTCCTCCTATACACAATAAGAAGAACTTACTTTAAAAAAAAGAGACCCATCAATTTGATGGATCTCTTTTTTTTGTGAATACTAAACTGTATTCAAACACTATTTCAAATCGCTCGTTTTTAAACCTTGATTCATTTTTATGTCGCTGTATTTTACATTTATTTTCATTGGCCCCAAATCAATAATCAACTCTGAAGCTAATTGAATGCCATTCACTACTTGATACCCATTGTAAAATTCTTGCTGAGTAACTGTTCCGCGGCCTGGCACTTCTTCTGATTTAGATGTTTTAACTAATAAATAGGTACTTGCATCATAAAAACGGTGCGAAACTTTTTTAGAGGGTGTGGTCACTTCTACATCAATAGCATCCTTGCCATCCACTTTTTCTATACCCACTATTTTTAGGCCATATGACTTAGATAAAAATAATTGTTCAGGTGCGATCGTTGCATCTTCATCTAATCCTTCCTTCACATCGTCAGTGATCGGCATTTGCTGTCCTTGTTGACTTACTGAATATTTACCATCTACTACCATTTGTTTCATTAATGCCATTGTGCCCATTGACATACTAGCCGAAACATTCCCAGGTAAAATTAAAGTTTTATTCATGGTTAAGGATTGTCCTTGGATGCTTGCTGTTCCTTTCATTTGAACATCTGTTACTTTAGACAAGGCTTCTTTGCCTCCTACTGCATTTATTACTTTTTGCATCAACACCTCAGGAGTTAAACTTGCATCTGTTTTAACTTCAGTAGGCGCTGCTACTTTATTTCCTTCCAAATCATAATAACTAATTGGACCATATTTTTCCAATCCTTTTGCAATTTGCTTTGCATTTCCTACAATTATAATATGCATTTTGGAAGGATTCAGAAACGACTTAGCCGCTGCTTGCACCTTTACTGCATCTACTAAAGCTAAATTGGTTAAATATTTTTGGTAATAGTCTGCAGGTAAATGAAACTGAGCCACTTTCAAAGCAAAATCAGCAATGGTAGCTGGATTTTCTAAGGAACGTGCAAAACTGCCTGATAAATAATTTTTCATTCGACTTAATTCGGTATCCCCCACTTTCTCATTACGCATGATATTGATTTCATGCAATAATTCTTGCACTGAACTATCGGTTTTATCATTTCTTACTGAAGCATCTGCTTGAAAAAATCCAACTTGTCTACTTGGAGTTAATGATGAATAGGCTCCATAAGTAAAAGCATGCTTTTCACGAAGGTTGGAAAATAAGCGTCCTGAAAATCCACCTCCTAAAATATTATTCATAACAGAACCTGAAATTGCATTCTCAGAACCAGGATAAAGATCCACAGTAGAAGCAATGGTTACGACACTTTGAACACTTGATGGGCGGTCCACAATAGCTACATAGGTACTATTGGGTAAATTTGGTTTTGGAAAATTCTGCTTAACAATATTTCCTTTTGCCCAAGCTCCAAAACTTTTTTCAGCCAATGTTTTTGCATAAGCAGGTTCGATATCACCTACAAATACTAAATAAGCCGCATTGGGTTTCCAATACGTACCTAAAAAGGATTTAACATCATTAATACTGATATTATTAACTGTTTTAGTGGTCATCATTTCACCATAAGGGTGTGTGGCGCCATATACTAATTTTTTTACTACATTTCCTGAGATGGCATTTGCATCGTCTTTATTTGACTCAATACCAGACAAAGTTTGTTTACGAATTTTTTCCAATTCACTAGTAGCAAGTGCAGGATGTAAAACGACTTCGGCCAATAAGGTCATCAATGCAGGAAAATTGGCCTTAAGTGAACTTATCGAAGCGGATCCACTACTAGTAGACATGCCGCCCCCTAAAAATTCGATGGCTTCATCTAATTCGGCCTTTGATTTAGAAACAGTACCTCTTTTTAATAATTGGCCTGCTATTTCAGCTACGCCTGCTTTGTCTCCTTCGGCAAAACCATCATAATCAAAAGCAAGTGTTGCACTCACCTGAGGTAGTTTTGTATTTTTTACAACAAAAATTTGTAAGCCATTTGCCAAGGTAAATTTAACAGGGCTCCCTACTTGAATGAGGGGCGCTTTACCTGGCGCAGGTGCTTTTGTTCGGTCAATAGATTGTGCCATTCCAAACAATGGCAACATCATTAAATTAAAGTATATCAGTTTTTTCATAAAATTATTTTTTAGTTGGTGCTAAATGTATCTCACCATTACTTTGTTGTTGGTTTTTCTTTGGGTACATAATAAAGTACTACTCGATTGTCTTTATTTAAATATTTTTTAGCCACATTCAATACATCTTGTCTTGTCACCTTATTATATTTATCTAATTCAGTGTTAATTAAATTGGCGTCACCAAAATAAACTTCATTGTTGGCTAAACTTTCAGCGATACCTGCCATAGTCGCATTTCCAGTCACCAACTGAGTGGTGATTTGATTTTTTACTTTTTGAAATTCGCGTTCACCTACTATGTTATTTTTTAAATCACTGATAACACTATCCATACTTGATTCCAATGCCTCAATTTTCACACCCATATTCGCAATGGCTAATGTGATAAACAATCCTTCATCCTCATTAAAGAAAGGCGCAGATTGGGCAGCCACCGCTTGTTGCTTTTTATCTACCAAAGTTTTTGTCATTCTTGAAGATTCACCTCCTGATAAAATGGTAGAAAGAACATTGAAAGCATAATACTCATCCCCACCTTGCTTAGGGGCACGGTAGGCTTGAAATACACCTGGCAATTGGATGTTATCCTGAATCACATCTCTTACTTCTCCACCTAAAGCTGGTTCCTTAATGGTAGGGCGCGGTATTGGGTTTTCTCCTTTTTTAATAGGTCCAAAATAAGCAGCAATTTTATTTTTAAGATCTGCTTTATTAAAATCACCTGCGATAGATAAAACGCAGTTATTAGGCACATAAAATGTTTTATAAAAATGGATAAACTCCTCCAATTTAGCAGCATTTAAATGATCCATACTTCCAATAGGTGCCCATTGATATGGATGCACTTTAAATGAACGCTTTAATACTTCTGTTAAAAAAGATCCGTAGGGACGATTGTCCATTCTTTGTCTTTTCTCTTCTTTCACTACCTCACGTTGTGTATTTACACCAATTTGCTCAATCTTAGCATGCATCATACGCTCACTTTCTAACCATAAACCTAAATCAACTTGATTAGACGGTAACAATTCATAATAAAAGGTACGATCCTGTGAAGTATTTGCATTTAAAGCGCCCCCGGCATTGGTAATGTATTTATCAAATTCTCCTCTTTTGATATTCTCAGAACCTTCAAATAATAAATGTTCAAAAAAATGTGCGAAACCTGTTCGAGCGGTATCCTCATTTTTCGAACCCACATGATACAAAGTAGTGACTGCTACTACAGGAGCAGAATGATCTTCGTGTAAAATTACTTTTAGGCCATTGGGTAAAGTATACTTTTCAAATTGAATAGCATGCGTTTGAGCTTGTGCTATTGAAATTGAAAAAACACTTACCATCGCCATTAAAAATTTGAGTCGCATGATTATATTTTTGATGATTAAAATGAAATGAACCGAGTTGTAATTTATAAAATTAAAGCTACTACATATATAAACAATTAAGAAATTGGACTTTTACACCGTCGGTCCATCCATTATTTGAGAGGCATTCATTTGATCAGCCTCATACCAGTTAATATCGGGATCTTTTTTGAACCAAGTCATCTGCCTTTTAGCATAATGCCTGGTATTTTGTTGAATTTGCTCTTTGACTTTTTGTATGTTTATTTTACCTTCAAAATAGGGCAACCACTCACTATAACCCACTGTCTGTAATGCGTTTAAGTGTAAATGGGGGATCAAATTTCGCACCTCCAATTCTAACCCATTTTCGATCATAGTTAAAACACGCTCATTAATGCGCTCATATAATAATTCCCTAGGCATTTGCATACCTATTTTTATAATTTTAAAAGGACGAACTACTTTATTTTTATTTTGGAAATTAACAATTGAAGTTCCGGTTCCCAAAAAAACTTCCAATGCGCGCATTAATCTTTGCGGATTTTTTTGTTCCCCCTTTTCCCAATAAATCGGATCCTTCACAGACAATTCCTTTTGCAACCACCTTAATCCTAATTTTTCATATTGCTGGATAATCTCCATTCTTATCTCTGGATTAATTGCAGGAATCAAATCCAATCCTTCACAAAATGCTTTAATATACAAACCTGTACCTCCCACCATGACCAAGGAATTATGTTTATCTAAAAGTTGGGTTGTTTTTTCTAAAGCATAATTTTCAAAAATGGTAGCATTCATTTCTTGTTCAATGGAATGACTCGCAATAAAATGATGGGGCACTTTAGACAATTCATTTTCAGATGGACGCGCAACACCAATATTTAATTCCTTAAAACACTGCCTTGCGTCAGCTGAAAGTATTTGTGTATTTAATTTTTTTGCTAATTCAATGGCAAAAGATGTTTTGCCAACTGCTGTAGGACCTACAATAATATATACCGTTTGAGACAACAGAAATAAATTTAATAATTAGTTAGTAGGCATCTCCGTCAAAAAATTCAGATTCTTTTGAACTATCCTCTGTCGTATCTTCTGCATCATCATCATGATCATCTTCATCATCGGCAACTTCGCCCTCTGCGCCTTCTTCACCCTCTTCCCCAAACCCATCCTGCGCTTCGGCTAAATCATATTTTTCCTCAATATCAGCAAAAGTTTTACCTAATAAACCTTTTGTTCCATATTGCATAGGACCTACTCCCTCCACCCTTGATACTAAAGGATACTCTAAAGTCATATCTGCATCTGCATTTTTTATCACTTGAATTAATTCAATTAAAAAAGTCCAGGATTTAACAAAATCATATAAAAAAATAAAATGTTGATTGGTATCAATGATTTCAGTACCAACCAATGTTTCATCCATGAGCAAAGGAGGGGCTTTGTATTCTTTTTCATACACCGCTTTCGAAATTTCGCGACCTCTTTGCCATGTATCATTACTTCTAAAAAAAGTAGCATCGTGTTTTTGATCAAACTCAAATGCTTTTAAAATGATATGATAAACATCAGTAAAATTTTGGGTATGTTTTACAAGGACATCACGATAAATCGCATCATCTTCCTCCCAATAAACCCTAAATTTCAAAACTGCCATATTGTTTTTTTTTAGAACTGCTAAAATACTATTTATTAGCTTGACTTAATTGAATTTAGTACACAAAATACCTATTATTTAAAAGGAGTTAAGCCAATTTTAGCAGCTTCCTGAATCATGAATGCATAAGCCGAATCGTAGTCATTTGTAATGACCCCATCCAAAATCGCTTCTCTTATAGCGTCTTTAATAATGCCCACTTCACGAGAAGGGGTAATATGGAATAATTCCATAATCAATTCGCCTGAAATGGGGGGTTGCCAATTACGCACTTTATCTTTTTCTTCCACTTCAACTAATCTTTGCTTGACGTATTCAAAACCTTGTAAATAGCGTTTCACTTTTACTTGATTTTTACTAGTAATATCTGCCGAACATAAAATCATTAAATTATCAATATCATCGCCTGCGTCAAATAACAATCGCCTCACAGCACTGTCCGTAACTATTTCTTTTGTTAATGAAATTGGACGCAAATGCAATGCCACTAACTTTTGCACCATTTTCATGTGCTCGTTTAATGGTAATTTTAATTGCGTAAATATTTTAGGAACCATCCTTGCACCTACCACTTCATGACCATGAAAGGTCCATCCAAATCCTTTTTCAAATTTTTTAGTTTTAGGTTTTGCAATATCATGTAAAACCGCCGCCCATCTTAACCAAATATCATTGGAATTAGCAGCCACATTATCCAATACCTGAAGTGTATGAGAAAAATTATCCTTATGCCCAATTCCATCCAATGTTTCAGCACCTTCCAACTGTAAAAAAGTAGGAAAAATATATTGTAACAAGCCTGCCTCTTTTAATAAATACCAACCTTTAGAAGGAATGGGGGTCATCATTATTTTTTGTAACTCATCGGTTACTCGTTCTTGCGAAACAATGCGAATGCGCTCTGCCATTTTTTGAATGGCTGAAAATGTTTCAGGAGTAATAGTAAAATTCAACTGTGTGGCAAAACGAATGGCACGCATCATTCTTAATGGGTCATCATCAAAAGTTTGTTCGGGCGCTAAAGGTGTTTTTAAAATTTTAGCAGCAATGTCGTCCATGCCATTAAAAGGATCTACTAATTGACCAAAATGAGCATCGCTTAAATCAATTGCTAAAGCATTAATGGTAAAGTCTCTTCTATTTTGATCGTCTTCGATGGTGCCTGCACTGACACTTGGTTTTCGGCTGTCTCTTGCATAACTTTCTTTTCGGGCGCCAACAAATTCTACTTCTACTACTGGAAATTTTATTTGAGCTGTCCCAAAAGTTTTAAAAATAGACACTGGAGGCATAGGATGAAATTGCTTCGCAACTTCATTTGCTAACTGCATACCATCCCCTAAACATACGATATCAATATCCTTGGTAGGCCGATTTAATATTTTATCACGTACAAAGCCACCCACTGCAAAAGCAGGCGTATTTAAAGCCGCCGCCGCTTTGGCCACCACCTTTAATAGGGCTAATTCTTTATCGGTGAATTGAATAGACATGGGTGTAAAAGTACTAATGTTGTTGCACTTGTAACAAGGGTGCTATTAATTGTTCCATATTTATGGTTTTGGCACAATCGAAATGTTTTAATGGGCATTGTTTTTTTCCATGAAGACCACAAGGCCTGCAAGCAAGGGCTTTAGTTGTTTCAACAATAAAAGATTGGGTAGATAAGGGTCCAAAACCATAAATGGGTGCAGTGGAGCAATAAATAGCAGTGACAGGCGCATTGACTGCAGATGTAAAATGCATGGGTGCAGAATCATTAACATAGTTCATCACTGCTTTTTTCATCAATGCAGCAGACGCTAAAAAACTTAAACGACCTGCGACATTTACTAGCGTCTTATTTGTGACTTTTTTCAAAATTTGATCACATAGTGTTTTATTTTCAGGACCCCCTATTAAATAAATAACACCATTAAAAGGAATTTCATTGATAAGTGTCACCCAACTGTCCAATGGAAATTGTTTTGTAAACCAAACAGAAGCGGGTGCCATACAAATGTAGGGTGATTGTTGATATCCTACAACCGCTGCTTCATCGGAGACAGAGGGATACAATACTGGCTTTTTTACTTTCGTGTTTAATAGAACACTCAACAATTGATGATTGCGATCAATTTCATGCAAATCGATTCCTGTAGAATGATGAACAATACGATGTGTAAATAAAAATGATAAGGGATTTTTATCGAACCCTATTTTAAACTTCGCATTGGAAAACGCAGTCCAAGCACCAGTGGCAGCATATCTTTGCACATTAACAATCGCATCATATCGATTTGCTCGTATCTTAAAAAATAGTCGGAGCCAATTTTGATATTTGTTGCTTTTTTTTACCCAAACCAGTACTTCATTTAAAAATGGATGTTGCAAAAATAATGATTCATTCCCGTGCCTTACTAACATATCAATAGATGCCAAAGGGTATGCTTCACGCAGCGATTCCAACAAGGAAGTAGTTAAAACAACATCCCCTATGAAAGCAGTTTGAATCACCAATATTTTTTTCATTTGTAGCATTTAATAAAATAAAAATTAAGCACGAATAATAATGAGTTGTCCATTTTCATCCCATTTAACAATTGCAGATGGTAGTTTTATTTCAGTATCTTCTTGTTTATGTTCAACTACATAATCTACACCTTCGATAATGTCTAATGAAATATCTCTAAAACACAATGGCGTAGGATAACCTGAAATATTTGCAGAAGTACTTACTATAGGCTTCCCAAATTGTTTGATTAAACTTTTGCAAAAGGGATCCTTACAAATACGAATGGCGATCGAACCATCTGCACTCAGTAAGTTAATAGGTAAATTTTTCCCTTTCGAATAAATAACAGTCGTTGGTTTATGAACTCCTTTTATGTAATCAAATATTTGCAAGGAATGATCCTGCACATAATTTAATAAATCGGCTTCCTGTTCCATTAAAACAATCATCGCTTTGCTTTCTACTCTCTTTTTTAATGCAAAAATTTTGTCGATCGCCTTTGCATTGGTTGCATCACAACCAATTCCCCATACCGTATCTGTAGGGTATAAAATCAGGCCTCCTTGTTCAAGGGTGGTCAGACAAGCATTGATATCAGCATGATGAAGAAACATACTGCAAATTAAACAATACCTGTAAATAAATGGACATTCATTAATGTGTAAAACAAACTTATTAAATTAGGGAAGGAGCATGTATTTTTGTCAAAATTTGACAATCATGGAAATAAAAGACAGCATATTAGCAGCATGGAATGATCGTGCATTATTAAAAGAAGAAAAGTATAGTAATGCAGTAAAACTTGTTATTGAAGAAGTGGATAAAGGTCGATTAAGAGTAGCCGAACCTCAAGAGGCAGGTTGGGTAGTGAATGAGTGGGTAAAACAAGCCATTTTAATGTACTTCGCTATACAACCTATGCAAACCTGGGAAATAGCACCCTTTGAATTTCACGATAAAATGTTATTGAAATCAAATTATGCAGCATTGGGTGTAAGGGCCGTTCCACATGCAGTAGCAAGATATGGTGCTTATTTAGCAAAGAATGTTGTTTTAATGCCAAGCTATGTTAATATCGGGGCTTTTGTTGACGAAGGCACTATGGTCGATACCTGGGCTACAGTAGGAAGCTGCGCTCAAATTGGGAAAGGAGTTCACTTAAGTGGTGGCGTAGGAATTGGAGGCGTATTAGAGCCTTTACAAGCCAGCCCTGTTATCATTGAAGATGGATGCTTTATTGGCAGCAGATGCATTGTTGTGGAAGGCGTTCATTTAGAAAAAGAAGTGGTTTTGGGTGCCAATGTGGTATTAACCCAAAGCACAAAAATTATAGATGTGAGTGGCGCAACTCCTATTGAATACAAAGGTCGTGTACCAGCAAGAAGTGTTGTTATACCGGGATCCTATCGTAAAACCTTCCCTGCAGGTGATTATCAAGTGAGTTGTGCACTTATCATAGGACAACGCAAACCAAGCACCGACTTAAAGACCAGCTTGAATGATGCTTTGCGAGACTTTAATGTAGCTGTCTAAATAGCTATTATGGTTTAAAAAAAATTTGGGGTGTCCAGGACGAATCCC
>CAIJXU010000069.1 GCA_903824725.1 uncultured Bacteroidota bacterium | reverse complement strand
TAAATATATGAAAAAAATAAAATTGAGTTCCGAAGTCTATTTTTTGTTGAGTTTATCCATCTTTTCAATTTTCTTCTTTTGTAGCTGTAAAAAATCAGAATCATTACCTATAAATACAAAGGTAGAATCTGAAGTTTCGATTTTTAAATCTGTACCCGTTATTGAAAAGACAGTATATATTAATGAAAATGATTCATTGTTTCAACAATTTAAATCAGTTGAAAAAGTATTTTTAACTGATATTGACTTTTCTAATATATCCATTAAAAAGGTTGTATTTAAAGGGTTACCTGATATACTAGGCTTACAAATTAATTTTTTAAATGACACTAGTTCAGTAATGGATTTATTTTTTGTTTATGAATCAAAATCAAAGACGCATTTGTCACTATTTCGAGAATTAAGTAAAGTAAGTAAATCAAATCTTGGAACCGGAAGCATAATTTTCAAAGATTTGTCTGGCAATGAGTTATTCAATGACCAATATTTTAATAATAAAATTGTTGTTAAGCAAGATGTTCATAATTTAGATATTTTGAAATTTGGTATAGAAAAAATTCGAAGTACAGCGATTTGGAATTGTACGAAAGCTCAATTTGATAATTTTTATAAAGAGGCAAAAAAAACATGTGAAGAAGATGCTTTCTGCGATTTTGCTTGTAGCTTTAATCCATGTGCTATTTCGTATTTAGCTTTTGCTGTTGGGAAATGCACCGGACTTATTCAATAACTTATAAAAATGTATAAAATGAAAAAAACGTTAATTTATATTACGGTAGGTATTATTTTAGTATTGATTGGTGTATTTATAACTATAGAATCAAATGATAATACAATACAATATGCTTTTATTTTAGCAGGGATTGGAATTGAAACTTTTGCAATGATCCAAATTGTCAGAAATAGTTTCACAAAAAAATAGCCACCTATTTATTTAAATAAAAATATAAAAAAGCCTTGAATCACTTCAAGGCTTTTTTATATTCAGCTTCATCGAAACCTAGAGCAATCACTTTATCATTGCGTTCAATTAAAGGTCTTTTTATGATGGAGGTTTTTTCGATCATTAAAGCGATGGCAGCTTTTTGGTTGGTGATTTTAGATTGTAGTTCAGGAGATAATTGTCGCCAAGTAGCCCCTTTTTTATTGAGTAAGGCTTCCCATCCTACTTGTTTACTCCATTTGGTTAAAGTGCCAGCCGTGACGCCTAATTTTTTATAATCGTTAAATTCATATCCCACTTTATTTGCTTTTAACCAATCTAATGCTTTTTTAACTGTGTTACAATTAGGAATCGCGTATACTTTTATGGCACTCATTCGATTTATTTTATGTATTTTTTGCCTAACCAGCTTTGTGAAATGGGTTGAAGCCAATTTGCTTCCATGTCTGTTTTGGTTGCTACTAAATTATTAAAATATAAGCTGTCTTTGTCTAACAAACCATTTTCAATGGCATAAGCCACTTGAGCGAGAGGGATGGTTTGAACTTTATCTTTCACCCAAAATGCTAATAGCTCTCGGTTAAACATTTGTAAATTAAATCGTTTTTCAATTTCTTTAATGATATGCACTGAGCTGTCTGTGCTACAACCGCCGACGCCGGTTTGTGATTCATCTGCCATGAGTATGATAAACTGTCCATATAAGATAGTGGCAAATCCTTTTACTTGAGCGCCATGACTTTTCCAGATATCAGTAAAATCTTCTAAAATGGTTTCGATTTCAAAAATTTCCACCATAGAAAACAATCTGTTGGATTGATATATCCATACTTTTGATTGTGGATGAAAATTTGCGGGTAGTATATTAGGTAAGTGAACTGTCATTATGATTAATTTATTGAATGGCTTTTTCTATGATTTCGGCAATGTCTAAAACAGAGGTATTCATATCCTCATCTCTATTTTTAATGCCATCGGTTAACATGGTATTACAAAAAGGACAGGCACTTGCAACAAAATCTGATTTTGTTTCAATGGCTTCATCAGCTCTTTCTGTATTTATCCTTTTATCTCCTTTTTCTTCTTCCTTAAACATTTGTGCCCCACCAGCCCCACAGCATAAGCCTTTGGATTTACATCTTTTCATTTCGCGTAATTCCATATCTAAGCTTTCTAATACTTTTCGAGGGGCTTCGTATATTTCATTAGCCCTTCCTAAATAACAACTATCATGGTAAGTAATTGATTTCCCTTTCCATTCGTTACTGTCCAGTATTTTTATTTTTCCTGAGGCGATTAATTCTTCTAAAAATTGGGTGTGATGTATGACATCATAATTTCCTCCTAATGCAGGGTATTCATTTTTTAAAGTATTAAAACAATGAGGACAAGTAGTGACAATTTTCTTAATTTGATAACCATTTAAAATTTGTATATTTTGATATGCCATCATTTGAAACATAAATTCATTGCCAGCTCTTCTTGCAGGATCACCTGTGCATGATTCTTCTTTTCCTAATATAGCGTAACGAATTCCAGCTTTATCTAATATGGTAGCAAATGCTTTAGTAATTTTTTGAGCACGTTGATCAAAACTACCTGCGCAGCCAACCCAAAATAATATTTCAGGTTGTTCTCCATTTGCAGCCATTTCGGCCATTGTCAATACCTTCATATATTTATTTTTATACCTGTTTTGTCCAAGCATCCCGATCATCGGGAGCAAATTTCCAGGGTGCAAAATTATTTTCTATATTACTAAACATGCCATTCCATTCTTGTGGTGCATTGCTTTGTTCCATGACCAAGGATCTTCTTAATTCCATAATGATATCCAAAGGAGAAATACTGATAGGGCATTCTTCTACACAGGCATTACAAGTAGTGCATGCTCTTAATTCCTCTACACTTATATAATCATGTAATAATGTTTTACCATCTGAAATGAACTGTTTGTTTTGTTGGATATTTTTTGAAATAGTTTCAATCCGATCGCGCGTGGCCATCATTATTTTACGAGGACTTAACAATTTACCTGTACTTGTTGCTGGGCAAGCCGTTGAACATCTTCCACATTCAGAGCAGCTATAGGCTTCCATTAAATTTTTCCAACTTAATTCTGTGGCTTCTTTGGCTCCAAAACTTTCAGGTGCTAATGCATCGCTAGGGGCTAATTCAGGTTGCATTGCATACAATACTTCATTTTGTATAGCGGGCATATTATGCATGACTCCTTTTGGGATGAGCGGCGCATAATAAGCATTAGGGAAAGCTAATATAATATGCAAGTGCTTTGAATAAGGCAGATAGTTCATGAAAGCATAGATACCTAAAATATGCAGCCACCATGCTGATTTTTCGATCAGGTATAAAGTGTCTGCAGTATTACCATGAAGCCAAGGGCTAATTTTACTTGAAATAATAAATTGATAATTTGTGTCGGCGGCATTCATGAGTAAAAACAAGCTCATTAATATTATTTCTGCTATGAGAATATAATTTGCATCCGTTCTTGGCCATCCATTTAAGTCCTTACTAACAAACCTTTTTATTTTTAAAATATTTCGTCGAACTAAAAATAGGATACAAACAATGGTTACTAAGAATGCTAAAATTTCAAAACAGTTAATGAATAGTGAATAGTAATTTCCTAAGGGTTTCGATAAAATACGATGAGTGCCCATTAGGCCATCTAGGATGATTTCAATTAGTTCGATATTGATAATAATAAATCCTATATAAATAATGAGGTGAAGAAGAGCCACGATCGGATTTCGAAACATTTTCTTTTGCCCTAATGCTAAAAGAAATACATTTTTCCATCTTTGAAGGGGTTTGTCATTTAAAAAAGTAGCCTTGCCTAGTAAAATAGCACTACGAATCTCATTTATTTTTTTTACAAATAAGCCAAATGCCAATAAGGTCAGCAAGCTAAAAATGATTTGTGGAAATAAACCCATCATGCGTTTTATCTTTAAGGGATAAGCAAATTTAAACCATTTTATAAAGTAATCGTACGAATCTGAATTAAATAGCTCCTTAATTAGAAGTAAAACCATTGGCCACTCCATCTTCCATTAGACAAAACGAGGGTGGGAGCAGGGAATTTTATTGAGTTCAATACAAAAAACAAAGATTTGACCCATTTTTTATGTGTGGGTATTTTTTCAAAATCAACATCAAGCGATAAATACCATTGTCGATACCTTTTTAAATCATCACGAATAATATCACCATGAGGGCTCGGCCAATTATTCCCGTATCCACCAAACATATTTTCCGCACCCATTCCTACCGCAATACTTAACCATTTAGGTACCGGAAGGTTTTCATTAAAGTCGTGAAGGTTGGCGCTTAGCCAATAAGTTTGTGCATTATAGTCTTTGACTAGCCTTTCGCTCCATATATTTCCAAAAAGCTGTTTATTTCTTTCTTGTAATTGCAAGTCTGCATAACTATTATAATGAGTACTAAATTTTAGTTTAACTTTTTGTTTCTTCCATAGCAATTCTTGCCCCATCCATAATCCAATTCCAGCCGTATTGCTTCCTATATCCGACCAGCTCCAACCCCATTGACTTGAAAAACCATCCAAGGTTTCTATGATGGTTTGATATCCCATGCCTGTGAGGCCGGCTAATAAAATGGCCTTTTGGTCCTTTACACCAGCCCATTGCCATGAGGCGTAACTGAGCCTACTTAATGTATAGGCAGTAAAGGTATGACCTGCTTTATCCATATTGAGCCATTCCCCTGCATCATTATAAAAATGAAAAGAGCTTCGAGGGTAACCATCGTACCAGATTTTATTTAATCCAATGATCGAACCTCCGTAGGTGAGCGTTTGAATTGAGGTAACAATGCGTTGTCTTTTTTTAAAATCGATGACCTGATCGGGGTATGTTGAAGTAGGAGTGATTGTAGAATCTTGAATTTGACTCCAACATGAATGGGAGATCAAAAAAGCAGTAAAAAAAAGTAGCGTATTAAGTTTCATACTTGGAAAAACCAAATTTATACATTAATATTAATAATCAGTCATTGCGAATTGGTGGAATTGCAATTATTGCTTAAAATTGCTATTAAACGAGGATATATGAGTCAAACTATTGAAATGAATGTGCAACGCTGGTTAACAGGCAATTATGATGATGCCACCAAACAAGCAATTCTTGCATTACAAACCAATAATAAAGAGGAATTACAGGATTCGTTTTATAGAAATTTGGAATTTGGAACAGGTGGATTAAGAGGAATTATGGGAGTAGGGACCAATCGTATTAATAAATATACCATTGGAATGGCAACGCAAGGTTTTTCGAATTATTTACTTAAAACTTATCCAGGAGAAAGTATTTCAGTTGCCATAGGGCATGATAGCAGAAACAATGCTCGTTTTTTTGCAGAGACCACTGCGCAAGTTTTTGCGGCCAATGGTATTCAAGTGTATTTATTTGAAGCATTGAGACCTACGCCGGAATTAAGTTTTGCAATTAGACAATTAAAATGCAAAGCAGGAGTGGTATGTACTGCCTCTCATAATCCAAAAGAATA
Source organism: uncultured Bacteroidota bacterium (assembly GCA_903824725.1). GTDB lineage: Bacteria > Bacteroidota > Bacteroidia > Chitinophagales > Chitinophagaceae > Sediminibacterium. The sequence continues at coordinate 45,154 of CAIJXU010000069.1, read as the reverse complement.
CAATGGCTATAAAGCTTATTGGAATGATGGAGGGCAATTGGTACCTCCACATGATAAGAATGTGATCACCGAAGTGGAAGCCATTCAAAGTGTTGACGATGTAAAATGGTCGGGGGGATCGGATCGTATACAATTATTAGGTTCCGATATGGACAATGCCTATATCAAAATGCTGAGCTCATTAAGTGTGTATCCTGAAATGATTGCAAAACAACATGATTTAAAAATTGTATATACGCCTATTCATGGAACAGGAATTACTTTAGTTCCTAAAGTATTGGCCGAATTTGGATTTACAAATGTGCATGTAGTAGAAGAGCAGTCTAATCCGGATGGTAATTTCCCCACCGTTAAATATCCTAATCCTGAAGAAAGTGAAACCATGAGTATCGGATTAGCCAAAGCCAAGGGGTTGGATGCTGACATTTTATTAGGAACGGATCCAGATGCAGATAGAGTAGGTGTAGGTGTTAAGAATCATAAAGGAGAGTGGGTTTTAATGAATGGAAATCAAACAGCAGTTTTAGCTTTTGCATATATGATGGAAGCGCGTAGGTCAAAGGGGATCGCCAAACCCAATGACATGGTGGTTACTACCATCGTTACCACAGAAATGATCAACCAAGTGGCTAAAATCAATGAAGTGAATTGTTATAATGTATTGACAGGCTTTAAATGGATTGCTGAATTAGTGAAAGAAAAAGAGGGTAAAGAAAATTATATCATTGGAGGAGAGGAGAGTTTTGGATTGATGATTGGAGATCAGATTAGAGACAAGGATGCTGTCAGTGCAGTGGCTTTATTGTGTGAGATGGCAGCTTATGAAAAGAGTAAAGGCAAAACCTTATTTGATAAAATGATTGAATTATATATTCAATACGGTTTTTATTATGAAAATTTAATAAGCATTACTAAAAAAGGAATGAATGGTCAGCAAGAAATCAAAGCCATGATGGAAGGTTATAGGCAAAGCCCGCCTGCTAGTATCAATGGCGCTTTGGTAGTGACCATTTTAGATTACGAATTACAATTAGGAAAAAATGTACAAACAGGGAGTACTTGGAAATTAGATTTACCTAAGAGTAATGTATTGCAATTTATTACTGAAGACGGAAGTAAGATATCTGCTCGACCTTCTGGTACCGAACCAAAAATCAAATTTTATTTTAGTGTAAATACTGTTTTAAAGGACAAAGCCTCCTTTGATGCTCAATATCAGCTATTACAAGATAAGATAAGTGATATCATAAAAGATATGCAGTTAAATTAATCAAAACGAATGAAAAAATTAGAGACATTAGTTGACGCCTATCTTCATAAAGGATTGAGAGAAAAGCTAGTGCTACTTTTGAGAGAGAAAGGCATTACCGATGAAAATGTCTTAGCGGCGATAGGCAAAATTCCTCGACATTTTTTTTTAGATTCTGCTTTTGACAAAATTGCATACGAGGATCGAGCATTCCCCATAGCGGCAGATCAAACTATTTCGCAGCCCTATACTGTCGCATATCAAACTCAATTATTACAAATTAAAAAAGGGGAAAAGGTACTCGAAATTGGAACTGGGAGTATGTATCAAACAACCGTATTAGCTGAAATGGGCGCCCAGGTTTTTACAATTGAGAGACAAAAGCAATTATTTGAAAAAACGGCTAAATATATTTTTAAAGATACCTATCCACAAGTGCAGTTTTTTTTTGGAGATGGTTTTGAGGGCTTGCCTAGTTTGGCGCCTTTTGATAAAATTTTAATTACAGCAGCTGCTCCGAAGATTCCTGAAAATTTATGGGCACAATTAAAAACAAGTGGGAAAATGGTCATCCCCTTGGACGAATCTGCTTCCACTCAACGAATGCTTCGGCTAACAAAAAAGCGTGATGGTTCTGTCAAAAAGGAGGCCTTTGATGCTTTTTCATTTGTACCTATGCTGCAAGGAAAAACCCAAAAATAAATTCGAATTTATTTTTTATTGTTGCATTTGATCCATGGCGCCACCATCTTCCGTTTTATTATTTTTTCGCTTAAGTAAGTTCAAATCAAACTTTCCAAATCGGTATGAAAAATTAAGTCTGAAAAATTGTTGGTCCCTAACTCGAGTTACATTTTGAATAAAGAATTGACTTTCAGAATAAGTTTTATTCACCCTTGTTTTAAACACATCGCTCACACTTAAGGATAAACTAGCGGTGCGGCCACCCGATAAGGTCCAATCTTTTTTAATAGCCATATCAAAATCATAGTAAGCAAAGTTGTAACCTTGTGCAGTTGATTGTGGGCCGCCAAATCCGCCGCCACCCATACCACCACCGCCACGGCCACCACCACCACCACTTCCACCGCCCCCTGGAGGCAAAATAGTCTTAGCTTGGTACTGACCACTAAATTGGAAAGAATAGCCTTTTGGCAATTTGAATGTATTATTCATTTTGCTGAACCAACTGGTTAGGTTGTTATTGACATTTTGGCCAGGTATTGTAGCTTGAATTGAAGAGTTAAATAAGTTAAAACTCAAATTCATGTCCCACCATTTAGTGATCGTTGTTTTATTGCTTAATTCTAATCCATAAGTAACGGCGGTGTTGGCATTAATATAGGAGCTATAATAAGCACTATCGTTCGTTGTTGGATTAATGGCTCTATAAATATAATTAGTAATTAAATCGGTACTGTATTTATAATAGACACTTGCTAATAAGTTGGATCCTTTTTTATATGCATTATTATAATTCAATTCAATAGAGTGTGTGAATTGTGGTTTCAAGCCAGGGTTTCCTACAGTAATATTTAAAGGATCGCTGTAATCAGGAAAGGGTTGTAATTGAAAAAAGTTAGGCGCATTAATTCGTTTTGAATAATTGATTTGTAAATCATTTTTATCATTCAATTTATAAGTTACGAAAGCACTAGGGAATAAGGAAATGGGTAAAGAGGTTTTAAAATGCAAAGAATCCATGCCTGCGTGGTTTTGAACATCAACTGTAAATGTTCTGCTTTCGGCTCTTAAACCTAATTGGTAACTAACTTTACCTTTTTTACCACTTAAATTAACATATTCAGCCATAATACTTTCACCGTATTTATATTTATTACTAATACTTCCTAAAAAAACATCATTCCTAAATTGATCACGACTATTGTATTCGTCTCTAAAGTTGTAACGCATTCCAGCTTCAAATTTTATATCATCTGTAATTTGGCGTGCATAATCAAGATTAGTAGTGTAATTTTTACTATTCCCAACGCCGTTGCTTTTTTGATTTAAAAAAGATGAATTAATGTTGGACCAACTATTACTATTGCTTTCATTATAATTAAAATCAGAGGTTAGTTCGTGTCCTTGATCGGCAAATAAATGTTTAAAACTTAATTGCGCACCCTTATTTAAGAAATCAAAATAATTACTATTTGTTAATTGGTATGGAGCTTGAGTATTTACCCCTGCTTTGATACTATCAATGGTTTGGCTTCCAGAAGAGCCCATATTTCCTTGCATTAAATTACCATATAGCGAAAATGTATTTCGATTGTCTGGTAAATAGTCCATACCTGCACGATAAAAATTAAAAGACCCATTTCCGATACTATTATTAATAGTGGTGACTTGGGTAGGCATAGTAGCTCCTAATATATCACGAACAGTGGTATTACTATTCACTGATTTTCGACCATTGATATTAGCACTTACTGAAAAATTTAATTTATTATCTCTTACATTCAAATCTCCACCGCCATTAAATTTGCCGCGCATGTCTACCCCTGCTCTAATGCCTCCATTATAACCATTCTTTTTATTTTTCTTTAATACGATATTTAAAATACCTGCATTGCCACCTGATGCATCATATTTTGCAGACGGGTTCGTAATGATTTCAACTCTGTCTATAATATCAGCAGGAATTTGATCCATTGTCAATGTTGTGGGTCGATTGTCAATCAGTAAAGTGGGTGTTGCATTTCTTAATGTTACATTGCCATCAATATCCACATTTAAATTAGGAATGCTTTTCATTACTTCCACAGCAGTTTGTCCAGTGCTCATTATATTTTTGTCAACATTGAAAATTTTACGATCAATGCCCATTTCAAATTGCGGTCGCGCTGTACTCGTCACAGTTACACTTTGTAAATCGGTAGCAGATTCTTCTAATTTAATATTTCCTAAATCTTTGTCCACTGCAGCCAATAATTCTTGCATATTTTGACCTGGAGTCATTTTGATATTAAAATTTAGGGTCTTTTCCATTTTCTTATACCCAATATTTGTAATCGTTAATTTTAAACTCCCCATAACTGGTAAGTTTTCAAAACTAAAATCTCCATTTGTTGCACTCAGTTGCGTTCCTAAAATGCGCTCTATCATTTTTTTACTTACTGTATCAAATTGGTTGCCTTTAATTTGTAGTGTAGCCCCGTCGATACCCTTTTTATTAGCATCTACTAATTTTCCATAATATCTACCCATGTTCATATTGCCAGCACCTGCTTTTGGTAAAACACCAGTAGGTCTTTGCGAAAAGCTTTGTACTTGAATAAATAGTAAAAGGAAAGAAATGGTTATTATATTTTTCATATGTATTGGACGAATAATGGGTATATAAGTTTAGTGTTGGGTGCAAATATCAAACTAATAATCTAAGGATGGTATCAAGTTAGTATGAGCGGTAATTTCAATAGATAAGTCTTAGAGTGTTTTGGCTAAATATGGTGTAATAAATAGACAATAATGAATCCCCAAATGGAACCTATTGCAAATGCCATCCATTGTAGTGGTTTAATAGATTTCATGACAATGGGCTTTAAAACCAAGATCAATTTTGAGGAAAGGGTTTGACTCATTTCCTTTTTTGCATTTTCTGAAAATTGTTGGATAATTTGCGGAAATAGGCCCGCTAATTCTTCTAAAAAAACTGTTTTAAGTTGTACTACCGTTTTGTCTCCAATAAACATAGAAATCATAGGTAATTTTTCTTTGATGGTTTTATCAAAGAATTGGTCCAGTTTTTCATCAATTAAGGGCAAGATGGCATTATATGCATCTTTGTTTGGAGTCGGAGCAAAGGCTTCAAATGGGAAATGGTTAATGAAGATATGGATAGCGGGCTCCCATCGAAATCCAAGAATGGATAGGGGCTTGGGAGGATAAAAAAGACTTTTGGCCAATAACCAAATCAAAATCCAGCCCAATAGGCCCGACATTAGGGTGATCAAAATTGTTTGCATACCGGCTTTTTTTAATCAAAAATCCTATCCAGGTCACGTATTTACGTAAAGGATAGGATTTAAAGGGGGAGAACGATGGGTCTCGAACCCACGACCTACACTGCCACAAAGTGTCGCTCTAACCTACTGAGCTACGCCCTCCATTTAGGGGAGCAAAAATAAGGTAATTTTAAGGACGAATAAAATTAGTTTTAGTGTTTTTATAATTTTATCATAAAAACAAGGTCTTTGTCCTATTTAAGCACATTCAAACTCATTTTGCGCTATTTTTGAAAATATACATGCGAAACATTATGACATATTTACGACAAAATAAGTGGAAGGTATTCACTACTGTAGTTTTATTGGGTGTTGTTTTAATAGCGTTTAAAACATTCGATAAGCAAAATGGAGAATTACCAGAAGTGAGACATAGAAAATTACTTTCCACTATCGGGCATTTATTAGAAACAGAACATTATAGTCCTCGAAAAATTGATGATGAATTTTCTCGTGATGTTTTTAATGGCTTTTTAAAAACTTTAGATCCCGAAAAGAATATTTTTTTAAATACAGATATTCAAGCACTTCAAATTTATCAGAATAAGATAGATGAAGAAATTCACGGAGCAGATATTTTATTTGAACCTGCAGTGAGTGCTATTTATGAAAAAAGATTAGTAGAGGCTCGTAAAATTTTCGAAACCATTATCCAAACTCCTTTTGATTTTAATATAGATGATTCGGTTTTGTTGGATATAGAAAATAAAAAAGCGCCCATCAATGAAGAGGATAGGTATAAAAATTGGTATCAGATTTTGAAATATAAATCATTAGATCGATATGCCAATTTAGTAGAAGATAGAGAAAGGAATAAAACAAAGGAGAAATTCGTTGTAAAAGCAGATTCCACTTTAGAGAGAGAAGCACGGGGTACTGTAAAAAAAGAATATGCAAAGAGATTCGAGCGATTAGAAAAAACTTTTGATAAAGAAAAAAGATTTGAAACGTTTTTGAATACCATCACTGGATTAATGGATCCACATACGGATTATTTTGCACCAGTGGAAAAGCGATCTTTTACTGAGCAAATGAGTGGCACTTTTTATGGTATTGGAGCTCAATTGACACAGGATGACAACGGCATTAAAATTGCCAGCATTCAGCCAGGCGGCGCGGCTTGGAAGTCGGGTCAATTGGTTGTTAATGATGTGATAACCAAAGTGGGTCAGGGTTCCGAAGAGCCTGTTGATGTGACTGGATATGAAACTACGGATGCTGTAAAATTGATAAGGGGAAATTTAGGTTCAGAAGTTCGATTAACTATTCGCAAACCCGATGGTTCTACTAAAGTAGTTTCATTAAAGCGAGAAAAAATTATTTTAGATGAAGGTTTTGCACGTAGTGCTATTATTCAAAAAGGGAATGATAAATATGGATACATTTTACTTCCTGATTTTTATGCCGACTTTGATAGGGAAGAAGGTGCAAGATGTGCAAGAGATGTAGCCAAAGAAATCGAAAAATTAAAAGCAGAAAAAGTAAAGGGTATTGCTATAGACATTAGATATAATGGCGGGGGTTCTTTGTATGAAGTGGTTCAAATGGCAGGTCTTTTTATTGACCAAGGTCCTATTGTTCAAATCAGAAATAAAGAAGGGCGTTCGCAAATTTTAGCTGATGAAGTACCAGGCACTATTTATAATGGTCCATTGGTGGTGATGGTTAATGAGTTTAGCGCATCGGCAAGTGAAATTTTTGCAGGTGCTATTCAGGATTATAAAAGAGGTATTATAATGGGAAGCACTTCGACTTATGGTAAAGGGACGGTGCAACGCAATGTTGCTTTTGGTAAACCATTGGATGATATGGGAATTCAAACTGAATATGGTGCTGTGAAATTAACATTCCAAAAATTTTATAGGGTGACTGGAAGTTCTACACAAAAAAAAGGAGTTGTGCCAGATGTAATCTTTCCTGATGAATATGAATTTTTAAAGTACAGAGAAAAGGACAATGCATCTGCGCTTCCATGGGATGAAATGGAAAGGGCTAAATTTCAAGTATGGCCAAATAATGCCGGCATTGCTGCTATTGCAGCTAAAGCAAATGAAAAAATCGCTAATGATACGGCTATTACAGAGTTTAAAAAAACACTTCAATGGGTGTCCACGCAAATGGACCGACCTGTAAGTTTGAAATTAGATAAGTATGTCACTTATAGAAAAGAACTCATGGTTAACATGCGCATCAACGACAATAGGATTAAATTAAAGGATTCTATGCAAGTGACCTCACTTAAAGCAGATTATAATAAATTTTATAATAATCCAGATAAAACAAAGCAGGATCGTTATCAAGCTTGGCTTAAAATGGTAGCAAAGGATGCACAAGTGAATGAAGCAAGTAAATTATTAGCTGAATTTTTACCACAAAATTGGGTTGCTAAAAAAGGGAACTAATTAAATTTGAACTATGAAAGTGGATGAATCTGCAAGCGTTAAAAAGTGGCATGTCATTTATACAAAGTCGAAGTGGGAGAAAAAAGTAGATGGGTTATTATTAAAAAATGGCATTGAAAGCTGGTGCCCTGTTCAAAAAAAGGAAAGACAATGGTCGGATCGAAAAAAAATTATTGAAGAGCCTCTATTTAGATCCTACGTTTTTGTAAAAATAAGTAAATCAGAACATTCTAAAGTTTTAGGTATTATAGGGGTGGTTAATTTTCTATATTTTGAAAAAAAACCAGCTATTATTAGAGACAACGAAATTGAAGTCATTCGAAAATATTTAGGTCTTGCCAATACGGCAATCCAAGTGGTGAACTTAACCAACCTACCACCGCAAACCAAGGTGTCCATTAACCAAGGGTTATTTATGGGCCAAAAAGGGGAAGTCATTCGATCCAGCAAAAAAACAGTTTTTGTTCAATTGCAAAGTATCAATATGATGATGATTGTAGAATTCAAGGTAGAGGAAGTATCACTACACTAATCAAATATTAAGACAAAGTCCAATCCATTAACTGATTACTCCATTCTGGTCGATAAGGGGTTTCTACTCGAATATAATTATCCGTATACCCTTCTAACATAAGTAGTTCTTTATCGTCTTTTACTGCCTTTGGTGATTCGAATAAAACTTTTCGAGTGGAGCCAAAATGCTGTTCTGTAAAATATTGTAGTTTTTGATAGGACAAATTTCTTAATATTTTATTGCGTTCCTGTCTAATAGAGATAGGCACTACTGGTTTGATGGTTAATGCTTTTGTAGCCGCTCGTTCAGAATAGGTGAATACATGTAAATAGGAGATATCAAGTGTATGTATGAAATCCATACTTTCTTTAAAGTAATCTTCTGTTTCTCCTGGAGAACCCACAATCACATCTACCCCAATACAAGCATGGGGCATTATTTTTTTTATCAGGTTCACTCGATCTAAATAAACATCGCGTGTATACCTGCGTTGCATTAATTTCAAAACGGCATCTGAGCCACTTTGTAATGGGATGTGAAAATGGGGCATGAATTGATCACTCTTTGCAACCCATTCAATAATTTCGTTGGTCAACAAATTGGGTTCGATAGAGGAGATGCGATATCTTGGAATTGTAGTTTGCTCATCCAAAGCTTTTACTAAGTCAAAAAAGGATTCATCGTGTTTTTTTCCACCTGTTTGGCCTTTCCCAAAATCACCTAAATTAATTCCAGTTAAAACAATTTCTTTCACTCCCTTTTCTGCTAATCCTTGTGCTTGGGCAACAACATTTTCAATCCGATCGCTACGGCTTTTGCCACGGGCTAATGGAATGGTACAAAAAGTACAACTATAATCACATCCATCCTGCACTTTTAAAAAAGTACGCGTACGGTCATTCACTGAAAAAGAGGAATGAAAGTCGGATACGGTATCTATATCGCAACTACATATTTTGGTAGCATCACCCTTGGTTAAATTGGCAAGGTGTTGAATTAAATTAAATTTTTCTGCAGCACCTAATACTAAATCTACCCCTGGTATAGTTGCAATTTCATTGGGCTTTAATTGAGCATAACAACCTGTTATCACCACAAAACTTTCAGGGGAGCGTCTTTGTATACGACGCACTAATTGACGACATTCTTTATCGGCATTTTCGGTGACAGAACAGGTGTTGATCACATATACATCCGCTTTGTCTGTAAATTCCTTTTTTTCAAATCCGCCCTGCTCCAATTGTCTTGAAAGGGTAGATGTCTCTGAAAAGTTGAGTTTGCAGCCTAGGGTATGAAAGGCGACACTGGTGGGTTGGCTCATGGACAACAAAGATAAAAAACCTTGAGGGAACCTTAAAATCTTAAAATAAACTTAAAGCGGCTATTAATTTCCCATTTTGGCTAGATTCAATTAAGTTTGCAACTACTAAAATGGTCAAAAATGGACTTCAAAAAAATTAATAATTGGACGGGTTGGGTGGTTACTTTAATCGCTTGTACCGTTTATGTGATGACAGCAGAAGCCGCCGGTAGTTTTTGGGATTGCGGCGAATTTATCAGCAGTGCTTATAAATTACAAATACCACATCCGCCAGGGGCGCCTATGTTTGTTTTATTAGGCAGGGTATTTATTATTTTGTTTGGAGATAATCCACTCACTGCTGCTAAGGCGGTGAATACCATGAGTGCTTTAGCAAGTGGTTTTACCATTTTATTTTTATTTTGGACCATTACCCATTTTGCAAAACGAATTGTAACAAAGCAAACAGGTGCTGAACCAGTAGGATATCAAATTATGGCCATCATGGGTGCCGGTATTGTAGGTGCCTTAGCCTATACTTTTAGTGATTCATTTTGGTACAGTGCAGTTGAAGGGGAAGTGTATGCATTGAGTTCTTTTTTCACTGCATTGGTTTTTTGGGCTATTTTAAAATGGGAGCATAAGGCCGATCAGCCAGGCGCTGATAAGTGGATAATATTTATTTTTTACATGATGGGATTATCTATCGGAGTTCACTTATTAAATATATTAACCATTCCTGCGATAGTAATGGTCTATTATTTTAGACAATACAAGCCTACTTTAATGGGTGGGTTTATTGCTTTTTTAATAGGTGTGGTGATCACTGGTTTTATTCAAGTGGTCCTTATTCAGTATACTGTTAAATGGGCGGGGGCTTTTGATGTTAGTTTTGTGAATTCATTAGGCTTACCCTTTTTTAGTGGCTTCATTTTCTTTTTTATATTATTAGCTGCCATTTTAGGTTTTGGTATTTATTATGCCAATAAAAAAGGACTTTATTTTTTAAAGTTGGGCGTATGGTCTATGATATTTATGTTATTAGGATATACTACTTATGTCACTACCATGATTCGCTCCAATGCAGATCCTTCAGTAGATATGTACAATGTTGACAATCCTGTTACCTTGGTCGGATATTTAGGTAGAGAGCAATATGGTGATTGGCCTATTTTATTTGGTCCAGATTATGTTGACAAAGTGGACAATGTTGAAAATGGAGATCAATATGTGAAAGCGCCTAAGCAATATGACTTATCAGGAAAAAACTATAAGAGAGATTGGACTTCTGCACCCTCTTCGCATTTATTTCCAAGAATGTGGGATGGCGAGAATGATAGAGGTCAAATGGATAGTTACAGAGCATTCGCAGGTGTAGTGGATGGCGAGCCACCTACTTTGCGTGATAATATCAAATACTTTACCAATTATCAATTCGGGTTTATGTATTTGCGTTATTTCTTGTGGAATTTTGCAGGCAAGCAAAATGATTTACAAGGATTTGGCAATGTAAGAGATGGTAATTTTAGTACTGGAATTTCAGTAATAGATAATTTATTTTTTGGCGACCAGTCTAAATTACCAGACACTATAAAAAATAACAATAAAGCACACAATACTTTATTCTTTTTGCCTTTCCTTTTAGGATTGATTGGTTTAATATTTCAATACCAACAAAATAAAAAAGATTTCATCGTTACTGGTTTACTTTTCTTTTTTACAGGAGTTGCCATCGTGCTTTATCTTAATCAAGTGAGTTTACAACCTCGTGAACGAGATTATGCATATGTGGGATCTTTTTATGTATTTGCTATTTGGATAGGATTAGGCGTATTGCAAGTGATTACTTGGTTATCTAGAGCAGTGAATCAAAAAACGGCTAGTATTTTAGCTACCGTTATTTGTTTTTTAGCAGTACCCGCATTAATGGCACAACAAGAATGGGATGATCATGATCGTAGTCAAAAAACTTTGCCTCGCGATTTGGCGCGTAACTATTTAGAAAGTTGCCCTCCTAATGCCATTCTATTTTCGTTTGGTGACAATGATACTTATCCATTATGGTATGCGCAAGAAGTGGAAGGCATCCGTCCAGATGTGCGTGTGGTGGTGAATAGTTTATTGGGTTCCGATTGGTATATGAAGGAGTTGAGATACAAGGTGAATCAAAGCGATAAATTTGATGTTATATTTTCTGAAGAACAGGTTTCTGGTAATAAGTTAAATGTCGCTTATTATAATGCATTGCCAGAATTTGGTGAAACAAGGTATCATAATTTAGATTCTGTATTTAGATATGTCATTGGCGACCCTGCTGGAAAATATATGGCTTCAACGCAAGATGGACCAGTTAATATCTTCCCTACACATAAATTTAAAGTCCCTGTCAATAAGGCCAATGCTTTGGCTTCAGGAATTGCGAAGGCTACGGATACTATTGTAGACAATTTGCTTATCGATTTTAATCCTAATAGACAATACTTATTAAAAAATGAGTTGGCGATGTATGCAATTATTGCTACTTCGCAATTCAAAAGACCTATATGCTTTACATCTACACAAGAATTAAAGGAATTAGGTTTAGATAAATATGTTCGTCAAACAGGGTTGTCTTATCAATTAGTTCCAGTTTTGAATCAAAATATGGATGCTGATTTAGCTTATAAAAATATGATGACTAAATTTACTTTCGGAAATGCGAAAAATCCGAATGTCTATTTTGACGAAGAAAATAGACGCCATTTAAATTCATTAAGATTGGCATTTGCTCAAGTTGCGCAAGCATTAGTAGTAGAAGGCAAAAGAGACAGTGCGCAAAAATTGCTCAGAAAATTTGATACTGAAACCAATGAAAAAAGTTTTCCTTATGGAATGACTTCAAATAGAGGTAATCAACATAATTATTTTTCTTATTTATTTCTACAAGCATGTTACGCTTCTGGCGAATTGAATTTAGCTAAAAAGGTAACCACTTCATTGTTAAAGGATTTAAAGCAAGAAGTTGCTTATTATAAGGCGTTGGGTGACCCCATGAGTGATGATCAATTTTTGCTAAATGCCGAGAATGCATATCAAGGGAAACCGAATACTTTAGCAAGTAAGCAAATAGCATTTGTGCAAGATATTTTAACCTGCTCTCAACTAATAGACGCAGTCAATAAAATGGATAAGGATTTTTCAGCAATAAAGAAATAAACGAACCAATATAAAATAAAAGCCCTCTTTTTCTATTGAAGAAAGAGGGCTTTTTAATGTCCTATATTTTAAAGCTTTACAATAGAGAAGTTAATGCTTGAACTACAGTATCAATTTCTTGTGTTGTATTGTATTTCGAAAAAGAAAAACGAACGGTCACGATATCTGAACCCTTATTCAAAGCGGCTATAACATGGGAGCCTTGTTGTGCGCCACTAGAACAAGCACTGCCTCCGCTAGCACAAATATTTTGAATATCTAAATTAAACAAGAGCATTTCTGTTTTTTGATTTTTAGGGAAATTAACACTTAGTAAAGTGTATAAACTTTCACCAAAGGGATCGCCATTAAAATGAACACTAGGAATATGTGTATTTAAAGCGTCATACATATATTTTTTTAGTCCTTGAATATAAGTCTTATCTGCTTCGTGGTTTTCATGTGCCAATGTTAAAGCTTTGGCAAGTCCAACGATGCCATACACATTCTCAGTACCTGCGCGCATATTTCTTTCCTGAGCACCTCCGTGTAAAAAGGGATGTATTTTAATATTTTCGTTGATATAAAGAATACCCACTCCTTTAGGGCCATGAAATTTATGACCAGCTCCTGTGATAAAATCGACAGCCGTGTTTTTTAAATCAAAAGGGAAATGCCCCACAGTTTGTACCGTATCACTATGAAAATAGGCATTATACTTTTTACATATTGCCCCGACAGTTTCAAGATGGATGCAATTACCAATTTCATTATTAGCATGCATAATGCTTACAATGGTTTTGTTTGTATCTTCTTTTAGTAATTTTTCAAGATCAGAAGTATCAATATGTCCATTGGGTAAAATAGAAACATAAGACAATTTAATTTGATGGGCTTTGGCTAAATATTCGACAGTGTGCAAAGTGGCATGATGTTCGATAGGAGAACTGATAATATGAGTACAGCCTAGATCAGTTACGGCCGCATGTAAAATAGTGTTACTACTTTCTGTGCCGCCACTAGTGAAAAATATTTCAGCAGGTTTAGCGCCCAAAATGGAAGCTACTGTTTTTCGAGCTTGTTCAATGGCCATGCGCGTTTCTCTACCATAACTATATATAGAGGAAGGGTTGCCAAATTGCTCTTTAAAAAAAGGCAACATGCTTTCTAATACCATTGGGTCAATGGGTGTAGTAGCCGCATTATCAAAATAGATTCTTTCCATACAAATCGAAGTTACTGAATGGCTTGAATAATTGAAATAATTTTATCAGCTAATTGATCTGCCTCTATTTGTGTGGGGGCTTCGGTATAAATACGAATAATGGGCTCGGTATTACTAGATCTTAAATGTACCCATTCACTTTCAAAGTCTATTTTCATCCCATCTTCTCGGTTAATAGGGTAGTTTGAAAATTGCTTTTCTAGTTGTGCAAAAATATTTTCCAATGAGATGCTAGCGTTCAATTCCATTTTCTTTTTACTCATGAAGTAGGCAGGATAACTTGCTTTTAAAGCCGAAGCGGATATTTTTGACTTTGCTAAATGTGTTAAAAATAAAGCGATTCCAATTAAGGCATCTCTACCATAATGTAAATCTGGAACAATAACACCACCATTGCCTTCGCCACCAATTACGGCATCTTCTTGTTTCATTTTATTAACCACATTCACTTCACCGACGGCACTAGCAAAATAAGTGCCACCTCTATTTTCAGTGACATCTTTTAATGCCCTAGTGGAAGAAAGATTACTAACCGTCGATCCTATTTTGTGTTGTAAAATATAATCCGCTATCGCTACTAAAGTATATTCTTCTCCAAATAATTCCCCATCCTCACTCACAAAACACAAGCGGTCCACATCGGGATCCACTGCAATTCCTAAGTGCGCTTTATTATTGATGACAGTGGTGCAAAGTTGGGTTAAATTTTCTTTTAAGGGCTCGGGGTTATGTTCAAAATTCCCATGCATTTCTGCATTTAACACATTAATCTTGGTAACGCCTATTGCATTTAATAAAGCGGGTACCGTAAAGGCGCCCGAACTATTGATGGCATCTACAACCACAGAAAAATTCGCTTCTTTTATAGCTTGGATATCTATTAATGGATAATTTATAATGGCATTAATGTGATTTTCTAAACTAGCATTATCGCTAATAAGATGACCCATGTGGTCAATATCTGCATAATTAAAATCTTCCTTTGCAGCAATTGCTAATATAGTTTTGCCTTCTTCTGCACTCACAAATTCACCTTTATTATTCAATAGTTTTAAAGCATTCCACTCTTTGGGATTGTGACTTGCGGTAATGATAATTCCGCCATTGGCTTTTTCAAAAACAACCGCCATTTCTACAGTAGGTGTGGTGCTCAATCCCAGATGAACCACATCGATTCCTAGAGATAATAGACTTTGTTCAACAAGTGTTTCAACCATGGGGCCACTCATTCTGCCATCTCTACCTAATACCACTTTGATACGTCCTGTTGATTGACTCATAAGCCAAGTGCCATAGGCAGAGGCAAACTTAACGATATCGATAGGAGTGAGGTTCTCATTCGGTTTTCCACCAATGGTGCCTCTAAAACCAGAAATGCTTTTAATCAGTGCCATTTATATGAAGTTGCTTGATAAATTAAGTTATGCAAATTTACTTTATTTTTTTGCATTCTTGTATCTTTATGGCATGATGCAACATTTATTAGAATGGCTATTAGATAAGGATCAATCTCTTTTTTTTCGGATCAACGGACAATGGACCAATGGTGTCCTAGATAAGTGCCTACTTTGGTTTCGGACTTCTGATAATTGGATTCCATTTTATATTCTTTTATTGTTCTATTTATTAAAAAAAATGGGAGTTAGGACTTGGAAATGGCTTTTATTAGTTATTGTGAATGTGGCAGTAACTGATCAGGTAAGCAGTAATTTTTTTAAACCGGTTTTTCATCGTTTAAGGCCATGCGCCGATCCAATAGTGTTGGATAAGATAAATCTATTGGTGGGTCATTGTATGACTTCATTTAGTTTTACTTCCTCTCATGCAGCTAATCATTTTGGGATTGCGATGTTTATTTTTATAACCTTACAGCCTTTATTTAAAAAGTTCCGTTTTTTATTTTTTGTATGGGCTGGAATTATTTCCTATGCACAAGTTTATGTAGGGGTGCATTATCCTATTGATGTGATAGTGGGAGCCCTTATTGGGATGTTATCGGGATGGGCCTTTGCAAAAATTTATAAAAAATGGGAGCCTGCAATTCCAGTTTTGCAGTCAAACTAAAAATTAAACTGAGCAAGATTTTTTGGATAAATCAGCTCGTAACTTTTTCGAACGCCTTTTTCTTTTACATGTAAAATATTAATTTGTTGGTTATTGACACCAAACAAAACTTCGCAAAAAATATTTAATTGATTTAATTGTTTGCAATTTTTCACTTCGAAATAAGTCCAAGTACTTTCTTTTTGAATTTCAAATCCAACATATTCCAAATTGCATTTAATACCATTGGCGGTTAAGCCAAGTCGTTTGTTTAAATAGGCGGATATTAAAGCGTCTGCTTTATTTTTTTGACTTGCTTGTGATAAATCGATCGTGGTTTTAGTATCAGCTGCAATCATTTTTTCAAGGTCGTTGGTGAAAGTGCGTACACTAATTTCAAGGGTGGCTTCTTTTTCATTGTGATTAATGTCAATGACAGAAACAAAAAAGGGGTGAACCAAAGCAACAAATGCAGTAAAAAAGGTATTCCATCCAATCCAGGCCATAGTGATTATTTGTATATTGCAAAGGTCTTGATTAATTTAACAATTTAAAATTTTGATTTTATGAATGATATGCTCATTTATGCGCATTTGGGGTTTAGACATATTATTGATATTAATGGTTCTGATCATATATTGTTTATTGTTGCACTGGTCATTAGATATATGTTATCAGACTGGAAAAAAGTGCTCATTTTGGTGACCTCTTTTACGATTGGGCATTCTATAACGCTGGCTTTGAGTACTTTAGAATGGGTAAATTTCCCCGTTCAGCTCATTGAATTGCTTATTCCAATGACCATCCTTTTTACAGCGGTCTCTAATTTTTTTGTTAAGGGCTTCACTTTTCAATCTAAACACCCCATTATTTACTATTTAGCCTTGTTTTTTGGCTTAATTCATGGTTTAGGATTTAGCAATTACTTAAAAAGCCTACTCGGGAAGGAGGAAAGTATTATTGGGCCTCTTTTTTCCTTTAATTTGGGTTTAGAGCTAGGTCAGCTATTGATTGTTAGCATTATTTTACTTTTTTCATTTATATTCGTATCCCGTTTTAAGGTTGACCGAAAATTATATCTCCGAATAGGATCTATTTTGACAATTGGTTTTGCTTTAAATATGGTACTTGATAGAATTATTCCTTTTTTAAAATCAAATTGATTATATGCAAATCAAAAAATTAGTTTTATTTAGTCTTGTTTTATTAACAAGTCTAAGTTTTGTGATGGCACAAGACATTCGTAACAATCCTACTTCCAATCATGGAAATAAGTTTGAGCAACTTGGAACTATTTTAGCAACGCCCAACGAGTATCGAACTGCAAGTGGTGCACCAGGAACAAAGTATTGGCAACAAAGAGCTGATTATGACATCAAAGCCAACTTGGATGAAAAAAAATTATTATTAACAGGTTCCGAAACGGTTACCTATTTCAATAACTCACCTGATGTGCTCACTTATTTATGGTTGCAATTGGACGAAAACGAGCATAGCACCATCAACAACGGAGGCTTCCCTGAAGAATCTAGATTAAGTCGTGCAGTAAGTCCTGCTACAATAGATAAATTAATTGAAGCAAAATCTGATAACGGATTAGGCCATATCATTTCTTCTTTAACAGATGCATTGGGTGCAAAATTAAAATATACTATTAATGGTACTATGATGCGTATTGAAGTACCCACTCCATTAAAGCCTGGTCAAAAGTTTACCTTTAAATTAAGTTGGACTTATAAAATTACAGACCGCATGACTGTTGCAGGTCGTGGAGGTTTTGAATATTTCCCAGAAGATGGCAACTACCTATTTACCATGACACAATGGTATCCTCGTTTATGTGTTTATTCTGATTTCCAAGGATGGCAAAATCATCAGTTCACAGGTCGTGGTGAATTTGCTTTAGTTTTTGGAAATTATAATGTTGCCATAACCGTTCCAGGTGATCATGTCGTGATGGCAACAGGTCAAGGACAAAATTATCCAGCAGTACTTTCTGCTGCGCAGTTAGCAAGATGGACAAAGGCACAAACATCAACAGAGCCAGTAGAAGTGGTGACATTGGATGAAGCAAAATCTGCTGAAAAAAATAAAGCAACCACAAGCAAAACATGGGTATTTGCAGCAAATAATGTACGTGATTTTGCATTTGGAAGTAGTCGTAAATTTATATGGGATGCAATGGCTGCCAATGTAGAAGGAAAAAAAGTAATGTGCATGAGTGCTTATGGAAAGGAGGCTTATGGTTTGTATCGTAAGTTTTCAACGAAAGCGGTAGCGCATACGATTAAGAGTTATTCTAAATTTAGTGTTGCTTATCCTTATCCTGTAGCACAAAGTATTGAAGCATCTAATGGAATGGAATATCCTATGATATGCTTTAACTATGGCCGTACAGAGAAAGATGGTAGCTATACAGAGTCTGCTAAAAATGGTATGTTAGGTGTGATTATTCATGAGGTAGGTCATAACTTTTTCCCAATGATCATCAATAGTGATGAGCGTCAATGGTCTTGGATGGATGAGGGACTTAATTCTTTTGTTGAATATTTGACTGAGGAATTGTACGATAATAAATTTCCTACAAGAGGCGGGCCAGCCTGGACGATTGCAGATTATATGCGTCTACCAAAGGATCAATTAGAGCCCATTATGACCAATAGTGAAAATATTATTCAATTTGGACCTAATGCTTATACAAAACCAGCAACTGCTTTAAATATTTTAAGAGAAACAGTAATGGGTCGTGAATTATTTGATTATTCGTTTAAAGAATATGCACGTCGATGGGCGTTTAAACATCCAACACCTGCTGATTTATTTAGAACGATGGAAGATGCAAGTGCAATCGATTTAGATTGGTATTGGAGAGGTTGGTTTTACGGCGTTGATCCAGTAGATATTGCCATTGATACGGTGAAGCATGCTGTATATGATGCAACTGCTGCAGCGCCTGCTGGCGGTGGCGTGATGATGATGCGTGGTGGTCGTGGCGGCGGTGGAATGGGAGGTGCAAGAGGTTTAGATAAACCAGCTATTCCTGAGTTTGATGATATTTCAAAAGTTAGAAACAGAGCCGATAAGTCAATTGTCTTTTTAACTGATTCAGATACGACACTTCGTGATTTTTATTGGAGATACGACAGAGGTATTGAGCCTTATGATTCTGTCACCAAACAACCTGCAATGAACTTTCCAGCTCCAGAAGCTTTAACAGATGCAGAGAAAGCAAAGTACGCTGATGTTAACTTATATGAAATCACTTTCTTAAATAAAGGCGGATTGGTGATGCCGATCATTGTAGAATTTACATTTGCGGATGGCACTAAAGAGACACAAAAATTATCAGCGCAAATTTGGAGAAAAAATGAAAACAAGGTAACAAAGGTATTTTTGACAAATAAAAAAGCAGTGTCTATTCAATTAGATCCAATGCGTGAAACAGCGGATATTGATGAAACTAATAATAGATGGCCTAATGTGTCAGCTCCTTCTAAATTCGCCTTATTTAAATCAAGAGGATTTGGTCGTGGACAATCAATGGGATTATCACCTATGCAAAGTGCACAGAATAAGAAAAACTAGTTGATTGGTTTTATAGACCTATTTAAATGTCCTCCCTATTGCTAGGGGGGACATTTTTTTTAATCTCATCACAATTCCTACTTTACTAATTGGTTTTTTAATTAAATTGTTTATTCAAACTTTATCTATGAAAATGTTACGAGCCCTCTTTATTGTTTTTTTATTCCTTATGAACACGCAATTTTTATTGGCACAAACCACTTCGCCCCAATCAAAATATGATTATCATGATGCGTTTGCTCCTTTCTTTTATACTAAAAATGGTAATGAATATAGAGCAGCCACTGGTGAGCCAGGGCCAAAGTATTGGCAAAACAGAGCCGACTATCAATTAGCGGTAAAGTTGAATGATGTAACCAATGAAATTTCGGGCACTGAAATATTGACTTATACTAATAACAGTCCTTCGAAATTAAATTTCATTTGGATGCAATTAGATCAAAATTTATTTAAGCAAGATTCTCGTGGATCAGCAATCATGCCTTATGTAGGAAGTCGTAATGGAGGAAGAGGTCAAAATTTTGATGCAGGCTATAAAATAAAATCGGTTAAAATAATGAGCGACACATCTGCATCAACAGCTACCGATGTGCCCTTTGTGATTGAGGATACACGTATGCAAGTGTTACTTCCAAAGGAAGTAGCTGCCAATGGTGGCCAGTTAAAATTAAAAATCGAATACGCTTTTATATCACCTGATTATGGTTCAGATAGAATGGGTATCATGCAAACTAAGAACGGAAAAATATTTACAGTGGCACAATGGTATCCAAGGGTTTGTGTTTTAGATGACATTGTGGGTTGGAATACACTTCCTTATACAGGACCAGGTGAATTTTATTTAGAGTATGGTGATTTTGATATATCGATTACGGCGGGTGCTAAAATCATGGTAGTCAGCTCGGGAGAATTATTAAATCCAAATGAAGTATATACTCCTGAACAAATAAAGAGATGGGCTTTGGCTAGTGCTTCAGATAAAACAGTTGTAATTCGCACAGCAGAAGAGGTGACCGATATTCATTCAAGACCTACCGGAAAAAATGAATTAACCTGGCATTTTAAAATTAAAAATGCACGTGATGCTGCATGGGCTGCTTCTGCTTCCTTTATTATTGACGCAGCAAAAATGAATCTTCCATCTGGTAAAAAATCGGTGGCTATTTCAGCTTATCCAATTGAAAGTAATGGAGACAGCGCTTGGGGAAGATCTACGGAATATGTAAAAAAATCCATTGAATTTAATTCATCTAAATGGTATGAATTTCCTTATCCAGGAGCTACTTGTGTTGCAGGTACACCCGGTGGAATGGAATATCCAGGTATTGTATTTTGTGGTGCGCGTGCAAAGCGTGGTGGTTTGATGGGAGTAAATGATCATGAATTTGGACATACTTGGTTTCCTATGATTGTAGGTTCTAATGAAAGGCAATATGGTTGGATGGATGAGGGTTTTAATACTTTTATAAATACCTTATCCACTCAGGATTTTAATCATGGCGAGTATCGTTCTGGTCAGCCACAGGATATGCATCGTATTGGCGCTCTTTTTACAAGAGATGGATTAGAGCCCATGCTTAGTTATGTTGATAATTATAAGGAAATGAATAATGGAACACTTTCTTATAGTAAGCCTTCTGCAGGATTGGTATTGCTTCGTGAGCAAATACTTGGAAAGGATCGATTTGATCGTGCTTTTAAAACTTATATCAATAGATGGGCATTTAAACATCCCACACCCGATGATTTTTTCCATACGATTGAAAATGTTGCAGGTGAAAGTTTACAATGGTTTTGGAGAGGGTGGTTTGTAAATAATTGGAAATTAGATGTGGCGGTTCGAAAAGTAACTTATATCGACAGTGCCGATTATTCTAAAGGGGCGCTTATTACTTTAGATAATTTAGAAAAGATGGCGATGCCTGTTATTTTAGAAATTAAAACAGTGTCTGGAAATGTAAGTCGAATAAAATTACCTGTTGAAGTATGGGAGCGCAATATTTCATGGACATTTAAAATTCCAAGTACAGAGGCCATTGAATCAGTAACCTACGATCCTGATAAAGTGTTACCTGATTTTAATCCAACAAATAATGTTTGGATAAAAAAATAAGGACTATTGGTGAGCGGAAGCTTTATAGTTCCGCCATTTTTCGATTACGCCCTGCATATCATTAGGCAGGTTGCTTTCGAATACCATTTTTTCATTGGTGAATGGGTGAACAAATCCTAGTGTGGCTGCATGCAACGCACATCTTGGACATATTTCAAAACAGTTCTCAACAAACTGTTTGTACTTTGTATAAATAGTGCCTTTTAAAATTTTATCTCCACCATACTCCCAATCATTAAATAAAGTATGGCCAATATGTTTCATGTGAACTCTAATTTGATGGGTCCTGCCTGTTTCTAAAATACAAGAAACTAAGCTTACGTAGTTTAATCTTTCCATGACCTTATAATGAGTAATGGCATGTTTACCAATTTCGCCTTCAGGGTAGGCGTCAAACATTTTTCTATTTTGTTTATGTCGTGCGATATGTGCTTCAATCGTACCTGTCTCTTGCTCCATATCTCCCCAAACCAAGGCTACATATTTTCGTTCAACGGTATGATTAAAAAATTGCTTTGCTAAATGAGAAGCAGCTTCGGGTGTCTTAGCAAGTACAATAAGCCCAGTTGTATTTTTATCAATGCGATGCACTAATCCAAATCGAGGTAATACATCCTCACTAAGTGTAGGATTCAAAGACAGTAAGTGGTGGGCGACGCCATTAAGTAAAGTGCCCGTATAGTTTCCAATTCCTGGATGCACCACCATATTGGATGGCTTGTTGATGACCATGACATAATCATCCTCATACACAATATCTAAATCCATCGCCTCAGGTTTCAATTCGGTGTAATCCGGATTGATAAAACTCATATAGACTACTTCGTCTCCTGGGCGGGTTTTATAATTGCTTTTAACTACTTTGCCATTGACAGTTAAAAAGCCACCATCAATACCGTTTTGTATTTTATTTCTTGTGATGCCTTCGATACGACTTTGAAGCCATTTGTCAATACGAGTGGGTTCCTGACCTTTATCAATTGTAAAGACCGATTTTTCGTATAGCGATTCATTTTGTTCCTCACCTGATAATTCAATTTCTTCTGACATGATGCAAAAGTAGGATATTGCGGCTTAGTTTGTAACTTTGTATTATGCGTCAACAAGTGTTTTTTGAAGATTTAGGTATAAAATCCTATAAACCTACCTGGGATTATCAGGAGGCTTTATTATTAAAAAACACCCAAATTAAATCCATTCATAGGACCCAAAACCTACCTGCAGATCAATCACAGACCGAACATCGTTTTATTTTAGTAGAGCATCCTCCTGTGTTTACATTAGGTAAAAGTGGTAAACCTGAGCATATTTTGGTATCAGAGCAACAATTAGAAAATTTAGGCATTGAATTTTATCATATCAATAGAGGAGGTGATATTACTTATCATGGACTACAGCAAGTGGTAGGCTATCCTATTTTAGATTTAGATAAATTTAAAACTGATTTAGGTTGGTACCTCCGTAGTTTGGAGGAGGTTATCATTCAAGTGTTGGCTGAGTATGGAATTCATGGGGAACGAAGTGCAGGGGAAACTGGTGTTTGGATATCACCCGATGATCCCTTCATGGCTCGAAAAATTTGTGCCATGGGTATTAAATGTAGTAGGTGGATCACGATGCATGGATTTGCATTAAATGTAAATACCGATTTATCTCATTTCGAATATATCGTTCCATGTGGTATTCAAGGAAAAGCAGTGACATCCTTGGAAAAAGAATTAGGAAAAAAAGTAGACTACGAAGAAGTCAAACAGAAAATCAAATTTCATTTTGAAAAAGTATTTGACTGCGAGTTATTGCCCTAGCCTTATAAAATATTAAAAGACTAATGTTCCCACTGGCAAGGACCTATTACCTTGTAAGCCACCACTGTGAATGATGAGAATTTGGGCATTATGTTCAAAATAATTTTGATCAATTAGTTGTTCCACTGCTATTAATAATTTGCTTGTATAAACGATATCGGTTGGAATATGATCCGTATTCCAAAGTTGGTTCATAAAATCAAATTGTGTTTGATTTGTTTTTGCATAACCACCTAAATGAAATCCAGGTAGTATGGTAAATGATTTTTCTTCGCAAAGCAATAATGCCTTAATCTCCTCTTGAATACTGTTTTCGTTTTTTAAAATCGGTATTCCGATGATTTTTTGATGAGCTTGGCTGGCATTGATTAATCCTGCCATCATGGTTCCAGTGCCCACCGCGCAAATAATATGGCTATAGATATTCGTTTTTTCATTTGCTAATATGGAGGTGGCTCCTTGCGCACCTAAATTACCATAACCACCTTCGTCAATATAATAAACAGCATTCAATGCATTGCTTTGAGATTGAAGTAATTTATTTTTTAGTAATGAAAATTCGTTTCTGCCTAAAAATTTTAATTCCATTCCATATTCAATCGCTTCGCAAAGTGTTGGTGTAATAGCCTCATTTGCATTAGATCTAACATAACCTATGCTTTTAAAACCATTTTGTTTGGCTGCAAAGGCAAGTGCGAGTAGGTGATTGGAATAGGGGCCACCAAAGCTTGCAATGGTATTGGCTTTTTGTTGTTTTGCCTCTTGTATATAATACCTAAGCTTAAACCATTTATTGCCACTCACTACTGGATGTAATTCATCTAATCTTAAAATATCGACTTTGATAAAGTCCCTTTTAAAACTTGGAATTGATTGTATTGTAATGTTTTCGTTCAAACTTTCTCATTTAATTAAAATCAGTTATTTTTGCTCGTACTTTCCCCCAATAGGTAAAATTACAACTAAAAATTATTAAACATGAGTGCACCCACATTGGTGATTTTGGCGGCGGGAATGGCAAGTAGGTATGGAAGTATGAAGCAAATTGAAGGTTTTGGTCCTCATGGCGAAACCATTATCGAGTATTCTATTTACGACGCCATTCGGGCTGGTTTTGGGAAAGTCGTATTTATCATTAGGGAAGAGTTTGCAGAACCCTTTAAAAATATTTTCGAGCCAAAATTAAAAGGGAAAATTCAAACCGAATATGTGTATCAATCCTTGGATAAATTCACAGATCATTATGCTGTTCCGGCTGAAAGGACAAAGCCTTGGGGTACAGCGCACGCCGTATTATGTACAAAGGGGATTGTTAATGAACCTTTTGCAGTGATCAATGCCGATGATTATTATGGAGCTGCAGCATTTCAACAGGCTTATGATTTTTTAACGACAACTTGTAACGAACAAACCTATTGTATTTTAGGATATGAGTTATCCAATACTTTAAGTGATAATGGCACAGTGAGTAGGGGCGTTTGTACTTTAGATAATGAAAATTATTTGACTAAAATTAATGAGTGTACTAAAATTTATAGGGCCGCAAATGGTCAAATTGTATTTGAAGACAATGGAATAGAGACACCATTGAAAGAAGATACAAGAGTGAGTATGAATTTTATGTGCTTTGCTCCTGGATTTATTAATTTGTGCGAGCGAGAATTTGCATTATTCTTACAAAAGCAAGGACAGGAACTTAAGTCTGAGTTTTTTATACCAGTCGTTGCAGGGCGCTTTACCGAGTTAAATTTAGGGAAAGTAAAAGTGATTCCTACTAATGCAAAATGGTTTGGAGTTACTTATAAGGAAGATGCGCCAGGTGTAAAAGCTTGTATTGATCAGCTCGTATCTGAAAAGATATATCCAATCCAGCTTTGGTAATTAGTTAAAAGAACGAATACTAAACATATAGTTTTTCAACTGCTCAAGTTGCGCTTTTCGACCAGCGCTATTTAAACTTGTATATTTTGAAAGTTTAAGATTCAAGTTTTTTGTTTTTTTATCGTTCTTTAGCTCATTAATCACTTCAAATATCTTAGTTGATTTAACTGCAAAAGCGACTCCTTCGATTAATTTTTGTCTTGTACTAATGACGCCAATCAATTCTCCTTTACTATTAAAGATGGGTGCGCCAGAGTAGCCTGGGTTAGCACTTATTTGAATCTGGTAGGAATTACTATCTCCTTCGTATCCTGTTTGTGCACTTAAATAACCTTTTCCATAAACAATATCATAATCGTTTCTTGGGAAACCCAAAGTAAAAATCTCTTCGCCTAAATCTGAGATTTTGTGTCGAATAGAATAGGGAATACTTTTAGGTTGTATATAATCCTTGTCTTCGATTTTTAATAAAGCTAAATCATTATTGATATCACTATAAATAATAGTAGCATTCAGCTCCTGTCCTTTACTATCAATGACAATAGCGCCATCTCCTTTTAAAACATGTGCATTGGTAATGATAAAACCTTTTGTGTCAATTAAAAAACCAGAACCACCACTTATCAATTTAGCATTTTCCGGCACTTTTGATTTTACTTCATTCAATAAATGGCCTTGCGCTTGTTGATTTTTCTTAATCACATCTACCGCCTTGCTTAATTGCAATAATTGAGAGCCGTTCAAGCTTGGAGAAAGATACATGACTAATAAGGAAGTGAAAATGGCAATAAATCCACCAAAAGAAGCAGCAATGGCGATGGTCTTTTTATATTTTGTCCAAAGCTGTATTACTTTATATTTAGGTAATTCAAGTTCTATTGGGCTCCATTCTCCTTCTGCTAATAAATGATTAAATGTTTGTTGTGAAGTTTGTTGTACATTTTTGCGTTGCGCATAAGCTTCCATTTGGTGTAAGAACAGTTTATGCTCTACCACCATTTGATCAATTTCGGAAGTATTTTTCCTAGTTAATTCAAATTGAATCATTTCCTCTGAGGACATTTCTCCTGAAAGGTATCTTTCTATTGTTTCTAATAATTGTATGTCTTCCATAATTAATCTCCTATATTATATTGCGCAAAAAAAAGTTTTTTAAGGCGCATCAAACATTTATATTTTTGGTTCTTGGTATTATCAGCATTGGTATATCCAAACTGATTCGCCAGTTCCTGCATTCCTTTTTTATTGATATAGTACCCTTCTAATAAACTTTTACAAGGCTCACCTAAACTATTTAAGGCCCGATCCATAATTGCAAAAGCTGCCTCTTTTTTTTCAAACATCCCCATGTCTGTTTCTACCGAAATACTTTCCTCATGGGCATTTAAAGGACTACTATATTTCCCCATTTGATGTAAGCGTTTTAACCATAAGTGCTTACATATGGAAAAGAGGTAGGTTTTAATTTGACAAGTGAGCACAAATGAATCTAATTGTACTTTTTCATATAAGGCAATCATGGCCTCTTGAAAAACATCCCTTGCGTCATCAAAACTTCCGTTGTTATTTTCTACGAAATGCTGAATCATGGCAAAATGACTTTTGTACAGGGTTTCCACTGCTTTGGAGTCATTTTGGGCTAACCCCTTTAAAAGGGCCTGTTCATTTAATTCAGCTTTCAAGGTATTTATACTTATTTGGGTCAAAAGTAACCCAAATTGAGATCTTTTATTAATTTTTAAGGGTAGCAGGTTACCTTTTACTCCTTTTTGTATTAAGAGTATTAATTAATTAATTTAAACAAAATTTTATGAAAAAAGTATTCGCAATCGTAGCTATCGCTGCATTAACTGCTTGTGGTGGCGCTTCAACTGAAGCAAAAACTGACACTGCTGCTGCAACTGTAGATACAGCTAAAGCTGTAACTGTTGACACTGCTGCTGCAACTACTGCTGCAACTGTTGACACTGCTGCAAAAGCTAAATAATAATTGAACTATTGGTGGGTTTATTAGAACCCTTTATTGCCAATGGACAGTTATCAGAAGAATTTCATAGGCAAGCAATCGTTAGAGCCGCCTCGTTTCTACGGGGCGGCTCATTTTTTAGATTTTCTTGATGCTTAAGTTGCTGTTTAACTCTAATCAAAAATGTTCAGGTAAATTAAGCTAGCCGATTGCTAATGAAAGAGTTATAAAACAAATATTTGTTAGTTTTGTATGAATAAGAGGTAAACTATTTTGTCAATTAGTCTATTTTGATTAACTTTGCCTCGATGAAAGCAAATATTAACAACTGGTTTTACTTTTTCTTTTATTTCTACTTTAACCAAAGTAGCCGGGTAGTATTTGTAAAAGCTTAAACGAAATAACTAAATATACAATCCCGGCCCACCAGTCGGGATTTTTTTTATCCCTAACGGAAGGCAGGAAAACATAAAAAAAATAGGTTTTAATAAGGATGAATAAAAAGGTGACGATACAAGGATACGAAGGGAGCTTCCACCAAGTGGCGGCCATGCATTTTTTTGGGAAAAATGTACAAGTGATTACTTGCGATACTTTTAGAGAAGTGGTAAAAATAGGCGCTGATATCAAATTGTCAGATGGCGCAGTGATGGCCATCGAAAATTCAATTGCTGGAAGTATTTTACCCAACTATAATTTACTGCAAAAAAGTAATCTACAAGTGATAGGGGAAGTGTATTTATCCATCAGTCAAAATTTATTAACCTATCCAGGTGTCAAGCTAGAAGATATCAAGGAAGTGCATAGTCATCCGATGGCAATTTTACAATGTTTAGATTATTTAGAAAAATACAATTGGAAATTAGTTGAATCAGAGGATACTGCATTAAGTGCAAAATTGGTACACCAACATAAGAACAAACATGTGGCAGCTATTGCGAGTAAATTAGCTGCACAGTTGTATGATTTGAATGTAATATCTCCTGACATACATACTTTAAAAAATAATATTACTCGTTTTTTAGTGATGGCGCCCATGGCAGCTAAAATTAAAGTAGCAGATGCAAATAAAGGGTCAATCTATTTCCAAACGGATCATTCTAGGGGGATACTTTCCAAAGTGTTGGCTAAAATCGCACAAGGGAAAGTTAACTTGAGCAAGTTGCAAAGTATGCCTATTCCTGGAAGCACATTTAAATATGGGTTTTATGCAGATTTAGAATTTGAGAACTTCAAACAAATGGAAAAAGTATTGGAGGATGTAAAAACCCTTACGAATAGTTTGAAAATATTTGGTATGTATGAAAAAGGTAAAGTAGTTAAAGGTTAATATGGAATTTAAAGTATCACATAGATTAGAGGGAATTGGAGAATATTATTTTTCATCCAAACTACGCGAAATTGATGAACTCAATAAAGCGGGTAAGGGTATTATTAATTTAGGAATCGGAAGCCCCGATTTACCACCACATCCTGAAGTGATCAAAGTATTACAAGAAGAGGCTAGTAAGGACAATGTCCATGCCTATCAATCTTATAAAGGTTCTCCCATTTTAAGGGAAGCCGTAGCGAAATGGTATAAGAAGTATTTTAATGTAGGAGATATAAATCCTGCAACTGAAGTACTTCCCTTACTAGGAAGCAAGGAAGGGATCATGCATATATGTATGACCTATTTAAACGAAGGCGATCAGGCGTTAATCCCTAATCCTGGTTATCCGACGTACACAAGTGCAGTTAAATTAGCGGGCGGCACTCCGCTTTATTATGCATTAACTGCCGAAAACAGTTGGGCACCTGACTTTGAAAATTTAGAAAAATCAGATTTATCAAAAGTCAAGTTGATGTGGGTGAATTATCCGCATATGCCAACAGGTCAAAGTCCTACTAAGGAGTTGTTTGAAAAATTAGTAGCCTTTGGAAGGAAGCATCAAATATTGATTTGTCATGACAACCCTTATGCCTTTATTTTAAATGATAAACCCGAAAGTTTATTGTCTATTGAAGGGGCTAAAGAGGTAGTGATCGAATTAAACTCTCTGAGTAAAAGTCAAAATATGGCAGGATGGAGAGTCGGCATGCTCATAGCAGCCGAAGACCGAATCAATGAAATACTTAGGTTTAAATCCAACATGGACAGTGGCATGTTTTTGCCTGTTCAATTAGCAGCGGCCAAGGCATTAAGCTTGGATCAAAGTTGGTATGACTCCGTGAATAAAATATATACAGCACGACGTGAAAAAGTATTCGAATTATTAGATGTTTTAAAATGTGTTTATTCAAAACAACAAGTGGGAATGTTTGTATGGGCAAAAATTCCTACTACTTACAAAGATGGGTATGCGTTAAGTGATAAAGTATTGTATGAAGCGAATGTTTTTATCACACCTGGAGGCATATTTGGTTCTGCAGGTAACAATTACATCCGAGTAAGTTTGTGTGGTTCATTAGAAAAATTTAGTGAAGCAATTAAAAAAATAGAAGCATGCGTTTAGCAGTGATTGGTATCGGTTTAATGGGCGGTTCGCTTGCATTGTCTTTAAAGAAGAAAGGCATTGTATCCAAAGTAATTGGAGTGGACCAAAACATAGATCACCAAAAGGAAGCTTTGCAATTGGGTATCGTTGATGAAGTGATGTCATTAGAAGACGCTATCGCCGAATCGGATATCATTGCACTTGCAACACCAGTGAATGTTGCTGAAAAATTATTGCCGACTATTTTAAATTTAGTGAACAAGCAAGTTGTGTTTGATTTAGGGTCTACTAAGGAAAGTATTGTCAATGTCGCGAATATGCATTCCAATAAAGGAAGGTTTGTTCCAACGCACCCAATGTGGGGTACGGAATTTAGTGGTCCATCAGCTGCGCAATCAGATGCATTCATAGATAAAGCAACCGTCATTTGTAATAAAACACAAATTGATCCAGACGCTTTACTTTGTATAGAGCAATTGTATGAGCAGTTAGGGATGCATATATTATACATGGATGCCATAAAGCACGATATCCATGTGGCTTATGTGAGCCATATATCGCATATTACTTCATTTGCACTGGCCAATACGGTGTTAGAGAAGGAAAAAGAATCGGATGCTATTTTTGAGTTAGCAAGTGGTGGTTTTGAAAGCACAGTGCGTTTGGCAAAGTCCAATGCTGAAATGTGGGTTCCCATCTTTATGCAAAACAAAGAAAATGTATTAGATGTGCTTAATGAGCATATTAGTCAACTTAGAAAATTTAAAGCAAGCTTGGAAAAAGAAAATCCAGATTACTTATTGGAGTTGATTCAAAATGCGAATAAGATAAAAAGGATTTTAAAATAATTAAAAAAAGGAAGGCTCTTAAACGAGACTTTACAAAAAATATATAAAATGAAGAAGAAAGAAGAGATGAATGATACAAATGAGTTAATAGAAGCGTCAAAGACAAAAAAGACTTTTACAGAAATTGGCATCAATGATCAATTAGTAAAAGCGGTTACAGAATTAGGCTATACACATGCTACTGAAATTCAGGAGCGTTCTATTCCAGTTTTGATTAGTGGAACCAAAGATTTTATTGGTTTAGCACAAACTGGTACTGGTAAAACGGCTGCTTTTGGTTTGCCCTTATTGCAATTAATTAAAACAGCAGATAAATTTCCGCAAGCGTTAGTGGTTTGTCCTACTAGAGAATTGTGTATGCAAATTGTAAGCGAATTAAATTTATTTAAAAAGCATCTTCCAGGTGTACAAGTATTAGCTGTATACGGAGGTACTTCAATAGGTTTACAAATTAAAGATTTAAAAAGAGGAGTTCAGATTATCGTAGCTACACCAGGTCGATTGATTGACTTAATCGAGCGCAAAGCGATTAACTTAGAAAAAATTGAATATGTTGTATTGGATGAAGCCGATGAAATGTTAAACATGGGTTTCCAAGACGACATTGAATTTATCTTAAAAAATACACCCAATAGGGAAAGTATTTGGTTGTTTAGTGCAACTATGCCAGCTGAAATTAGAAAAGTGAGCAAGCGTTACATGAAAGAACCAGTTGAAGTAACAATCGGTAAAGTAAATGCAACCAATAAAAGTATTGATCACCAATACTATTTAACTTCTGCACAGCATCGTTATGAGACTCTAAAAAGAATCATCGATTTTAATCCAGGTATTTATGGTATCATTTTTACCCGAACTAAGGCAGATGCGCAAGATGTTGCACAAAGATTAACAAGAGAGGGTTATGATATTGATGCTATACATGGTGATTTAACCCAACAACAAAGAGATAGGGTAATGGGTCAATTCAGAGATAAAAGTTTGCAATTGCTAATTGCGACCGATGTGGCTGCTCGTGGAATTGATGTAAAAGGAATAACGCATGTGATCAACTTTGAATTACCGGATGATGTAGAAGTTTATACCCATCGTAGTGGTCGTACAGGCCGTGCTGGAAGTCAGGGTATATGTATTTCTATTGTTCATGCTCGTGAATCTTATCGTTTGCGTCAGATTGAAAATATGAATAAGTGTACTTTTCATAAATTAGATATCCCTAGTGGAAAGGATGTTTGTAGAAAACAATTTTTTCATGTGATGGACAAGTTAATGTCTACAGATGTAAGTCATGGTGATTATGAAACTTATGTACCCATGTTGGCCGAAAAATTTGCCGATATGAGTAAGGAAGAAATTTTGAAGCGCGTCGCTGCTTTGGAATTTAATCGCTTTTTAAGTTATTATGAAAATGCGCAGGACTTAAACATAAGAGCTGCTGACAAAGGCCGTCGTGAACCCATGCAACAACAGGATCGCAATCGCGACAGAGGTCGTCAAGAATTTGGCGGTGCAGATCGTGGTCGCGCTAGAACCAATGATCGTGGTATGGAGCGCAGTAGTTCGGATCGCGGAAGTCGTGGTGCGGAAAGAGGTGCATCTGGCTATACTCGTTTGTTTGTGAACTTAGGTACAAAAGATGGTTTTTACAAAGCAAGCTTTTTGCAATTTATTTTAGACATGAGCGACTTAAGAAAAGAAGCTTTAGGAAAAATAGATATGCGTGATATGAACAGCTGGGTTGAAATTGAATCAGGTGCTGCAAAACAAATGATTAATGCAGTAGATGGTAAAAACTATAAAGGGCGTCGTATCAGAATGAATGATGCAGATAGCGGTGGTCCAAAAGGCTTTTCTAAAAGAGAAGGCTAATTAGTTTGCTATAAAAATCGATATTCAAAAAAATAAATATTTAAATATTAAAATTGGAAAAAATGGGAGACTTAACAGAGCAACAACAAAAAGTAAGCATTTTATTAAAAAAATCACCCTTGATTATTTCTGGTCCTTGTAGTGCAGAGACCGAAGAGCAAGTGATGCAAACAGCTATTCGATTAGCAGCGACAGGTAAAGTAGATATCATGCGTGCAGGTATATGGAAACCAAGAACCAGACCCGGAAGTTTTGAAGGGATAGGTACCAAAGGTTTGCCATGGATGCAACAAGCTAAAAAAGAAACCGGTTTGCCTATTGCTGTTGAAGTAGCGACTGCTAAACAAGTAGAAGATGCTTTGCATTTTGGAGTAGATGTACTTTGGGTAGGTGCACGTACTACAGTAAACCCTTTTAGTGTGCAAGAAATTGCAGACTCATTAAAAGGAGTGAAAGTACCTGTGCTTATTAAGAATCCTATTAATCCAGATTTAGAATTATGGATTGGTGGTATGGAGCGTATCGCAAAAGCAGGTATCGAAGAATTAGGGTTAATTCACCGTGGATTTAGTTCTTATGGAAATACGGAATTCAGAAATGCACCCATGTGGCACTTAGCTATCGAAATGAAGCGTCGTTATCCAGGTATCCCAATGATCAATGATCCTTCACATATTTGTGGTCGTCGTGATATTTTACAAGAAATAGCGCAACAAGCCATGGACTTAGATTTTGATGGTTTGATCATTGAATCGCATATTGATCCTGACAATGCCTGGAGTGATGCTAAGCAACAAATCACACCTGAAGTATTAAAGGAAATGTTGGATGCCATTCGTTGGAGAAAGGAAGATGTCGCATCGGCTGAATACCATGCTGCATTGGAAAAATTGCGTCAACAAATCAATCAATTGGATGACGAGTTATTGCAAGTATTATCTACTCGTATGAAAGTGGCTGAAAAAATTGGAGAATACAAAAAGAACAATGACATCACCATCTTGCAAACCAATCGTTGGAATGAAATTTTAGAACGCGCGGTAGGTAAGGGAAATAAAGTAGGATTAAGTGAGGATTTTATTACAAAATACATGGATGCAGTTCATATGGAAAGTATTCAGCACCAAAATAAAGTAATGAATAGCTAAGCTTTTTTTTACTTGACTAAAATAAATAAGATGAAAAACTGGAAAGTTAAATTGTCTACAAGTACAGTGTCATTTATATTAGATGGCAGGTTTAGTGCTATTGATAAATTAGTCAATAAAGCCAATGCCTTTTACATTACTGATGAAAATGTATATGCATTACATCAAAATAAATTCAAAGGTAAAAAAACTATTGTATTTCCTTCTGGCGAAGAGCATAAACAACAAGCCACAATTGACTTTATAGTGGAGGCGCTACTTAATTTAGGCGCTACCCGTGAAGCCATATTAGTTGGTGTAGGTGGCGGCGTAGTGACCGATATGGTTGGCTATGTAGCCGGCATTTATATGCGTGGGGTGCAAGTTGGTTTTGTGCCTACCACTATTTTAGCGATGGTTGATGCTAGTATTGGTGGTAAAAATGGAATTGATGTGGGTATATATAAAAATATGGTAGGCTTAATTAGACAACCTTCTTTTTTATTATACGATCTTGATTTTTTACAAACCCTTCCTTCTCATCAATGGGAAAATGGATTTGCTGAAATCATCAAACACGCTGCCATCAAAGATGCTAAAATGATGAAGGCATTAGCCAGTCATGATTTAGCATTTTATCAAAAAAATAAAAAAGAATTATCTGCACTAATCCAAAAAAATGTGCAAATAAAAATGAAAGTGGTTCAAAAAGATGAGTTTGAAAAAGGAGATCGAAAGTTACTCAATTTTGGACATACGATTGGACATGCGATCGAAAATGAACATGCTTTATTGCATGGTCATGCCATTAGTATTGGGATGGTGTATGCGGCTAAAATATCACAAGTGTTACAAGGCTTTAATGATACAGGATTATTAGTTGCAACTTTAAAGCAATATGGTTTGCCCACTAATATGCATTTTAATATTGAACAAGCCATGCAAGTCATGCAAAAGGATAAGAAAAAAGCAACAGCAGGTATGCAATATGTTGTATTAAAAAAAATAGGGCAGGCTATGTATGAAACCATACCCATGAAATCATTAGAGAAATTAATAAAGTTATATTCTTAAGATGCGTGTAACGGTATATCCATCCAATTTAAAAGGAGTGCAATTGGCTCCTGCAAGCAAAAGCAGTATGCAAAGGGCATGTGCGGCTGCTTTATTGCATGTGGGTGAAACTGTGATTTATAATCCGGGTCATTCAAATGATGATATAGCAGCAATAGATGTAATACAAAAGCTAGGTGCTGTCATTGAAAAAAATAAAGATGCTATTCATGTACAATCATCTGGGGTAATACCAATAGATCCTGAAATGAATTGTGGTGAAAGTGGATTAGGTATCAGAATGTTTACTCCAATTGCAGCATTATCAAATCAGTCCATCCAGATTAATGGGAAAGGAAGTTTAGTCAAAAGACCAATGCATTTTTTTGATGACATTTTTCCAATCTTAGGTATACAAATCAATTCGAACCAAGGATTTTTACCCATTCAAATTCAGGGGCCGTTACAACCTGCGACCATAACAGTAGATGGATCATTAAGTTCTCAGTTTTTAACTGGGCTATTAATGGCCTATGCTGCCAGTGATGCACATGAATTTGAAATTAATGTATTGGATTTAAAAAGTAAACCCTATATCGATTTAACATTAGCAGTATTAAATGCTTTTGGATGGAATGTTACACATAGAGATTATAAAAGTTTTCAATTTTTACCCCACGCTCCATTAAAAGCAAAAATCGAATATACAGTTGAAGGGGATTGGAGTGGTGCTGCATTTTTATTAGTAGCAGGTGCCATTGCAGGACCCGTTATTGTAAAGGGATTACAGTTGAATTCAACACAAGCAGATAAACAAGTTCTTGAGGCATTAAAAAATGCAAATACCATTATTGAAATAAATGAGGATGAAATTAAAATAGGGCCGAGTGAATTATTAGTTGCTTTTCAATTTGATGCAACAGATTGTCCTGATTTATTTCCTCCTTTGGTTGCTTTAGCATCCGTATGTAAAGGGATCACGGAAATTAAAGGGGTCAATCGTTTGGCACATAAAGAAAGTGATCGGGGGCTTACTCTACAAACAGAGTTTGCTAAAATGGGAATTCGGATTGATTTGGAAGGGGATCTGATGAAAATACATGGTGGAGCATCTATTCAAGCTTGTACGGTATTCTCACAACACGATCATAGAATTGCAATGGCTTGCGCGGTAGCTGCACTTTGCGCAAATGGTCCCATTGAAATTACGGAGGCGGAAGCGATCAATAAGTCCTATACCCATTTCTTTGAGGATCTTCAGCAATTAGGAGCAAAAGTACATATACAATAAATTTCTTACCTTGTAATATTGAATTGAAGACATGAACAAATTTGGAACTTTATTTACGGTGCAAATATTTGGAGAATCACATGGCGCATGTGTGGGGATTACTATTGATGGTTGTCCTGCAGGCTTGCCATTAAGTGCAGCTGATTTTAGAGAAGATATGGAGCGACGTAAGGGCGGAAAACAAAAAGGAACCACTCCAAGACAAGAAGATGATATTCCCATTTTCAAGGCAGGATTATTTAATGACATCACAACAGGTGCGCCCATTATGATGTTATTTGAAAATAACAATACGAGGAGCGGGGATTACGAAAAACAAAGATCAGTGCCACGTCCAGGACATGCGGATTTTACAGCACATCACAAGTTTGGTGGCTTTGAGGATTACAGAGGTGGCGGACATTTTAGTGGGAGACTAACAGCAGCTTTAGTTGGTGCAGGTGTTGTTGCAAAAAAATTATTAAATGGAGTCCAAGTAGCTTCTCATATTGTAAGTATTGGAGGAGAAACGGATTTAGAAAAAGGCCTTCAAAGAGCCATTGACAATAAAGATAGTGTAGGGGGGATAGTAGAATGTGTGATAAAGGGACTGCCGATTGGATTGGGGGAACATTTTTTTAATTCAGTCGAATCTTTATTGAGCCATGCCGTGTTTTCAATTCCAGCTATCAGGGGTATTGAATTTGGGACTGGGTTTGCTGCTGCTAATATGTTTGGTGTGGAGCACAATGACGCCATTATAGATGCTAGTGGAAAAACCAAAACCAACCATGCAGGTGGCGTAGTTGGCGGATATACTAATGGAAATGATCTTGTGTTTAGAATAGCTGTAAAACCTACTTCTTCAACACCAAAGGAGCAAATAACACTCAATTGGGAAACCAATGAGCAAGAAAATTTTTCCGTAAAAGGAAGACACGATTTATGCATTGCACTTAGAGTACCGGTTGTCTTGGAAGCGGTGACTGCTATTGTCCTTGCTGATTTAATGTTAATCGATCAAAAAATTCCAAGAGTCATTAAAAATTAAATTTATGGAAAGCGAATACATATATCATGTTACTACTCTGAAAGAGTGGGAGCAAGCAAAATTAAACAATGAGTACCTCCCTCTGAATTATGAGCAGGATGGGTTTATTCATTGCTCTATTGAAAGACAAATTTCAGGTGTATTAGATCGATTTTATGAAGGCCAAAAAGGGTTGGTAAAACTTAAGATTGAAAAATCTAAAGTGCAAAGGCCTGTATTATTTGAATTAGCCCACGATATGAATGAGCTTTTCCCGCATATTTACGGCTCACTTAATATTGATTCAGTAATTGAAGTAATCCCATTGTCATAGCTTCATGCGATCTTTGTCCATTTTAGGATTTTTATTTTGTATAGCCTTTCCTACTGATATAAGGGCACAAGAAATTTATCCCAATACTTTAACCAATGCTAATTTTTTGGATAGTGTTAATATTAAACGCTATAAAAATTTTATTGGACATTCGCGGATTAAAATTGAAATAAATCGAATTACTGGGATCGCAAGCTTTTACAGTACCAATCTAACAGGTACTTTGACAGCTACAGGTGAAATTTTCAAGAACAAAAATTTGACGGCCGCTTGTAATTTATTTAAGTTAAATACTTTAGTAAGGGTCACCAATTTAAGAAATGGCACTTATGTTATTGTGCGAATTAATGACCGGATGCATCCCAATATGCTAAAAAAAGGGAGAGTTATAGATTTAAGTCAGGCCGCAGCTAAAAAATTGATTCTCAATACAAAAGGGATCGTAAAAGTGACAGTAGAGGCCATTGGGTATTCTAAAATTACGCCTAAAGCCTAATAAATTGATTATCTATAAATTATTTCAATATTTCGTCTTTTAGGAGTAAATTTGTATAAATATTAACTATTTAATACTATGAAAAAAATACTATTTTCTCTAATCGTCTTAACGTTTGCAAGTTCGCTTTTTGCACAAACAGAGGATAATGTGAAAAAACCAGCTCTTGCCATTAGAGTTTCGGCTTTCGATTTTACAACAGCAAGAGCCATACAAGTAAGCACACTTGGTGGTGCCTACAGCAATAAGTCTTGGGCAAATTTTAGCGATTTAAATAAAAGTATTGGTGTTCAATATTTTAAAGGGATTACAAGAAAGGTAGATTTGATGATCAATCTTGATTTTGCTAGAATGGCTTATCCATTTTATGCATCTTCTGGAGTTAAAGATGCTTGGCCTAGTTCTACCGGGCTAGATAAAGAAAGAATATATACAGCAATAGATGCCAATTTAAACTTTAAGTTATTACCAGACGACTACAAGTTTGTTCCTTATCTTACTGCAGGACTTGGTGTAGGTAATTTTGCGACCAATTATATGGCTTATGCCCCAGTAGGTTTTGGCTTACAAATCAAAGCAAAACATGGTTCTTTTATCAATATTAATAGTTCTTTTAGAATTGAAATGTCTCAATTAACTAAGACGCATTTAAATCATGGTATAAGTTATTCATTCCCATTGAAATTAAAGGATAAAAAACCTGTGGTTTTACCTCCTCCTCCTCCTCCAGCTGATACTGATAATGATGGAGTTGCAGATGAAAACGACAAATGTCCAACAGTGGCAGGCCTAGCAAAATATGCTGGTTGCCCTATTCCTGACACAGATAAAGATGGTGTCAATGATGAGCAAGATAAATGTCCAACAGTGGCAGGCTTAGCAAAATATGCTGGTTGCCCTATTCCTGATACAGATAAAGATGGCATCAATGATGAGGAAGACAAATGTCCTACAGTGGCAGGATTGGCACGTTATAATGGTTGTCCTATACCTGACACAGATAAAGATGGTGTAAATGACGAAATTGATGCTTGCCCTACAGAAGCAGGAATTAGCGCAAATCATGGCTGTCCAGATGTTCAACCTATATTAACTCAAGTAGCTTCAAATTTAAAATTTGTAACAGGTAAATCTTATTTATCTAAAAAGCAAATAGCAAGTTTAGACGCTGTTATTGCGATATTAAATAAGTATCCAAATGTTAATATCGCCATTGATGGTCATACAGATAATACTGGTGCTGAAAGATTAAACTCTAGATTATCAATCAATAGAGCAAAAGTGGTAGCTAAATATTTAATTAAAAAAGGAGTCAATGCAAATCGTTTTACTACCAATGGATTTGCTTTTGCTAAACCTGTTGCTGATAATAAAACAAAAGCAGGCAGGGCTCAAAATAGAAGAGATGAATTAACTGCTATTTACAACTAAGCATCTATTTCACTTAGATATAAAAAAAAGGTCCCCTCGAGAAATCGAGGGGACCTTTTTTTTAAGGGAGGTTTTATTTTAATAGAGGGTGCTTCTAGTTAGGGTCGATATCAATAACGATTTGAACCAATTTGTATCTTGGGTGAACTTGTATTAATCGAATAAAGTGAAGTAGCTGTTGCTTTGCTAATTTTAGTTGCTGCGGTTGTTTTGATATTTTTACCGACAACTCCCAAATGTATTTATTTCGCACACGATTCACATTAGGTTGCGCCGGTCCTAGTACAGTTTTTTGAATCGCCGTGCCTAAGGATTGATAAAAATGAAGGGAGGCTTCCTCTGCAATATTATTCTCAGGATGCTTAAAAAGAATACTCATTAATCTGCTAAAGGGAGGATAGGCAAAATGCTTTCTATTTTGAATTTCATATTGATAAAAAGCAAAGTAGTCATGTGCTTTTACAAACTGAACAATAGGGTGTTGTGTTTGACTCACTTGCATAATCACTTTTCCATTGTCGTTTTTTCGACCCGCCCTACCACTCACTTGTTCCATCATCTGGAAAGCCCTTTCATTAACTCTGTAATGATTAAAATTGAGTAAGCTGTCGGCATCTACGATACCTACTAAATCTACATTTTCAAAGTCTAATCCTTTTACTACCATTTGAGTACCTACTAAAATATCAATTTGTTTTTGTTCAAATTGTTGAATTAAAGAATCGTGTTCATTTTTCCCTTTAACATTGTCAAAATCCATTCTGGCAATATGTACTCCTGGAAGGGATTGAGTCAATTTTTCTTCAATTTGCTCTGTTCCAAAACTTTTTTGCTTAAAGCTAGTTTTGCCACAGGCCTCACAAGTATTTACAATTGGGTATCCTGTACCACAGTAATGACAGGATAGTATATTTTTTGCTTTATGATAGGTGAGGGTGACATCGCAATGTTTGCAATGGGGTATCCATCCGCAGGTGTCACATATAAAGTAGGGGGCGTAGCCCCTTCTATTTTGAAATAAGATCACCTGTTTTTTATTTTCAATCGTTTTTCTAATTTCGGCTAATAAAGTAGGCGTTAAGATAGTTTGTTGTGCAGCTTGTTTCTTTGTGTCAACTAATTCAATTTTTGGAAGGGCAGCTTGACTAAAACGTTCATTTAAATAAGTGTATCCGAATTTTTTATGTTCTGCATTATAAAAACTTTCTACCGAGGGTGTGGCTGAGCCTAAAATCACTTTTGCATTCATTTGACTAGCATAATAGATGGCAGTATCGCGGGCCTGGTACCTAGGTGCCGGCTCTTGTTGCTTATAGGAGGCATCATGTTCTTCGTCAATTACAATGAGCGATAAGTTTTTATAAGGTAAAAATAAAGCAGATCGGGCGCCTAATACAATTTTAATTTCTCCTGACTTTACTTTGTTCCAAATTTCAACGCGTTCATTTGGATTAAATTTTGAATGATAGATAGCCACAGCTCCACCAAAATATTGCTTTAATCGACGAATCATTTGCGCTGTTAGAGCAATCTCAGGAAGCATATATAAAGCTTGTTTATTTTGCTTTATTATATCATGAATAAGGTTGACATATATTTGTGTTTTACCACTTCCAGTCACACCATGTAAAAGACATACATTTTGATTTTTTAATTGTGATTGAATGTCTTGGAGCGTTATTTTCTGTTGCTCAGTTAGTGTATGTAATTGGCTATTGCCCTTTGTTAAATCAACAGCCAATCGGTCTGTTTTTCGCTTTTCTGCTATTAATACGCCTTTATCTATGAGGGCTTTCAATTGCGCATGCGAGCTATTGGCTTTGTCTAGAATTGACTTTTGTTTTACATCCCCTTCTGTTTTTTGATAATGTAAAAATGCCAATAATAAATCAAGTTGCTTAGGGGCTCTAGTCCATTCATTTAATAGTTTTTCTAGTGCCCATTCATTTTGGTAGGTAGGGTGTAATAAAAGAAAGGTTTCCATCTTGGAACTGAATTTATCCTTCATGGTTTCTTGCACCATACAAATTCCCTTTTGAATCAATTTATTGATTACTGGGTATACCGATTTTTTATTCAAAAGTTTTTGAATCTCTATTAAACTTAATTGTTTTTTAATTTCTAAGGCTTCGGAAATGATATATTCCGAATCTGATAAATTTTTAATATCGATGGCGGCATCTTCTAGTAATATGAAAATACTTTCACTTGAAATTTTCAAATGACTTGGGATAGCAGCTTGCATGACTTCGCCTTCGGAACACATATAGTATTCGGCCATCCATTCCCACAATTTTAATTGATGCTCAAATACAATAGGTGCTTCATCTAAAATGGCTACAATGGGTTTGGGGTTGAAGCCATCGGGTTTTTGATCGCTTAATTTTTTTATAATCCCAGCATATCTTTTATTAGCGCCTAGCATTACTTCCACACGCATACCAATGAGTACCTCGGACTTCATTTCTTCGGGTATACTCCAAGTGTAGTTTTTGGGAAGGGATAAGGGTATGATAATTTCTGCGTACATAATGGCGATTACAAAAATACGCTAAGCGGGTGGATAGTTTCTATATCTTCTTAGGCCTTTATCCATTGCATCGTACACTCTTTCTTTTAATTCCTCTACTTGATCCATATCGTACTGGCCCACTTGGATGGTTTCTAAATAAACAACACGACTAATGCCAGGAGTCAAGGTAAAAATGCTATCAAAATGCATTCTTTCAACCGCATCTACA
Organism: uncultured Bacteroidota bacterium; assembly: GCA_903824725.1. GTDB lineage: Bacteria > Bacteroidota > Bacteroidia > Chitinophagales > Chitinophagaceae > Sediminibacterium. The sequence goes on along the minus strand of CAIJXU010000069.1, from coordinate 3,211 downwards.
AATAAAACAGGTTGAATTGGAATTTTCATTTCAATGGCTAATTTAAATGCGCCATTAAAAAAGGATTTTAGAGGCTTTTGATCGGTCATGCTAAATGTCCCTTCAGGAAAAATAAAAATAGAGGTTTTGTTTAACAAGGCGGCCTTTAAGTTCCGCAAACTTTGTGCTCTATTCTCTTGGCTGGTTCTGTCCACCATAATGACCGCTTCTCTATAAATCCAGCCAAATATGGGTATTTTGGAAGACTCAAATTTGGCTAATGGTTTAATGGGCTGGTGTTTTAATCTTACAATGGGGGGTATGTCCATATAAGAATTATGGTTGCCTACAAAAATATGCGGCTGATTAAAATCATGAACAGATTCATAAATTTCACGGTGACGAATGCCTAAGAATAGATACAATAATTGTGACCAATACCTGCATATTTTATAAATGCGGTCACTTAATTTTTCTCTACCAAAAGGCAAAATGAAAGCCATCGCAATGACCGATAAAATGGTTAAAAGGGCAAAAATAAGAATGGCATAAACGCAGTAAATTAGTTGAATCCCTCTTTTGGCTTTTTTCATATATGCCACTAATATAATAAAAAAGGCCCGAATAGAAATTCAGGCCGTACGATTGCTTGCTTAAAACCAATAAAAACTAAAATTTGTATACAGCGGCTAATATAAAGCTGGTATTTTGGCCAGTAGCTATATTATCACTATTAAAGAAGATGTTATTTTTTGCATTATCCATTCTGAGTTCAGGGATAAGTGTTAATTTTTTAATCTTATAATTGATGGAAAGGGTATTTGAAAAAATAGAAGTCCCAAATTGCCCTGCGGATAAAGCGCTATTATCATCAAAAATTTCTGATCTAAAGCTGAGGCCAAAGTTGATCAAAGGGTCGTAGTTAATATAAATGGCATTGCTTTTCCAATTGGTTGTTTGTACATTTTTTGAACTGAAAATAGTGCCGTCGTAATTTATTGCCCATTGACTAGATAATGTATTGTTTATGACAACATCCAATTGCGAAAAGCTACTACTTCCTCCTGTATTACCTCCTTGGTAGTTTGCATAAATAGTTGTTTTGTCGTCAAATAATTTTGTACTCAATTGTGCTAGTATCACTTTTGAACCTGATTGAGCATCAATATAATCAGTAGGATTAGCAATGCCAATCATTAAACTTGTTTTGCCAGTAATTGCATATTCAGCTTTAATACCTGTATGAAAAAAGGGACCATATGAAAAACCATAAGACATGCTATAGTTTCTATTTAAAGGCGCGTCTAACAATTCATAACCCACATGCGTTGCCCATTTACCAGCACTAATTTTTAATTGATTAGAAAGATTATAAGAGATAAAAGCTTGTTTAATATTAGCCAATAATCCATTGTCATTATAGGAGAATTCTTCTGCGCGTTTACCATAACCTAAGTCAATTGACGCAGCCCATTTCCCAAAACTTTGATCCACTTTTAAAGAAGCCATACCTATGGCTAATTTTTGTTGTGTATTTGTAAAGCTGGTGAAATTATTGGTGATCCCAGAAGGAGTGGTGAAGCTGTTTCTGTAATAAGCGTCAATTGATCCAGAGGTGGTTACAGTGTATTTGGGAGCGGTTGAATCTGATTGTGCATAATTAGAAATATAAATGGCAAACAAAACGGCCATTAACGATATTTTTTTTATCATTGTAGTAGAGTTTTATAGATGGGTACAGCCGATGCGCTTTTCTCAGAAGCTTATCACCGCTGTACCTGTTTTTTGTTTATGATTTAAGTGGGTTTCTTCCGTATTTTTCATCGTGTTGTGATGCGTCCAATCCTAATTCTTCATCTTCTTCTGTTACACGTAAAGGCATGATAATATTGATGAATTTGAATATGATAAATGAAACGGTAAAGCTGTAGGCGACCACAATCAACATTGCTTTTAATTGCACAAGGAAAAAAGCAGGATTGCCATAGAATAAGCCATCATTACCAGCAGCATTAACACCTTTTGATGCAAAGATGCCCGTCATCAACATACCCACCATTCCACCAATACCATGACAAGGAAAAACATCTAGTGTATCATCCACTCGAGATAATTTAAATGCATGACTAGCCACATTTGAAATAATAGCCGCTACCATACCAATAAAAATACTTTGAGGGATACCTACAAAACCAGCAGCCGGAGTAATGGCTACTAAACCAACAACGGCACCAATACAAAATCCCAGTACGGATGGTTTTTTCCCTTTTAACACATCAAAAAACATCCAAGCCAAACCTGCTGCCGCTGCTGCGGTATTAGTAGTAGCAAATGCGTTGATGGCAAGTGAGTTGGCGCCTAATGCAGATCCTGCATTAAATCCAAACCAACCAAACCAAAGTAAACCAGTACCAATTAGAACATAAGGAATATTAGCAGGTGGAATTTCTTGTTGTTCTAATTTAGAGCGACGAGATTTTAAAACAATAGCGCCGGCTAATGCTGCACAACCTGCGCTTATATGAACCACTGTACCTCCAGCAAAGTCTAATGCACCCATTTTGAATAAAAATCCTTGTGGATGCCAAGACCAATGTGCTAAAGGTGCGTATACAAGTATTATAAATAAGACTATAAATAAAATGTAAGCAGTGAATTTAATTCTTTCTGCAACTGCACCCACCACCAATCCTGGAGTGATAATGGCAAACATTAATTGAAACAAGGCGAATAATAAAAGAGGAATGGTCATTGCTGATCCTCCTTGTAAAGTAGGAGCACCATTTACAACCCCTTTAAAAAATAAATGAGTCATCGGATTACCAATGATGCCATTAATACTTTCACCAAAACTTAGACTATAACCAAAGCTTACCCAAATCACAGATACAATACCTGCGGATACAATACTTTTGATCATAGTAGAGATGATGTTTTTACGATGCACCATACCGCCATAAAAGAAGGCGAGTCCAGGCGTCATGATAAAGACCAAAGCGGTAGCAACTAAAATCCATGCGATATCGGCTGCGCTGTACTCGCCCACAAAGCTGGGCAATTGAGGAACGAACAGTGCTAAAACAGCAACGATAAATAGGATGACGAAAGGGGCAAATTTTTGTACAATTTGATTTTTCATGATTGATGTTTTATATTAGTAAATATTATATATGATGTTTATAAAGTAAAAGTAATTAAAAACAACATTTAAATCTATTATATACATACATAT